>CAIYDX010000247.1 GCA_903925005.1 uncultured Geobacteraceae bacterium
GTAATAAAACCATTTTTGATATATACACGGATCGTGAAATGAATTCAACAAAATATGTGAGGACGGAATATTTGAGAGTCAATTTCTTTGCTGGACATTTAAAAATCGGTATGGTAAATCAAATTAGCTTACCGTCAGGTGAGCTAATCTAACAAGGAGGTGAAATTGTGTCCCATACTATTACTGATGATTGCACAAACTGTGCAGCATGTGAGGACTCCTGTCCCGTTAACGCTATCAGCGAACAGAGTTCAAAGCGTGTTATCGACGCCGATACCTGCATCGACTGCGGAGCGTGTGTTGATACCTGTCCAGTAAGCGCTATCCATGCCTAATTAGAGACATAGATCGCTTGCACAAAAAAAGCCCGTGGCAGCACGGGCTTTTTTTGTCTATTTTCTAAACAGCCGGAAGAGAACAGATGAGAGATGATTAAATCAAACCTTCATCCATTTTTCCCTCATCCCGGTCTTCGGCATATACCTCTCCTTCTCGCTGTAAATACAGCCACAGTACTGCTGGCGGTACAGCCCCAGCTCCTTTGAAAGCCGGATTCCTTCCTGCCATCCAGGTCGAAAATCCTGGTAGTAAAACGCCACCCCGTATTCACTCTCGAGCTGTTCTCCAATGGCCTTAATTTCATCATGTTTCTGATATCTGCTGTAGAGCAGCGCTGCGCTGAACGCCTCGAACCCCCCTTCGGCAGCCGCCTGTGCGGTTGCCTGCAGGCGCGATGAATAGCAATAGCTGCAGCGCTTGTCCGGATCAGCGGCAACATTTGCCAGAAAACCTTTCAGATCGTAGTCATCGCGCACAATTAGAGGCATTGCTTCGTGCTCCGCCATTTGCATAGCGGTATCGCGCCGTCTGACATACTCCTGATAAGGGTGAATATTATGGTTATAGAAAAAGCCGGTCACGTCGTGACCGGCCGTTCGCAGCTGCCGCAGCGGGAAGAGGGTGCAAGGGCCGCAGCAGGTGTGCAGAAGTATTTTCATTACAGGTTCTCCAGCAGATGCCCCATCTTTTCGCGTTTAGTCTCAAGATAGTCCCGGTTGGTATCGGTCGGTTCCGACTCAATAGAAACCCGCTCAACTATATCGATACCGTACCCTTGCAGGCCGATCAGTTTTTTCGGGTTATTGGTCAGCAGGCGGATCTTGGTGATGCCAAGAGCCAGCAGAATCTGGGCGCCGATCCCGTAGTCGCGCAGATCGGCCTTGAAGCCGAGCTCAATATTGGCTTCCACCGTGTCACGCCCGTGATCCTGCAGTTCATAAGCCTTCAGTTTGTTGACCAGTCCGATGCCGCGTCCCTCCTGCCGCATGTACAGTATTACTCCGCACCCTTCGGCGGCGATCTGTTCCATGGCCTTATGCAGCTGTGCTCCGCAGTCGCAGCGCTGGCTGCCGAGGACATCTCCGGTCAGGCATTCCGAATGTACCCGGACCAGAACCGGCTGATCCTTTTTCAGCTCCCCTTTTACCAGGGCAATATGTTCAAGATGGTCGATTTCGTTCTCAAAGCCGATGGCCCGCCATTCACCTCCGAAAGAGGACGGAAGGCGTGCTTCGGCGACCGTGCGCACCAGCCGTTCGTTCTTGAGGCGATATGCCACCAGATCGGCAATTGTGCAGATTTTTATGTTGTGCTCTTTTGCGAAAACTTTCAGTTCCGGCATGCGGGCCATGGTGCCGTCGTCGTTCATGATTTCGCAGATGACTCCGGCCGGTTTCAGACCTGCAAGGCGGGCCAGATCGACGGAGCCTTCGGTCTGGCCGAGACGCACGAGTACGCCCCCTTTGCGGGCTCTTAGCGGGAAAATATGGCCCGGGCTGACCAGGTCATTGGCTGAGGCACCATCAGCAACGGCTGTCACAATAGTGAGGGCCCGGTCGGCGGCCGAAATGCCGGTGGTCACGCCGTGCTTCGCCTCAATCGACACGGTGAAAGCGGTCTCAAAAGGCGAGGTGTTATCGCGCACCATCGGGCGCAGCCCCAGCTCATCGCATTTTTCCGGCGTAAGAGTCAGGCAGATCAGCCCGCGGCCGTATTTTGCCATGAAATTGATGTTCTCCGGCGTGGCTGCTTCGGCGGCCAGTGTCAGATCACCTTCGTTCTCACGATCCTCATCGTCGACCAGGATGACCATCTTGCCAAGTCGGATGTCTTCGATTGCTTCTTCAATAGTTGATACGGACATGTGTTTTCCTTTCTAAAATCAGGGTCAAGGGGCAAGGGGCAAGGTTTAAAGCCTTTACTTGACCCTTGACCCTTGACCCTTGCCCCTGTGTTAAATAAATCCATTCTCTGCAAGTGTTTTCATGCTCAAGCCGCCTTCGGACTTCCAGGGGGAGGTCAGGCGTTCCACATACTTTCCGATGATATCGGTTTCAATATTGACCTGTTCTCCTACCCGCAAATATTTCAGCGTTGTGCTGTCGTAAGTGAGCGGAATGATGTTGACCGAGAAGCCGTCCCTGGTGACCGCATTGACCGTCAGGCTGATGCCGTCGATTGTTACCGAACCCTTTTCCACCAGATAGCGGGCGTGGTCAGGAGGCAGGGTAAACTGCAGCTGGTGGTTGCCGGAACGGTTTTCGGAGCGGATCAGCTGTCCCGCGCAGTCAATGTGCCCGCTGACGATATGTCCTCCCAGCCGGTCTCCCAGCCTGAGGGCCCGCTCCAGATTCACGCGGCTGCCGCTCGTGAGCTTTCCGATGGTTGTGCGGGAGAGGCTTTCCGGAGAAACGTCGAAGGTAAGGGCATGGTCGCTCTTCGCGGTTACGGTCAGGCAGGCGCCGTTGACGGCGACTGAATCGCCGATGGCGATATCGGCGGTTGGCAGGGCCGTATCCACGGTCAGCAGACCGGCCTCGCTCTTGCGGTGAAATGCGGCCACTTGGCCGGTATCTTCAATCAGTCCGGTAAACATATATTCTCCGGGCGCGCGGTGACCATCAGATCGGTGCCGACGCGCCGAACATCAAGATTGCGAAACGGTATTGAGTGTGCCATGTCGGTGGTGCCGGTGATGGCAAAGGGAGAAAAACCGTCGCTCCCTAACACCTTGGGGGCATAAAAGAACACACATTCATCAATCAATCCTAGTCTGAGGGCCTCTCCAGCCAGATGGCTTCCCCCTTCGAGCAGCAGCGATTGGATGCCGAGGCTGCCCAATTTGCTCCAGAGGTCATGCAGATTTACCCTGCCGTTATCGGAACTGCAGACCAATATCCTGGCGCCGCTTTTCAGGTAGCGGGCATGAACCCTCGGGTTGGTTTCGGTGGTTGCAATCATGGTTCCCTGAGCCAGACCTCCGCTTAATACGGCAACACTCTCCGGTGTGCGGAGGCGGCTGTCCACGACTACCCTGAGAGGATTGCTCCCCTTGACATGGCGAACGGTCAGCTGTGGGTTGTCGGAAATAATCGTATCAACTCCGACCATGATCGCGTTGCTGGCGGCACGCATCCGGTGCACGGTTTTGCGCGACGCTTCACAGCTGATCCAGCGGGATTCGCCGGTGACGCTGGCAATCTTGCCGTCCAGAGTCATCGCGCATTTATAGGTGGCGTACGGCAGTCCGGTCGTTATGAATTTCAAAAAGGGGCGATTGATGGCGCGGCACTCCTCTTCCATTATTCCGCAGAACGTCTCGATCCCGGCCTGTTGCAGAGCCTTTAATCCACCGCCATTTACCTGCGGGTTCGGATCGCTCATGCCGGCCACAACCTTTTTGACCCCTGCCCGTATCAGCGCTTCGCTGCATGGAGGGGTCTTGCCGGTATGGCTGCATGGCTCCAGCGTCACATAAACGTCCGCTCCCCGCGCCTTATCGCCAGCCATTTCCAGGGCATGAATCTCGGCATGGTGTCCACCGGCCCGTTTATGCCACCCCTCGCCGATAACGGTCCCATTTTTAACAATGACGCAGCCGACTGCCGGGTTCGGGAATGTTTTTCCGATACCTTTTTTTGCCAGTGTCAAGGCGCGTTTCATGTATGTGATGTCGTTTGACATGGAACCTCTTTTGAGGGGCAAGGGTCAAAACCAGGGTCAAGGGTCAAGGGTCAAGGGTCAAGAAAAAGCCTTTGAATTACTTGGCCCTGGCCCCTGGCCCCTTGACCCTGATTTAACAAGATCCTGCAGTTCCTGCATAAATTCGCCGATGTCGCGAAACGAGCGGTAGACCGAGGCGAAACGTACGTAGGCCACCTCATCCATGCCGTGCAGCTCCTTCATGATCCATTCACCGATAGCGGTTGTCGATATCTCTTTATCCGTCGATTCCTGAAGGCGCGTTTCCAGGCGATCGACCATCTGCTCGATATCCTCGACCGGAATGGGGCGTTTTTCGCAGGCCTTTTTGATGCCGGAGATGATTTTCATGCGGTCGAACGGTTCACGGCGGCCATCTTTTTTGCAGACCTGAGGCAGCATCTCTTCCACTCGTTCGTGGGTGGTGAAACGCTTGGTGCACTCTTCGCATTCCCGCCGGCGACGGATGGCGGTACCCCCTTTGTCGGGTCTTGAATCGATTACCTTGCTGTCCGGATTGCCGCAGAAGGGACATTTCATGGCGTTTCGCCTTTATCTTGCGCGGAAAAATGAACCACTTCGATGTTCGCCTCGGCGATCATTTCGCGCGCCAGCTCATCGGCATACCCTTCGCCGTAGATCACTCTGATTATACCGGCGTTGATAATCATCTTTGTGCAGATAATACAGGGCATGGTGTTGCAGTACAGGGTGGCGCCGTCGATATTGGTGCCGTGCTTGGCGGCCTGAATTATGGCGTTCTGCTCGGCGTGCAGACCACGGCAGAGTTCGTGCCGCTCCCCGGACGGGACCCCGAGCCGCTCGCGCAGGCAGCCGGCTGCTTCACAGTGGGTAATCCCGGTCGGAACGCCGTTGTAACCGGTGGCCAGAATGTTGCGATCCTTGACCAATACAGCTCCCACCTGGCGGCGCAGACAGGAGGAACGGGTCGCCACAAGGCGGGTTATGTCCATAAAATACTGATCCCATGATGGGCGTTTCATAGCGGAATGCATCCTTCCTTTTGGTCAATCTGTGTCATAAAGTACCTTACTCTGAAGGTCAGGTCAATATTGTTGCGGATTATTCAATTTAATTCTATTGCGAAGTGCTGAAAATGTACTATATTCCAAGGCTGTCAACCGCAGAACCTGATTATGGAGCAGTCATGAACGTTAAACAGCAAAAAATGCATGAAGAGCTGCAGCAGAGTGAAAAACGGTATCGAATGCTGTTTCAATGCATGCAAAGCGGTTTCGCTCTTCATGAAATAATTTGCGATGATCAGGGGGAACCGTCCGATTACCGCTTTCTGGAAATTAATCCTGCATTCGAGGCATTAACCGGTTTGCGGGGTGATGACATAATCGGCAAAAGGGTGCGGGAAGTACTTCCTGCGATAGAGCAGTATTGGATCGATCTGTACGGCGCCGTGGCGTTAACCGGAAAATCGGTACATTTCGAGAATTATTCCGTCGATCTGTTGCGCCATTTTGAGATTGATGCCTACTCTCCGCAACCGGGACAATTTGCCACCATTTTTACCGATATTACCAGCCGCAAGGAAGCCGAAGATGAGTTTCGATTAAGCGTGGCCCGATTTCGCACGGTGCTCGAAAATGCCGCCGATGCCGTATTTGTCACAAACCCTCAAGGCTGCCTGATTTATGTAAACGAGAGAGCATGCGAACTGGTCGGTTTAAACCGCGATAATCTGCTTGGCGCGAATTTTACCGAACTTGTCCCGGCACCGTTGAAGAAAAGAGCGCAGCTCATTTTCAAGAGGGCGCTTAAGGGGAAAAGTGTCCTCGATGAAGCATCATTCGTACACAACAATAGTACTCAAATATCGGTTGATCTTAATGTGGTGCTACTTCCCGACGGCAATGTGTACGGCTCCTGCCGAGATATTACGAGTCGCAAGCTGGCGGAAAGACAGCTTCAGGCCATGGAAAAGCAGTTTCAGCAGACTCAGAAGCTGGAAAGCCTGGGCGTTCTTGCCGGCGGCATTGCTCACGATTTTAACAATATTCTGACGATCATTCTCGGACATTGCTACATAAGCAAGGAAAATATCGATGCCGGTATGAGCCATACCGCACATGTCCAGCAGATTGAAACAGCGGCGAACCGCGCAGCCGATCTTTGTCGTCAGATGTTGGCTTATGCCGGACAGAGCGAACAGATCAAAATAAAAATAAAATTGTGGCTGGCCGTGGATGAGATCGTGAAAATGCTTCTCTCGGCCATTAAAAAGAATGTCTCTTTTGATCTGCATCTCAGGTCCGACATCCCTGAAATAGTCGGGGACAGTAGCCAGATCCAGCAGATTATCATGAATCTCATTACTAATGCCGCCGAGGCGATCGGAGATGATTTAGGAACAATAACCGTCAGGTTGAACAGAACAACCGTTGAAACAGAGGATTTTGATTCCGGTTTTATCGGAGGAGACATTCCGCATGGCGAATACGCGTGTCTTGAAGTGACCGATACCGGATGTGGAATGGATGAAGATACGCAGCGGCGGGTGTTTGAACCGTTTTATACAACAAAATTCGCCGGTCGCGGATTGGGGATGTCAGCCGTGCTTGGTATTGTCAAGTCGCATGGCGGAGGCATACAACTGTCAAGCAGCCTGAACGTCGGCACGACCTTCAAGGCTTACTTTCCACTTTATTCCGATATGACAGCGAGGTGACAATCAGTGCCGATGCAGCAACCGCAACAACGCATAATGCTTATCGATGATGAAGAGGGGATCTGCTTTACTCTTGGAACGCTTCTGAAAAAGGAGGGGTATCATGTCGAGTCAACATCCTGTTTTGAAAATGGCCGGGAGCTGATTCGGAGTTCCCGTTACGATCTGGCGTTTATCGACATCATGCTGGCCGGTGAGAGCGGGCTTGACCTGCTTCGCGAGATAAAGGAGGCCGTGCCGGCTACACAGGTGGTCATGTTTACCGGTTCCCCGAAATTGGAATCGGCCGTAGAGGCGGTGCGGCTGGGAGCGTTCGATTACATTACCAAACCGGTGCGCTACGAAACGCTGATCGCGGTTACGCGTCACGCCCTGAACGCGAAGGCGCTCAGTGACGAACGGGAGAGGTATCGCGCCAACCTCGACGCCATCTTCCGGACGGTTTCCGACAGCATCATCATGGTTGATCAAAATGGCCGCCTGGCGCAGTTCAATTCGACGGCAGAGCGGGTCTGCGGATACCATCATGATCTGATAGGCAACGATGCCGCGGATTTTCATTCCGGATGTGGCGGTGAGTGCCAGGCTGTTCTGCTTGAAGCGCTTGGCGGCAAAGCCCCCCGTGAAATGCGGCGCATCGAGTGCCGCGGCTCTGGCGGTAAAATTCGTGTAGTGAGTGTCACGGCAACGCCGGTGGCCGAGTCAGACGGTACGATCAGCGGCGCCGTGGCGGTTATCCGTGATGAATCCGCGCTGGTGGAGTTGGAGCGTACGCTGCAAAAGCGGGGGAGGTATCACGGCATTATCGGAGCTTCCGGAGCTATGCAGCGGGTTTATTCAATGATTGAATCACTCGCCGACCTGCCGACCACGGTACTGATCTTTGGCGAAAGCGGCACCGGAAAGAGCTGGTCGCTGCGGCGCTGCATGAAAGTGGAGCGCGCTCGAAGGGGCCGTTTGTAAAGGTCAACTGCTCGGCGTTGTCGGAGCATCTTCTTGAAAGCGAACTGTTCGGTCATGTGCGCGGTGCCTTTACCGGCGCCATTTCGGATAAAATCGGCCGTTTTCAAAAAGCGCATGGCGGCACACTATTTCTTGACGAAATCGGCGATATCTCGCTTGCGGTTCAGATGCGCCTTTTGCGCGTACTGCAGGAAAGCGAATTCGAGCGGGTAGGCGAGTCGAATTCTATCAAGGTGGATGTTCGCATTATTGCCGCGACCAACCAGAGTCTGGCAGAAAAGGTCAGCCAGGGGACTTTCAGGCAGGATCTGTACTATCGCCTGAATGTCGTGCGCCTCGATCTGCCGCCATTAAGGAGCCGTCTTGACGATCTCGATCTGTTGATCGCTCACTTTATCGTCAAATTCAACACCATATTTTCCAAGGCGGTCTCCTCGGTTTCGCATGATGTGATGACCCTTTTTAGCTCCTACGGCTGGCCCGGCAATGTTCGTGAGCTGGAACATGCCGTCGAACATGCCTGTATCCTCTGCAAATCCTCAGTTATAGCGGTAAGCGATCTGCCGCAGGATCTGCTGGACAGTGTGCCGCTTATTCCGGCATCCGTAAAAAATGCGGCAATCTCTCCAGCCGCTTCTGCCGATAAAATGTCTCTCGAAGAAGCGCTGACCGCATCCGGCGGCAACAAGGCTCGCGCCGCACGCCTGCTCGGTATCAGTCGCATGACACTCTACCGGCAGCTGGGGTAAAGATGATTTTGAGTGTTACTAAATATTTTCGTTGAACTATTTCAGAAAATGCTGTGATTGCCGATAAATACAGTAAGTTATCAGGGAGGATTTCATGACTGATCAGCTCGAACCGGCGCATTCTGGCGATACACCCGCCGTCGGAGGCAGTGAAATCAAAAAGCTCGGCTACAGCCTGTATCTGCGGATACCGGATGATCGCCTGGAGTGCCGCTGCAGCTATATCCCGCGTAACCTGGGTTCAATGATGACCCGTGACGAACTGTCCGCCTTTCTCAATCAGTACAACGTCCGGGAAGGGATCGATCAGCATGCTTTCGATGAATTTACCGTCAAGGCCGCTGCCGGTCAACAGCAGATCGATATGCTGCTGGCCTTCGGAACGCCGCCGGTGAACGGCGACGATGAGTGCATCTCTTTATCCCTGCAGCCGTCAGTTGTAGTAGATGAAGGCGACGACGGTGAGACCAGCATTGACATGCACATCGTACAAACATTTATCAACGTATCCTCCGGCGATGAAATTGGCCGCATCATTCCGGCCGGGCTCGGCACACCGGGCAGAAACATCATGGGTTTGCCGATTCCTGCTCAGCCGGGCAAGCCGATGCATGTGACCATCGGCAAAAATATTATTGTCGGAGAGGATGGCATCGCTCTGGTTGCCTCTGCTACCGGACGCTTCTGCCAGGCGGCAGGAGAGATCTCCGTCGAGGAAGAATATCTCGTCAAGGGGGATGTCAATTTCAGAATCGGCTCGATCAATTTCAAAGGCGTTGTCGAAGTGCGCGGCGATGTGCTGGACAATTTCGATATTACGGCGACCAAAGGGTTAAAGGTCAGCGGTAACATCGGCGTATGCAAAATTATCAGTGATGGCGATATCTCTTTCTGCGGCATGGATGGCCAGGGGAAAGGCACCATCGTCTGCGGCGGGACGCTACAGGCCAATTTTATTCACGATGTGGTTGTGGAGTGCGCCGGTGACGTTATTGTTGGAGTGGAAATCCATGACTGTACCATCAGATCGCTCGGGAAAATCGTAGTGGACAAAGGGGCTATCTCCGGCGGTACCTATATTGCTCTTGGCGGCATAGAGGCCAAAAAGCTCGGCTCGGCATCGTCACAGCATACAAAGCTGCATGCCGGTGTCGATTATCGTGATCTTGAAGAAATGGAACAGTTGTCAGTCGAGCTGGCTGAAACGCAGAGCAAAATCAAGCTGACTCAGACGCTGTCGGAAATCATCGAGTATCGGAAGAAGGGCGCCGAGTTGACTGACCGCATCATGGCGATTCGTGGCAAGGCCGATGATGCCGCCAATGCCAAGATCAACGCAAAGACGGTCCTGTATGAAAATGTACAGCTGACGGTTGGCGGTGTCACGGAAACAATAAACGAGCAGAAAGACGGAGCGCATAGTATGATTGAAAACAGCATCGAAGGGGGGTTCCGTTACCTGTCGATGACCGGCCTGAATGTAAAGGCATCCGATATCGAGATGGCTTTTGTCCGGGAACATAAAATGTCGTTTCGCCCCTAGAAAGATTCTCTGTAGAGGTGCGGTTTGTGACCGTACCCATGCGGAATAGGATTTAATTTCCGAAGCATTCTTGTAACATGCAACACTATTAGGTGTAACATGTAACTCGTAATGGCGTAACATGTTACATGTATCCATGCCAACCAATAAGATTCAATCCTCTGTATAATTCGCGTAACCCCCCATGAAATAACCTTTGCTCTTTGTCGCTTGACCCTTGATTCTTTCTTGGTACACTCCTTGTAATACAAATCTAAAGGAGGGTAATTAAATGGGCTTTAACAATATGACAGTTGGCAGAAAACTGAGTATAGGCTTCGGCGCGGTCATACTGTTGCTCATACTGGTTGCTCTAAGCGGTTTGTACGGACTTAGGAAAGTGAGCGCCGGAGCTGAGAAATTGGATAAACATCAGGGCATGATTGTGGAGTTGGCCCAGCGCTCGCGGGCCAACGTCAACATGCTGCGCAGATACGAGAAAGATGCTTTTATCAATATCGACTCCTCCGCAAAGGTTGATGATTACGCGAAAAAATGGAGCGATACTCTGGAGCATTGCACAAAACGTCTGATCGAGATTGATACGATTCTTGCCGCAATGGAAAAGGGTGAAGAATCAGAGAGACAATTCTCGGTCAAGGCGAAGGAGATCACAACGTCGATTCGAGCCGAGTTGGCGCATTACTCGGCAGCCTTTCCCAAGGTAATCGAGAAAATCAAAGCCGGAAAAATCAAGACCACCAGTGAGGCAAACGTCGCCATAAATGAATCGAAGGAAGCAATCCATAAAATGGAGTCCCAGGTACAGAAAATTGCCGAGGATGCGGACAAGTCGAAGGATGCGATGTTGGTGGCGGTCGATAAAATTAACCGCAGCATGACTGTAATCATTATTGTTCTGGCCGCAATCGCGTTGTTGGTCGGGATAAGTCTCGGATTTATGATCGTTCGCTCGGTTGGCAAAACATTGACAGCCTTGATTGGAGAAGCCGCCCGTCTGACCGAAGCCGCCATTCAGGGCAAGTTGGCTACTCGTGGAAATGTCGAAATTGTGCCGGCCGAGTTTCAGCCGATCATTCACGGAATGAATGCGACCCTGGATGCCGTGATCGGTCCGCTCAATGTCTCCGCCGAATATGTGGATCGTATCTCCAAAGGCGACATCCCTCCGAGAATCACCGACGACTACAAGGGGGACTTCAACGAAATCAAAAACAACCTCAACGTTTGTATTGATGCTGTCAACGCGCTGGTTGCCGATGCCGATATGCTTTCAAAGGCTGCCGTGGAAGGCAAGCTTGCTGCTCGTGCGGATGCCGGCAAACACCAGGGCGACTTCCGGAAGATAATTGCCGGTGTCAATGACACCCTTGACGCAGTAATCGGGCCGCTGAACGTTGCCGCAGAATACGTCGACCGTATCAGCAAGGGCGACATGCCCAAGATCATCAGCGATAACTACAATGGCGACTTTAACGGCATCAAAAACAACCTCAATTTTCTGATAGAAGCGACTAACGGCATTACCGAAAATGCCAGAAAAGTATCTCAGGGCAACCTGATGGTGGAACTCAAGAAACGGAGCGACGCCGACGGCTTGATGGAATCTCTGGCCGCCATGGTAGCCAAGTTGAAAGAGGTCGTTATGGAAGTCCAGGTTGCTGCCGATAACGTCGCATCCGGCGGTCAGGAGATGTCCTCCACCGCTCAGCAGATGTCTCAGGGTGCGACAGAACAGGCGGCATCCGCCGAGGAAGTCTCATCCAGCATGGAAGAGATGGCTTCCAGCATTCGTCAGAATACCGATAATGCCATGCAGACCGAAAAAATAGCGATGAAGTCCGCAGTGGATGCCAAAGAGGGGGGGAAAGCGGTCATTGAAACCGTAGCCGCCATGAAGCAGATTGCCACAAAGATCTCAATTATCGAGGAAATTGCCAGACAGACAAATCTTCTTGCCTTAAACGCCGCCATAGAAGCGGCCAGGGCCGGTGAGCATGGCAAAGGTTTTGCGGTTGTTGCCTCCGAAGTTAGAAAACTTGCCGAGCGGAGCCAGTCTGCCGCCGGCGAAATCAGCCAACTCTCAACCAGCAGCGTAGCCATTGCCGAGAAAGCCGGTGACATGCTCGGCAAGATGCTGCCGGACATCCAGAGAACCGCCGAACTGGTGCAGGAGATCAGCGCTTCCAGCAAAGAGCAGGATAGCGGTGCGGAACAGATCAATAAGGCGATCCAGCAGCTTGACATGGTTATCCAGCAGAATGCCAGCGCTGCCGAAGAGATGGCCTCCACTACTGAGGAGCTTTCCGGTTTGGCCGAACAGCTGAAAGCGACCATAGCATTTTTTACACTTGATGCCGGACAGCAGAAAGCCTTGCCGGCGCCGCGCCAGGCGGTGCCAAAACAAATTGCATCAAGCCGTCAAACAGCGGATCAATCGACGTATCGCAAAACAGGAAAAACAGCCAAAGGTGCCG
Organism: uncultured Geobacteraceae bacterium; assembly: GCA_903925005.1. GTDB lineage: Bacteria > Desulfobacterota > Desulfuromonadia > Geobacterales > Pseudopelobacteraceae > JACRCG01. The sequence continues at coordinate 12,475 of CAIYDX010000247.1, forward strand.
GGAAAATCGGCGGAGTCCACATTAATCTCGGACACGTCGGGGCTGATGACTTGGATGAAGCGTTTGAAAAATATTAGAAAAAAAAGGGGCAAGGGGCAAGGGGCAAGTAAAGGCAGTATCATTGACCCACGACCCATGACCCTTGACCCTTGACCCTTGACCCTTGACCCTGAAAAAGCCATGAAAAAATCACGCAAAAAACGTACAACCCATCCGAAAATACCGGAATCAATGGCCGCTCTGGCTGGCGGGATGGCGGATGATTTCAACAATATCCTGACCACGGTTATGGGGGCCTGCTCGTTGATCGACAGAGATGATCCCGGCAATGGCGAACTCTTGCAATGTGTGGCTCTGATACGCGCTTCAGCCGAACATGCGGCGGCTCTGTCGGACCAGTTGGCGCGTGCCGGCATGCAGGAAAAAGTGAATGGCGATACAGGTGGCTGCCCCCATGATTCCGATTCTGCCTCGGCATCGGTACGTGACAAAAAGGATAATAATAGTATAGAATAAGCTCAAATAATTCACTACGGAGCTTCATTATGAAATCTGCTGTTTTACTGATGTCCCTTCTGTTTTTGTGCCTTGCCGCCTCCTCTGAAGCGGCTTCTCCGGCGCTTCCCAAGGGGTATGCCGCCTGGAAGAAAAGCGAGCGCAAGGTAGTCACCGACAAAAACTCGCTCTTTTATGGAATTCATTACATATACGCCGACAAAAAGGCTCAGAGCGGATATCTTGCCGATAACAGATTTGCCGAGGGGAGCCGCATCGTTGTTGAATTTTTCACAATCAAGAAAGATTCTTCCGTTGACGGTCCCAAAAATATGGTTGTGCTGATGCAGAAGGACAAACGGCATACGGAAACCGGCGGCTGGTTGTTTGCCGGTTTTGGCGCCGATGGCAAGTCGAGCGGTCTTGATCCGGTTTCCACCTGTTTTGGCTGCCATCAGCAGGAAGCTGCCAAAAGGGATTTTGTGATATCGACGAAGAAAGATTTCAAGCTGTAACAAAGAGGTTTCGCCATGTCCATAGAAGAGTCACAACCCATTGAAGTCGAACAACCGGCAGAGCCGCAGATGCCGCATGTTCTGGTTGTGGACGACGAGCCAGAAATACGACAGATGGTTTCACTCTGTCTCAGGAAGTACAATTTCCGCGTCACCTGTGCCGAGGATGTGGCGGAAGCCTGCAAAATTTTGGTGATGGAACAGTTTGACGCCATTATCAGCGATGTCATGATGCCGGGAGAGGATGGAATCGTCTTTTTAGCGCGGGTTCACGAATCCTTGCCGGATATTCCGGTTATCCTGATGACCGGTCATGCACAGCTGCAAATGGCCGTCAATGCCATCAAAAACGGCGCTTTCGATTTTATCTGCAAGCCGTTCGATTTCGACCATCTGCGCAAAATAGTTCTGCGGGCGGTTAACTATTCAAAACTGCAGAGGATGGAAAAGAATTATCGTACCGAACTGGAAGAGACGGTAATCAAGCGGACAGCCGAACTTAAAGAGTCGATGGTCGAACTCGATTATACGAGAGCGGCGCTTCAGCAGGCCGCTATCTCCAAGAGCACATTCATGTCCACTGTTTCTCACGAAATGCGTACTCCGATGAACGGCGTTATCGGTTCACTTGAACTGCTTGCAGACAATGGGTTGACCGGCGCGGCCGCGGAGTATCTTTCCATGGCGCGCCAATCGGCGGACAGCATGATGGTGTTGATCAATCAGTTGCTGACGTTCAATGCCGCAAATGCTCAAGGTGGCGGAACACTTCTTCATGATCTGGTGGACCCGCAAGTTCTCCTGCGGACAATCATCGACAACCAGCGTCCCCTCTTTGTCAGGAAGGGGCTTGCGCTTGATCTGCAATTAGCCGATGACCTGCCGCGACAGATCTGGACCGACCGTGAAAAAATGTGCCGTATTTTTGAAATCCTGCTCGGCAATGCGCTCAAGTTTACCGAACGTGGCGCGGTCTCCCTGGCGGTTTCGCGTATCTGTACGGAGAGTGGGGAGGATCTGCTCCTTTGTACGGTAATAGATAGCGGAATAGGAATTCCGGCCGGCATGATCGAACAGATCTTTGAGCCGTTTGTGCAGGGGGACGGCACCTACACCCGTCGCCATGAAGGAGTGGGACTGGGACTTGCCATCGCCCGTCAGAATGCTGCGCTGCTGAATGGCCGAGTCTGGGCCGAGAGTACTGCTACCGGCGGCAGTTGTTTCAATGTAACCATCAAAATCAGTACTCCATGATAGAAGGAGAGCGCCCGTGAAATGTCTGATTGCCGAAGATCATCTGTTGTCCCGTCGCATACTTAAAGAGCTGCTTTCTCCGGAGGGTGACTGCGATATCGCCGTGAACGGCCAGGAAGCGATAGATTCGTTTAGTCTGGCCCATGAATCAAAGCGTCCGTACGATGTGATTTTCATGGACATAATGATGCCGGAAGTTGACGGAATGGAGGCGCTGCAGTGCATTCGCGCCCTGGAGAGGAAGATGGGCATCCCCGCCAATCTTGCGGTAAAGGTTATCATGACTACGGCCTTGGATGACCCGCACACTGTTATCAAGTCCTTCAATACATGCGAAGCGGATGCCTTCATCGTCAAGCCGCTCAGCAAACAGAAACTGATCAAGGAACTGCGGGCGCTCAAACTGGTTAAGTGAAGGGAACCTCTATGTCATACCCGGAAACTTTACAATTTTCATCCTCCAACGTGGCCGCCGGCGCCGAAGTCCTCGCAGCTTGGCGGGATGCTCTCTCGCCGGAAATAGAAACGTTGCGGCGGATGGCCGGCACTACGGAAGACGAGTTTCTACAGATCGGCTCGCAGATGCAGTCGTTTTATCAACGTTCGACGGAAATTTCCGGGATGTCGAACCAGTTGGTGGCGGTTGTCTCCGGCGACACCGTACAGTCGCTGACCGGACGTCTGCAGCAGATGGTGACCGACATGGAGGCTTATCTGACTGAGGCCCGCACCCGCAGCTCGGATAGCTGCGGTACCCTGGAACGGGTTAATGGCCTGTTGGATGATCTGTATGAACCGCTGGAAGGCTTTCAGAAGATGAACAAGGCCCTCCGGATGCTGAGCATCTCCACCAAGATCGAAAGCGCCCGCCTGGGCGAGATGGGGAGCGGTTTCGTAAATCTTGCCATGGATGTTGAAAAACTTTCCCATCAGGTCAACGACAAGTCGGCGGCCATACTGGCCCATCGTCAACTGCTGGCAACAACGATCAACTCCAGTCTTGCCGGCGTGCGTTCTTCAGAGACCGCCCAGGATGCCACGGTCGCTTCCTCACTTACCAGCACCGCTTCAAGTCTGCACGAACTGATGTCGCTTAATGGACGCTGCACGCAATTCGGTGTCACGGTTTCAGCAATATCGGCCGATGTTACCAATTACATCAGCGAAGTGGTCGCGTCGATGCAGATGCATGACATGACCCGTCAGCAGGTGGAGCATGTTGTCGAAGCGCTGGACAGGCTGTTAAAAGATCTGGCCGGTTCCGGAGCCGCCGCGAACGATGAAAAGCGGCGTATGGCGCTGATAGTTGAGTCCGGCGATGTTTGTGAACTTCAGGAAGCCCAGCTCCGCTTTGCTTCAGGCGAACTGTATACCGCTGTCCGTACGATTGTGGACAATCTGCGCGATGTTGCCTGCAAACAGTCCCAGATGGCGGATGAAACCCGCAATGTCGCCGGCGTGGCGGACTCGTCCGGCACCTCCTTTGTGGATGTAATGAGTCAGGGGATGACCGCGATAACCGCAGCGCTCTCCACATGCGCTTGGGCGGATCGGGATATGTCCGACACGATGAAAAAGGTTGCTCAAACAATCGGCGAGATAGCCGCCTTTGTTACGGATATCGAAGCGATCGGCTCCGAAATTGAGCTGATCGCCCTTAATGCCCAGGTCAAGGCCGCCCATACCGGACCGGAAGGCGCAGCTCTAGGGGTGCTGGCCGAAGCGATCAAACGTCTTTCCGACGAAGCGGTAAGGCAGACCGACTCCGTTGCCGTGACTCTGAAGAATATTAATACCGCTACCGAACATCTGTCTCTGGATGCCGAAAACGAAGAGGAACAGCTAGGCAGCAGGGTTATGTCGATGCAGGGAGAGGCATCCGAGATTCTTCGGGCCCTGGCCGGCATGAACAAAGATCTTTTTTCGATCCTATCAGGTTTGAATGGCCGGGTTGTCTCTCTGACCGACGATGTCGAGAAGGTGACCTCTGGAATCGATGTGCATGAACGGACCAAAGAGATGTCAGGCGGTGTGTTGGCGGCCCTTGATCAGATTGTCGCCCAGGCTCGTCGGATAGTTCCGGCCAGCACCGAGTTCAAGGAAAATTTACGCTACATGGAAAAGCGCTATACGATGGAGAGCGAACGGCATATTCACGAGGCTCTTGCCCGCAAGCGGAGCGGACAGAGTGCCGATGTCGCAGAGAGTGCGGCAAAGAGCAGTTCGGATGATTCGGAATTCGGGGATAATGTCGATATGTTTTAAAGGAGTTCACCATGCCACTCAACAGTTCAGTTCGCGAAAACGGCGAAATAATAATCACCAGCGGTGATCGCCTGACGATTGAAACCGCCGGTGAATTTTCGCGCATCATGACAGATGCGCTGGCAGCATCCAAAAATGTTGCGATCGAGTTTGACCCCGAAGTTGAAATGGACATCACCGGTGTGCAGATTCTCTGTTCAGCCTGCAAGAGCGCCGCTCGGAGCGGCAAGACTTTTTCATATCACGGCCTGCAGCCGCAGGCTCTGGCAAACATTATAATCAGCAGCGGCGCGGAACGGCGTTCGGTCTGCAAGTATAACAACGATTCTACCTGTATATGGTTTGGAGGAACCAACTAATGGCAAAATTGATCATGACGGCCGATGACTCGGCAAGTGTTCGGCAGATGGTGGCATTTACCCTAAAACAGAACGGCTATGATGTAGTCGAGGCGGTTGACGGCAAGGACGCCCTCAATAAACTGACTACCCAGAAGGTCGATATGCTGTTGACAGACCTTAACATGCCCAACATGGACGGCATCGGTCTCATCAAAGGGGTCCGTGCCGGAACTTTGAACAAGTTCATTCCGATAGTCATGCTGACGACCGAATCGAACGACAGTAAAAAGGGTGAGGGGAAAGCAGCCGGCGCCACCGGCTGGATCGTCAAGCCATTCAAGCCCGAGCAGTTGATTGCGGTGGTAAAAAAAGTGCTGGGGTGAGAAAGGCAGGGTCAAGGGTCCAGGGAAAAACAAAATCTTTGATTCTACTTGACCCTGGCCCCTGGACCCTAGATTGCCCTTGGCCCCTCAAAAAAGAGGCAATTATGAGCGGGTTTAAAAAACTTGGTGTTTGGCAGAAAAGTTATGACCTGACTCTTGGTGTTTACCGGTTGACCAACAAATTTCCACAAGATGAACGTTATGGCATTACGTCGCAGTTGCGACGGGCAGCGTCTTCAGTGCCGGCAAATATTTCAGAAGGCTATGAACGCAACCATCGCAAGGAGTATCTGCAGTTTCTCTATATTGCAAAAGGTTCTTTAGGTGAGATAGAGACATTTCTAATGCTTAGTCGCGATTTGGGATACCTGTCAGTAGATGAATATTCAATACTGGAACTTGAACGGGCTGAAATCGGCAAAATGCTCATGGGATTAATTAGTTCGCTTTCCAAAAACCCTTGACCCTTGACCCTTGACCCTGGCCCCTTGACCCTGAGGTGTTAATATGATGGAACAAGCAATTGCAACGTATCGCGAAGAAGCCGGCGAGCTGCTGGCCGAGCTGGAAACGTCCCTGCTCGACCTCGAGGAAACGCCGGATGACAACGACCTGATCAATCGCGTCTTCCGGGCCATGCACACCATCAAGGGGTCCGGAGCGATGTTTGGCTTCGACGAAATAGCTTCTTTCACGCATGAGGTCGAAACGGTATTCGATATGGCGCGCAACGGCAAGATGACCGTTACCAAGCGCCTGCTCGACCTGACGCTCAAATCGCGTGATCATATCTGCTATCTGCTCAGTATGCCGATCGGCGAAGAGGTTGACCGGAGCGCAGGGGACGAAATAATCGCCGGCCTGCGCCAACTGGTGCCGCAACCGGAACCTTCTGATAAATGGTCCGACGCTGCTCCAGCCATACAGCTCCCTGAATTGTCTGGCGATGAACTGGCGGAGGAGAGTACCTGGCGCATCCGTTTTCGTCCCGCCCCCAATATCCTGATGTGCGGCACCAATCCGATCTCGCTGATCAACGAACTGCGCGAACTGGGGACCGCTCATGTGGTTGCCCAGTTCGACGAAATACCGACGCTTGACGATCTGGTCGGCGAAAACTGTTATATTTACTGGGACGTCATTCTGACGACGACCCGTGGCGAGGATGCCATCAAGGACGTTTTCATCTTTGTAGATGACGACTGCGACGTAAAGATTGAGCTGATTGACAGTAGCGGCTTGATCGACCGCGAACAGGGGTACAAAAAGCTGGGGGACATCCTGGTTGAACGGGGTGATCTCTCGCCGGTCGAGATGCAGAAAGTCCTGATGCTGAAGAAACGTTTCGGTGAGCTGCTGGTGGAGCAGGGGATTGTCTCGCCGGAAAAGGTCCAATCGGCACTGGTCGAACAGCAGCATGTCAAAAGCGTCCGGAAGGAGCGTGGTGAAGCCCCGCCGCCGCAGGAAGCGGCCGCCAGTATCCGTGTTCCGGCCGAACGGCTGGATCAGCTGATCAACCTGGTCGGCGAGATGGTCACGGTTCAGGCGCACCTGACACAGGTTTCCATGGCTGGAGGCGATGCGACCTATATTGCGATCTCCGAAGAGGTGGAACGCCTGACCAACGAACTGCGCGACACCGCCCTCAATATCCGCATGCTCCCGATCGGCAGCACCTTCAGTAAGTTCAAGCGCCTGGTGCGCGATCTCTCCAGCGAACTGGGCAAAGAGATCGAAATGGAAACATTTGGCGCTGATACCGAACTTGACAAGACCGTAATCGAGAAGTTGAACGATCCGCTGGTACACATTATACGGAACAGCATCGACCACGGCATTGAAATGCCGGAAGCGCGGCGGGCTGCCGGCAAATCATCCGTCGGCACGGTCTATCTTGGTGCGGAGCATTCCGGAGATTCGGTTCTGGTTACCATCCGTGATGACGGCGGCGGACTCGACCGTGACGCCATCCGCGCCAAGGCTGTCGAGAATGGGCTGATTTCGGCTAGCGCCGAGCTTCCCGACAAGGAAATATATGCCCAGATTTTTGCCCCCGGCTTTTCCACCGCGGCAAAAGTGACCAGCGTATCCGGGCGCGGCGTCGGGATGGACGTCGTCAAGCGCGGCATCGAAGGGTTGCGGGGCACGATCAGCGTGGACAGTGTGCGCGGCACCGGGACGACCATCACCCTCAAGATTCCGTTGACCCTGGCGATCATCGACAGCCTCCTGGTAAAGATCGGCAAAGACCATTATGTATTGCCGCTGGCGGCGGTCGAGGAGTGCGTTGAATTGACCCGCGAGGATATCAAAAACTCGCATGGCCGCAATCTTGCCAATGTCCGCGGTGTCATAGTCCCCTACATTCCGCTGCGGGAACATTTCTGCATCACCGAGCAGTGTCCCGAGGTCGAACAGATCGTCATTGCCGATATTCATGGCACCAAGGTCGGTTTTGTGGTGGACAGCGTGGTGGGTCAACACCAGACCGTCATCAAGTCCCTCGGCAAGATGTACCGTGATGTGCGGGGGGTCTCCGGCGCCACCATCCTGGGGGACGGCACCGTGGCGCTGATTCTGGATATGGGAGTCCTGTTACAGTCGATCGAACAGTTGGAGTTGCAGGCTGTGTAGATAGTTTGAAACCGTTGCATCATCTCAAGTAAAAAAAGGAGGATGTATGAACTGGTTCAATGACAGGAAGATTGGTACACGTCTGGCTTTGGGATTCGGTCTGGTTCTGATTCTGACGGTAACATTGGCGATAATCGGCATTATGAACATGGCGGCGATCAAAAAAGATTTTAACACGGTTGTCAAGGCCAACAACGTCAAGATCGCGATGGCGAACGGCATGCGGGGTAATTTAAATATCGTGGCCCGTTCCGTGCGCAACCTGATCATCCAGACCGATGCCGCTTTTCAACAGAAACAAAAGGACCGGATTGCCGAGGCGCGCAAAACTTCGGACGAATTGACGAGCAAGCTCAGCGCGCTGGTTGTTACGGAGAAGGCTAAAAAACTGATGGATGAAATCAACTCGGCACGGGACACGACCCGGCCGCTCTTCAATAAAACCATCGAACTGGCCGTGGCGGGCAGGCATGCCGAAGCGGCGAAGTTTCTGCTGGATGACGTCCAGGGGCCGCAGGATAAATGGTTTGCCGCACTCCAGGCGATGATCGAACTGCAGGAGACACAAAACCAGCAGTTGGTCGAAACATCGGATAAAGCCTACAACAGCGCCTTCCAGCTCATGCTGGCCATGTCGGTCGTCTCGGTCCTGCTCGGCGTGATCTTCGGCTTTGTGGTCACTCGCTCCGTCACCCGTCCAATCAATGAGGCCGTAGCCGTGGCCAACGCCCTTGCACAGGGGGACCTGACCGTCACGGTGGAAGCCAAATCCAAGGATGAAACCGGCGTGATGATGGCAGCCATTGCCACGATGGTCGAAAAACTGAAACAGGTGGTCGGCGATGTCATGGGGGCCGCCGACAACGTCGCCTCAGGCAGTCAGCAGCTTTCTTCCACCGCGCAGCAGATGTCGCAGGGGGCCACTGAACAGGCCGCCTCCGCCGAAGAGATATCCTCCAGCATGGAGGAGATGGCTTCCAGCATCCGCCAGAATACCGACAACGCGATGCAGACCGAAAAGATTTCCATCAAGAGTTCCACCGATGCCAAGGATGGTGGCAAGGCCGTTATTGAAACGGTTGCCGCGATGAAGGAAATTGCCACGAAGATCTCGATCATCGAGGAAATCGCCCGCCAGACCAACCTGCTGGCGCTGAACGCCGCCATTGAAGCGGCCAGGGCCGGAGAGCACGGCAAAGGGTTCGCGGTGGTCGCCTCCGAAGTCCGCAAGCTGGCCGAACGGAGCCAGTCGGCTGCCGGCGAGATTTCCGGTCTTTCCACCCGCAGTGTGGCGATTGCCGAACAGGCCGGTGAAATGCTGACCCGCATGGTGCCCGACATTCAGCGCACCGCCGAACTGGTGCAGGAAATCACCGCCTCCAGCAAGGAACAGGATACCGGCGCCGAGCAGATCAACAAGGCTATCCAGCAGCTCGATCAGGTCATTCAGCAGAATGCTTCGGCAAGCGAGGAAATGGCTTCAACATCGGAAGAGCTTTCCGGTCAGGCAGAGCAGTTGCAGGATTCGATCAGCTTTTTCAATATCGGCAATCAAGGAGGCAGACGCGCTGCGGTGACGGTAGCTCGTAAGCCTGCCAAGAAGGTCCAGATTGCCCACTCAAAAAGCTCTAATGCGCAACTGTCGCCCAAACGCGCTTCCGGCGGCGTAAACCTGCAGCTTGGCCAGGCCGGTCCGGACCATTTGGATGATGATTTTGAGAAATTTTAATAAAATTGGCGAGTAGTGAGTAGCTAGTGGCAAGTAAAAACTTTTATCTGTTGTTCAACTACTTGCTACTAGCTACTTGCCATTAGCCATATAAAGGAGCCATTGCCATGAGCGTAACGGGAATAACCGAAACTGTGCAATATCTGACATTCAAATTATCCGACGAGGTCTTCGCTCTGGATGTTGCCAAGGTGCGCGAGATCCTCGAAATAACCAACATAACCAAGGTCCCGCAAACTCCGGATTATATGCGGGGCGTCATCAACCTGCGTGGCAGCGTGGTCCCGGTCATTGATATGCGACTCAAGTTCGGAATGTCTGCTACCGAGCAGACCATCAACACCTGTATTATTGTGGTGGAGATCAACATGGATGGTGATTCCATCGTATTGGGAGCACTGGCCGATTCGGTGCAGGAGGTGGTCGAAATGGAGCCGGAAAGCATCGAGGCCGCTCCGCATATCGGCACCAAGCTGAACACGGAATTTATCAAGGGAATGGGCAAGATCGACAGCCACTTTGTTATGATCCTTGATATCGATAAAGTGTTTTCTACGAATGAACTGGCCGAGCTGGGGCAGTGATAGGCATTTGAATTTGATACATTAATTAATCTAAGTATGACGAATCTCCCGCTATGGCAACTTACACAATCCCCTCTCCATGAGGGAGAGGGTTAGGGTGAGGGGGGAAATGTTGGTGTAATGGCGCTGTTTGTCCCCTCATCCGGCCTTTGGCCACCTTCTCCCTCAGGGAGAAGGGAGGAACGGGAGATCAGTACTATTCAAGTCAATTAATCAGTATTTCGACTGAAAGGACGGCGCGGTGACAAACCTCAATGACAGTATGATCCCCCGTCTGCCGGCAAGCTTGTCTGATCGACAATTTCAGCGATTCAGTGCTTTTATTTACGATCATACCGGCATTAAAATGCCGCCTGCCAAGAAAATAATGCTTGAAGCGCGTATGCAGAAGCGGCTGAAGGCCAATTCTATTGCCACGTTCGAGGAGTATGGCGACTTTGTCTTCAGTCAGGACGGGCGGGCGGCTGAACTAATACATCTGATTGATGTTGTAACCACCAATAAAACCGATTTTTTCCGTGAACCGAGCCATTTTGATTTTCTTGTCAAGACGGCATTGCCCACCATCCTTCAGGTGCGCGGGGATGTAATGCACGACCCGGTACGGATCTGGAGCGCCGGCTGCTCAACCGGTGAAGAACCTTATACCATGGCGATGGTACTGTCCGAGTTTGCTGCCGGCCGCCCCGGTTTTCGGGCCGCCATCACCGCCTCTGACATCTGTACCCAGGTTTTGCAGACAGCAAAAACGGCAATATATCCTGAGGAAAGAACGGATCCGATTCCGTTGAACCTGAAAAAAAAATACCTGATGCGCAGCCGCGAGAAATCGAAATCCCTGGTGCGTATCTCTCCTAAGCTGCGTTCAATGGTCACCTTTCGGCGGATCAATTTTATGGACGATGACCTTGGTATCGCCGAAAAGATGGACATAATTTTCTGTCGCAATGTCGTAATCTATTTCGACAAGCCGACTCAGCAAGCTCTCATGCAAAAATTTCATCGCCAACTACGCCCTGGCGGCTACCTGTTTATCGGACATTCCGAAACACTGGGCGGACTGGACGTGGATTTCAAGCCGGTAGCATCGACGGTGTACCGGAAGGGATAGCGGCATTAGCTTCTGGTCGTAATTCACTCTTATGAAAAACCTGTATGCATCAAATATGCGCAATATATATCTCAAGCCGGGCGAGGTGCTGGTGACCGGCACCCCGGCGCTCGTCTCGACGATACTGGGATCCTGCGTGGCCGTTACGATGTTTTCCGCTTCCCGCGGCTTAGGCGCAATTTGCCACGCCATGCTGCCGGTTAATTGTAGTCAGGAAACCGACTTTCGCTATGTCGATACCGCCCTGCGCTATCTGCATGCCAAGATGATGGAGCATGATGGTGGCAATGATTTGGTCGTCAAGCTTTTCGGCGGCGCACAGGTGCTAGATACCGGTGAGCCGGCGCCAGAAAAACAGACGGTGGGGGATCAAAATATAGCGCAGGCAGAGGCGGTGCTGGCCTCATTGGGGTTGGCTGTTTCTGTCTGTGATACCGGTGGTTATCGAGGGCGCAAGCTCTTTTTTTGTACACAAAACGGGGATGTTTATCTGCGTCGGATGCGCGCGCAAACATCCAATCAATAAGGATACGCGGCCATGAAAAAGATAAAAGTTCTGATAATCGATGATTCCGCCCTGGTGCGTCAGACATTGACCGACCTCCTCAACTCTGACCCTGAAATTGAGGTGGTCGGCAGCGCTGCCGATCCGTTTCTGGCTGCCGAACGGATGAAAACGATTATTCCTGATGTGATTACGCTGGATGTCGAGATGCCCCGCATGGACGGACTTACGTTTCTGCAGAAGCTGATGAGCCAGCATCCAATTCCGGTCGTTATGTGTTCCAGTCTTGCCGAAAGCGGTAGCGATACTGTCCTTAAGGCGCTGGAATATGGCGCCGTGGATATTATCACAAAACCTAAGATGGGCACGAAGCAGTTTATCGAAGAATCCAAAATGCGCATCTGCGATGCCGTCAAAGGAGCTGCCGCGGCCCGGCTCGGCCCTCTTAAGGCGATGCGTACGATGAAAGAGGTGTCTCCGAAATACAATGCCGATGTCATCATGGAAAAGCCCAATTCGAAAGCGATGATCATGACCACCGAAAAGGTAGTCGTCGTGGGCGCCTCCACCGGCGGTACCGAGGCGCTGAAGGTGTTCCTGGAAATGCTGCCGGAAGATACCCCCGGTATAGTCATCGTCCAGCACATGCCGGAAAATTTTACCGCCGCCTTCGCCAAGAGACTTGATTCGATCTGCCGGGTAACGGTAAAGGAAGCCCAGGACAACGATACGGTCGTACGGGGGAGGGCGTTGATCGCTCCCGGAAATCATCACGCTCTGCTTAAGCGGAGCGGCGCCCGCTATTATGTCGAGATCAAGGATGGTCCGCTCGTGTCGCGCCACCGCCCGTCGGTGGATGTGCTCTTTCGTTCGGCGGCCCGTTACGCCGGTAAAAACGCCGTCGGCGTCATCATGACCGGAATGGGGGACGACGGCGCTCACGGCATGAAGGAGATGCACGAAGCCGGTGCGGTCACGATTGCCCAGGACGAGGCGACTTGCGTGGTTTACGGCATGCCGCACGAAGCGGTCAAATTGGGCGGCGTCAACAAAATCATGCCGCTGCAGAACATTGCGGGCGAAGTGCTGCGGCTCTGCAGTTAACTGTATACAGTGAGGGAGTGACCATGAACTTAACCGATGATGAGTTGATTCAGGAACTGTCAAAGCGTTTTGCCCAGAGCCGCAAGGCTTTTTCCGACTTGAGCGTGGTTAACCGTAAATTGCTGGAAATGAACGAACGGCTGGAGCGTTCCGAATCCCTCAAAAGCAATTTTCTGTCGAATATACGCAATGAAATTAATAATCCGCTCAACGCAATTATGGGGCTGGCCGGAGAGCTTGCGATACTTGGTGCCGGAAATGAGGAAATTGCCTCTCTCTCTTCTTTGATCGGCGCGGAAGCGAATAATCTCGATTTTCAGCTCCGGAACATATTCATGGCGGCCGAGCTGGAGGCTGGGGAGGTCAACCCGCGCTGCGTAAAGATTCATGTAGCATCGGCACTGCGCGACATGGTGGATTCGTTTCACCATACCGCCGCGAAAAAGAATGTGTCGCTTAACCTGTTATTTCCGGAGCAGGAACATGAATTCCTGGCAGTCACCGATTCTGAAAAATTTCAGATTATTATCTACAACCTGCTGGCAAATGCGATCGAATACAGCAACGATGAAGGTTTAGTCGAGGTCTCATGTTCGGTTGGAGCGGATGGCTGTCTGCGGATTTCCGTTCAGGATCATGGTATCGGGATCGCTCCGGAGGACCAGCAGCGCATATTTGACCGCTTCGTCCAGCTGGATACCGGAACCACTCGCCCGCACCTGGGACATGGTCTGGGGCTCAGCATTACCAAGGCGCTTGTGGAACTGCTGCAGGGGAGCATAAGCCTGAACAGCTCTCCCGGCGAAGGGACGCTGTTTATCGTTACTATTCCTCCCTGTTCGATTATGGACGACGAAGATTCTTTTTCCGAAGCCGGCAACCTGTTTTTCTTCGATGACTTGAAGGAGGCGTAGATAGGGTGTCCAGTGAAGAAACGCTCAACAAGCATTTTCTCTACCCCGGCACTATCTTTGCCGAACCGCAGGCATACCAGATCAGTACGGTACTTGGATCGTGTGTTGCCGTCTGTTTATGGGACCAAGTGGCCCACAGGGGGGGGATGAATCACATGATGTTGCCGCTATGGAACGGCGAGGGACTGGCGACGCCGAAGTACGGTAACATCGCCATGGAAAAGCTGCTTGCCAAAGTTTTGGCCATGGGCTGTCATCGTGAGCATCTGGTCGCCAAGGTCTTTGGGGGAGCCAATGTTTCCGGTTCCGGTATGGAACTGTTCATGATCGGAGATCGCAATATCATGCTGGCACTGCAGATGCTGGAGGAGTTCCGGATTCCGGTTGTTGCCAAAGACATCGGCGGGCGGGGTGGCAGAAAGATCATTATGAACAGCGAAAGCGGCGTGGTTCTGGTCGGCAAGGGGAGAACGGTGACATCAGGCAAGTAGCCGGGAGGCTCAAACCACCCGTTTCAAAGGTTGGGCGGAGTCGTTCATAATATTTGATTCCTCGCTAAAATAGGGTTATATTAATCCTGTTTCAGAATTTGATGTTTGAACATCAGGTGCACTATGAAAGCCCTTCTGAGCAGGCAGCGGCAATCAGATACAAATTCGGGAATCTATTGTAATGATTCATATAAAACTCCTCTCGGCGTTACGTTTTTCGTACGCTTTTTTTGTTTTTATATTTGCCCCTTGACCCTGTCAAAGAGAGCAGGTTCAGTATGTTAACGCTTATAATTAACAGCGCCGGAGGGGTAAGGCGCAATCAATTGCTGCTGTTTTTTAGCACGGTTTTTATTATCTGCGTGATCGGCTATGGCTATTTTAGCGATCACAAACGGCTTACAATCGGGCAAAAGCGGAATGAACTGGCAGCGATCGCCGACTTGAAGAGCCGCCAGATTGACCAATGGCGCAAGGAGCGGCTAGGTGAAGCTAATACGATACACGCCAATGCAATGCTCGCCTTCCGGATCAGCGATTATCTTGGCGGCTCTGCTCCGCACACAGTTACGGGCGAACTCAAAATCTGGATGGAGATGCTCTGCAAGGAGAGCGGCTACCGCGGCGCCGCTCTCTACAGGATCGACGGCACATTGCTGGTGTCGGCCGCTGATGCCGACAAACGGATTGATCTCGATCATAAACGCTTGGTTGAAGAGGCGGTGCGGAAGCGGGAGGTATTCTTCTCCGATTTTCACAGGGAAGCTTTGAACGGCCTGATAAACCTTAATCTGGTTGTTCCAGTCGGGTATAACGTCGGGAATGTATTTCAAACGGCAGCCGTTTTGGTGCTGGATATCGATCCGCACAATTATCTCTACCCGATGATTCAAACCTGGCCGATGCCGAGCAAAACAGCCGAGACATTACTGGTTGAACGGAGCGGCGACGATGTTCTTTTCCTGAATGAAGTGCGTCACAAAAGCGATACGGCGCTCTCCATGCGGGTGCCGCTTGCGAAAGGAGATTTGCCAGCGGTCTGGGCTGTCCTCGGGCAGGAGGGGGGTGGCGAGGGGGTTGATTACCGTGGCGTTCCGGTGCTTGCCGTAACCCGAACTATCCCCGATTCCCCCTGGTGTCTGGTTGCCAAGGTTGATCTGTCCGAAATATACGGTCCGATCAGAACGCGGGCTTACTGGGTTGTCCTCTTCGGCATACTGTTGGCGCTTGCCGCCGGGCTCGGTATTTATAACTGGTGGCTTAAAAAACAGAGACTCTATAAGCAACAGCAGTTTGAAGAGATAAACGAACAGGTGCTTGCCATCAATAGGGAACTTGAACTGAGGCAGCGCGAAGCTGAGGCAAACCAGAAAAAACTGCAGCAGCTCTCAAGCGCGGTAGAGAACAGTCCCGCATCTATTGTCATCACAGATCATTGGGGGCGGATCTAGTATGTTAATCCGAAATTTACCGAGATCACCGGCTACCCAATGGAAGAAGTCATTGGCAAGAATCCGAGGATACTCAACGCCGGCGGGCAGCCGAAAGAGTTGTACCGGGAACTCTGGAGTACGATCAAGGCCGGCCTTGAATGGCGCGGCGACCTCTGCAACCGTAAAAAGAACGGCGACATTTACTGGGAGCATGCCTCAATCTCTCCCTTGAGGGATGAACAGGGAAACATTACCCATTACGTTGCAATCAAGGAAGATGTCACCGAGCAGAAGCGGATCGCTAAAGAGTTGCTGACCGCACGAGATGCGGCTCATGCCGCGAACCGTTCCAAATCCGAGTTTCTAGCCAACATGAGTCATGAGATCAGGACGCCGCTCAATGCGATCATCGGGTTTTCCGCCCTGACGATGAAGAGCAGCCTGCCGCCACGTCAACAGGACTATGTTCAGAAAATACACTCAGCCGGAAAGTTGTTGCTCAAGATTATTAACGATATTCTCGATTTTTCCAAGATAGAGGCGGGGCAGCTGGAAATGGAACTGATTCCATTCATGCTGGAACCGCTACTTGCCAATTTGCTAGACATGGTGCAGCAAAAGGCTTCGGACAAAGGTTTGAATTTACTGGTCAAACCTTTGCCGGAAGCCGCTTGTTGTCTTGTCGGCGATCCGCACCGGCTTGGCCAGATTATTATCAATCTGTTGAACAATGCCGTTAAATTCACGGCACATGGTGAGATTGTGCTTGAGGCCGCAATTGTGATGCAGCAAAGAGAGAGGGTGCAGCTCAAATTCTCGGTCCGCGACACAGGTATCGGCATCCCGGCTGAATTGATCGATAAACTCTTTCAACCATTTACCCAGGCTGACGGAACCACGACCCGCCGGTTCGGCGGCACCGGGTTGGGGTTGTCCATTTCAAAACAGCTGGCGGAGATGATGGGGGGTGAGATTTGGTGTGAGAGCATTCCGGGAGAGGGGAGCATCTTTTGCTTCACGGCATGGTTCGGCATCGGCCAGGCAAGCGATATGGAAAATTTTTCGCAAGGAGTTGATACGGCCGGCGGAGATAAGAAAGCGTACTTCGATTTTTCCGATTATCGGATCCTGCTGGTGGAAGATAACGATATCAACCGGCAGTTGGCGATCGAGATTTTAAAGGAGACCGGCGCCGAACTGCATCTGGCCGCCGACGGCGAAATAGCGGTGACAATGGTTACCGGCGGCGAAACATCGTACGACCTAGTGCTGATGGATATACAGATGCCGGTCATGGACGGCTATGAGGCGACACGGCTCATCAGATCGGACAGCCGCTTCGCCACGCTGCCGATCATTGCGATGACGGCCCATGCCATGCTTGAAGAACAGCAGAAAATCCTGGAGGCCGGCATGGACGCCCATATTACAAAGCCGGTCGACGCCCGCACCATGCTGCGGGCCATGGCGTTTTTCCTCCGTCCGGAAGATGAGGGCACGTTACTTGGTGAAAGGGTTGAAAACGTTGGCGATTACCCTGCAATTCCGGACATCGCCGGGCTTGACGTTTCCGCTGCTCTGAGCGGCATTGACGGAGATTGGAAGTTGTACATCTGGGTACTCCGCTCGTTTGTCGAGAGTCAATCGAATGCGGCGATGGCCATGGAAGAAGCGTTGAATACGGGAGATGCAAAACTGGCTGCGCGCCGTGCCCATACAGTCAAAAGCATTGCCGGCACAATGGGCGCTACGGAGTTGCAGGCGCTGGCAGAAGAACTCGAAAACGCCATAGTTCAGGGTGAACCGCCCGAAAAAATCAGGAGAACTCTCGATAATTTTGCTGCCGAGCTTGGCCGGTTGGTGGCGGATCTGACGAACCGGCTTCCGGTTGATTCGGAGCCTGATGACGACACTTTGCCGGACACGTTTGACATTGAGGTTGTTACACCGATCCTGAACAGACTGCATGAGTATATAAAAGGGAGAGACGGCAGGGCGGAACGGTATCTGGATGATTACCGGAGAGACCTGGCCGGTTTACCCCTCCACGACATCAGCCAGATAAAGAACCATCTGAAAAATTTCGATTTTGCAGCGGCCCATGAGGTACTGCTGGCGCTTTCAGCCAGGAATGGTATTATGCTTGCGTCCGACGACACGGGGGATTACCGACCATGAAAACGACATCTGCTCAGGCAAGTGTACTGATAGTTGACGATACTCCGCAGAATATCAGCCTGCTCAACGCCGCGCTGATGGACGAGTACACCACCAAAATAGCAACCAGCGGCGCTCAGGCCATCGATATCTGCCTCTCCATGCCTATCGATATCATTCTTCTGGATGTAATGATGCCGGAAATGGACGGTTTTGAAACCTGCCGGCGACTCAAGGAAAATCCGATAACCCGCAATATCCCGGTTATCTTCGTAACGGCCAGGGGTGAGATTGACGACGAATCGATGGGGTTTACCTGCGGTGCGGTCGATTACATCACCAAGCCGATTCGGGCGTCGATCGTGCGGGCACGGGTCGGAACGCACCTTGCCCTGTACAACCAGAACCGCGCTCTGGATTGTCTGGTGCAGGAGCGCACCGCGGAACTGAACGAGACCCGTCTTGAAATCCTTCATCGGCTCGGCACAGCGGGGGAATTTCGGGATAACGAGACCGGTCTGCATGTAGCCAGGGTCTGCCACTATTGCCGCATAATTGCCTTGGCTTTGGGACTCCCGGAAAGCGAAGCGGAGCTCCTCTTTAATGCAGCGGCGCTGCATGACACCGGAAAGATCGGGATACCTGACAGCATTCTCTTCAAACCTGGCAAACTGGATGACGATGAGTGGAAGATCATGCGTACACATAGCGAGATAGGCTACAAGATAATCGGGCCAAGCCAGAATAATCTGCTGAAGGCAGCGGCAACGGTCGCGTTGTCGCACCATGAACGATGGGACGGTCACGGCTATCCGCAGAGAATCCAAGGACAAGAGATCCCACTGTTTGGAAGAATTGTTGCTATCGCCGACGTGTTTGACGCATTGACCAGTGAGCGCCCCTACAAAAAAGCCTGGCCCGTATCTGAGGCGGTCGAGGAGATCGTGCGCTGTAGCGAGCAGCAATTCGATCCGCAGATAGTCGACGCTTTTATACAAAAAATAAATGAAATTAATTTGGTGCGGCAACAATTCTGCGAAGCGGATAGCCGTGCATTAAGAGAAAATTAAGTAGATAACTCCGCATTCTTTGATGCTAATAAAAAGGAAATTGTCATGTTGACGGATAATCCGAGCGCTCCATTAATTCTGGTTGTTGAAGACGACGAAAGCCATGCCGAACTGATGAAACGGTCTCTTCAGGGTGCGGTGGAAGATTATCGTCTGGAAATGGTCGGTACCCTGTCTGATGCCCGGGCGGTAATTGAACGTAGCTCCCCTGACATCGTTCTAACCGATTTTCGTTTGCCGGATG
Source organism: uncultured Geobacteraceae bacterium (assembly GCA_903925005.1). Classification (GTDB taxonomy): domain Bacteria; phylum Desulfobacterota; class Desulfuromonadia; order Geobacterales; family Pseudopelobacteraceae; genus JACRCG01. The sequence goes on from CAIYDX010000247.1 coordinate 31,704, forward strand.
GCGAAGGGAGCGAACTGGTTGAAACCGTGAAGGAACTCTGTCCGGTGATTCTCTTGACGTCCCAGGGTAATGAACTGGTGGCCGTTGGCGCCATGAAGGCCGGAGTTCAGGATTACGTGATCAAATCATCGGCGGTATTTTCCGGTATATCGCGTATCGTTCAACGCGGTTTGCGCGAATGGGGACTTGTCCAGGAGCAAAAGAGGAGTGAAGAGGAACGCCTGAGAATGGAGCGTCACTTTCTGCATCTCCAGAAACTGGAAAGCCTGGGGACCATGTCCGGCGGCATTGCCCACGACTTCAACAACCTACTGCAGGCGGTTCTAGGCAACCCCGAACTGAGCCTGATGAAGCTTCCCGAAGATGCGCCGGCGAGCCATTTTATCTGCAAGGCGGTCACCGCTGCTGAACAGGCCGCCAAGCTGAGCGGCATGATGCTGGCCTATTCCGGCAAGGGACTCTTTGTCATCAAGGAGATGAACCTGACCGAACTGGCGGAAAAAAGTGCCGACATGCTGACGGCGGCGATCTCGAAGAGCATAACGTTCGATCAAAAGCTCGACCACGCCCTTCCACCGATCATGGCCGACGAAGACCAGATTCAACAGGTGATCATGAACCTGATCATCAATGCCTCCGAGGCGATCGGCGTTGCCAACGGCTCCATCACCCTCTCGACAGGCGTGGATGATTTTGATCAGATAACATTGAATTGCAGCCGCCTGGAGGAAAAACTGATGCCGGGCCGTTATGTCTGGATGGAGGTCAGCGACACCGGCTGCGGCATGGAATCCGGGACGCTGGATAAACTGTTCGATCCGTTTTTTACCACCAAGTTCACCGGCCGTGGGCTCGGGATGTCGGCTGCCCAGGGGATAATCCACGCTCATAAGGGAGCTATTCTGGTGGATAGCAGGCCGGGTGTCGGGACAATCATCCGGGTACTGTTTCCGATAGCCGCTAACGCCGATAAAGAGCAGATAAACGGCGCAACCGCGGAAGATGGTGTTGCTTCCGCCGCTGTATCGAGTGCGGGGACGATTCTGGTCGTTGACGATGAAGAGATGATTCGGGGAGTTTGCCTCGAAATGGTCGCTGCACTCGGTTTTGAGACATTGAGTGCGGAGGGGGGAGAGGAAGCGCTCAGGATCTTCCGGGAACAGGGTGACCGTATCGATCTGGTGCTGCTTGATCACAGCATGCCGGGCATGGATGGCGTTGCCGTCTTCAGGGAGTTGAGAAAAATCAGACCGGATATTCTTGTGCTGCTTGCCAGTGGTTATAGTGAAGAGGAGCTTGCGGAAAGTTTTAAAGGGCTGGGGTTGAATGGCTTTATCCAGAAGCCGTTCCGGCTCGGTCATCTTGCCGATGAGGTGACGCGAGTACTGAAAAGGCAGGGATGAAAGATGAAGGATGAGGGATAAATATGTTCCGGTTGCAGTCGCTTAAGACAAAAGTAACCATCTTCACCGTGGCCATTTTTCTGATCGGCATCTGGTCGTTGGCGTTCTACGCCACCCGGCTGCTGCGCGAGGATATGCAGCGCCTGTTTGGAGACCAGCAGTACTCGACGGTGTCGCTTGTGGCGGCGCAAGTTGATCAAGAGTTGGCCGACCGGTTGAAAGCGTTGGAAAAAGTTGCCGAAAGCGTCAGTCCGGCCATGATGGCCGATACGGCGACCGTGCAGGCGCTTCTGGAACAGCGCCCGTTATTTCAGAGTCTATTTAACGGCGGTACCTTCGTTACGCGGCTTGATGGCGTTGCCATCGCCTCCATCCCGCTCTTGGCAGGACGGTTCGGCGGCAACTACTTGGAGAGAGATTTCATGATCGCCGCGCTCAAAGAGGGGAAGACGTCGATCGGTAAACCGTTTATGGACGGGAAGTCTGCAGTTCCTACTTTAGTCATGGCAGCGCCCATTCGCGATATTCAGGGTAGGGTGATCGGCGCCCTGGCAGGGGTAACCAACCTGGGAAACACCAGTTTTCTGGATAAACTCACGGAACACAGCTTCGGCAAGAGCGGCGGTTATCTGCTGGCCGCGCCGCAGCACCAACTGTTTGTCACCGGCACGGATAAGAGCCGCATCCTGCAGCGGCTCCCCGCACCTGGAGTTAACTCGATGCATGATCGCTATATGAAAGGATTTGACGGTTTTGGGACTGCCGTGAATTCTCGTGGTATCGAAGAGCTGTCGGCGGCGAAGCGCGTTCCGGTTGCCGGTTGGTTTGTGATCGCCGTGCTTCCCACTGGAGAAGCTTTTGCCCCGATCGGCGCCATGCAGCGGCGTATGCTGACCGCCACAATTCTACTGACACTTTTGGTGGGTGGCCTGACCTGGTGGTTATCCTACCGGATGTTAAATAAACAGCTTTCGCCGATACTTGCTGCCGCGAAAACGTTGGTGATTCAGTCCGATACCGACCAGATTCCGCAACCATTGCCGATAGCCAGGCAAGACGAAATAGGCGAGCTGATCGGTGCATTCAACACCCTGCTGGAAACATTGGGGGAGCGGGAAACCACGCTGCGCGCGAGCGAAAAAGCGCTGCAGGATAAAAATAGCGAGTTGGAGCGTTTTACCTACACCGTTTCGCATGACCTGAAAAGCCCCCTTATCACGATACAGGCATTTGCCGGTATGATCTCGAAGGATCTGGAATCTGGAAAGTATGCTCGCGCTCAAGGAGATCTGAAGAGGATTGAAGATGCGGCGGTAAATATGACCCTTCTGCTGAACGACCTGCTGGAGTTATCCCGTGTCGGGAGGATCATGGACCTGCCGATAAAGATAGATATGAACATTCTGGTAAAGAATGTCCTTGCGCAGCTGACCGGTCCGATTGACAGCAGGCGGATTGAGGTGGTCGTCCAACCGGATCTTCCCTCCATTACAGGCGATATGCGGCGGTTGTCGGCAGTGCTGCAGAATCTGATCGAGAATGCCGTAAAGTATATGGGGGAGCAGGCCGCGCCACGCATAGAGATCGGCGCAAGACTAGATGGGGAGGAGCTGCAGTATTTTGTCCGCGACAACGGCAAAGGTGTCGAACCGCGCTTTCAGGAAAATATCTTCGGTCTGTTCAATAAGCTGGATCCGGAAAGTGAGGGTACCGGGATCGGCTTGTCGTTGGTTAGACGCATCATCGAAGTACATGGAGGCCGAGTTTGGGTTGAGTCGGATGGGGAAGGGCATGGGGCTTGTTTTTGTTTTACTGTGCCGGAAGAAAGGAATCCTGATGAAAACTGAAGCCGTCATTCTCGTCGTCGATGATAACTGGGACAATCTGCAGCTGCTCAAAGATATCCTTGAGATGGAAGGGTATGGAGTCCGTCTCGCTTCAAACGGTTGCCAGGCGTTGGAACTGGCGGTTAGCGAATCGCCGGCGCTGATTCTTCTGGATATCATGATGCCCGGCATGGATGGGGTGGAGGTCTGCCGGAATCTGAAAAAAGATCCCGCGCTAAGAAAGATTCCGGTGGTTTTTCTTAGTGCTCTTGATGCGGTCAGCCAAAAATTGCAGGCTTTCAGAGAAGGCGCGGTTGACTTTATTACCAAACCGTTTCAGCTTGATGAGGTTCTGGCACGGGTACATATACATCTGCAGCTGTCCCACGTCGAGGAGCTGGAGAAAATGGTCGTGGAACGCACCGCCCGATTGACCGAGACTAATCATGTTCTTGAGGCGTTCAGCTCTTCTGTTGCCCACGATTTGAGAACTCCGACAAGTTGTGTCGCCACTCTGTGCGAACTTCTGATGGATAAATATTCCGACCGTCTTGGCGGTGATGGAATAGAACTGGTTGGTTTTATCCAGGATTCAGTTCAGGAACTTCAGGACCGCATTCAGGCGTTGCTGAAGTTTTCGCGTTCGACACGGGGAAAAATAGCCAGTGAACAGCTTGATCTTTCCGAGATGGCCCGCAAGATTGTTGCCGGCTTAGGGCAGACCTTCTCGGACAGATCGGTAGATATAAGTATTCAGGATGGTCTGCGTGCTGTCGCCGATAAAAATCTTATCAGTCAAGTCTTGGAAAACCTGCTGGGGAATGCCTGGAAATATACATGTAAAACCGGCGTGGCACGGATAGAATTCGGCCTGGAAGAGCATGAAAGGGAGCGCGCTTTTTTTGTGCGCGATAACGGCGTCGGTTTTAACATGAAAGAAGCCGGTAGCCTGTTCGGCATGTTTTGCCGGTTACAGAGCGCGTCCGATTTCCCGGGTGACGGGATCGGTCTGGCGACGGTTCAGCGGATTATTCTTCGCCATGGGGGATGGATCCGGGCGGAATCCGAAGGAGAAGGGTTAGGGGCATGTTTTTGGTTTACGTTGCCGGAATGACAAGGCAGGGTCAAGGGTCAAGGGGTGGATTTTGAATCTACTTGACCCTGGCCCCTTGACCCTAAATAAGCCCCTTGACACTAAAAAGTGGAGAACAACATGAATAGCCATTCAGTTGTAAAATATTGCCTGGTGATAATCCTTGTCGTACTCGGGTTGACTCTTGTTTCGGCCTGCAATAAACAGGGACCGAAGCAGATCGGGCCAAAAGAGAGCGTCACTCTGGGGGTTTCTTCAATCGTCATGTCCACGCCGATATTCGTTGCCCAGGCAAAGGGGTATTTTGAGGAGGAGGGGGTGCAAGTGACCTTAAAGCCTTATCCGACCGGCAAAAAGGCTCTCGATGGTATGTTTGCCGGCGAGAACGATGTTGCCACCGCGGCTGAGACTCCAATCATGTTCCAGGGTTTTGCGCGCCATGATTTTTTTGTCTTTGCCACATTTTTTCAAAGCTACAACGATGCCAAGATAATTGCCCGAAAAACCGCGGGGATACTTACGCCAGCCGATTTGAAAGGGAAGAGGATCGGTACCATTGAAAAGACGTCGGCCCATTATTTTACCTGTATGTATTTAATGGAACACCGGATTGATCCGGCCACGGTAACAATTAGTTTTTACCCTGCGCCGGAACTTCCGGAAGCGTTCAAGAACGGCAAGGTTGACGCGGTGGTCGCCTTTGAACCATATGTATATCAATCGAGATTGTCGCTTCCGGAACAGACGGTAACACTACCCAAAAGCGAGCTTTTCAGAGAAACGTTCAATCTGGTCGCAATGATGGCATGGACGGGGCAGCATCCAGAAGCAGTGAAAAAAATGCTGCGGGCAATAGATAAGGCAATAACTTTCGTACAAAATAACAAGCAGGAGTCTATCGAGATCCTTGTTAAAAATGCGAAGTTCAACAGTGAGATGCTGGAGACGGTGTGGGACGACTATACTTATCAGCTCTCCCTCGATAATTCGATACTGACATCATTGGAAGATGAAGCACGCTGGGCGATACGTAACAAACTTGTCGATGCGCGAACAGTTCCCAATTATCTTGATTACTTTTATCTTAATGCATTGAAAACAGTTAAGCCGGAATCGGTTTCCATCATTAAATGAGGTCTGTGGTATGAAGATAAAAACCAGGTTAAAACTGATTATTATTGCCACTATTTCCATGCTTGTCTGGATCATATGCCTGCAATTGTGGGAAAATAAACAGACCGCGCATCTTAACAGGCAGGAAGATTCAATTCGAGAACTCAGCTTTGACATTTTTCTGAGTAATCAGATACGTGAAGAGTATTTTATTTATAAAACCGAACGGGCAAAGCAGCAATGGTTTGCGCTTGACAAGCAGATAACAGATAAATGCAACAAAGAAATGTTACCGCTGTTTACCGAAGCCTCCGAAAAAAATGAGCTGGAATTATTCATGCGCAGGCATAAAAATATTGCCGCTCTTTTTAAGCAATTGATTTTGTATGATCAGGCCGACACCCCTGGTGGTGCTACAGATGAAATTCGCAGCATTATCATAAACCAGATGACCGGGGAGTCCCATCTCCAGTATCAGCAATGCGTTTTGTTGTCCGGCGCCATAGACAAAATGGCGGAAAAGCAGATGGCCAGTTACAGTACATTCAACTTCATGTCGCTGGGGCTGTTTGGTCTGGTTATTATTATGTTTTCCAGAATGTTGCTTCGTCGCGTGTCTGATCCGTTGTTGCAACTGAAGGAGGGAACACGGATCATTTCGGAAGGAAATTTCGGTCACAGACTGAATGTTGCCTCTTCCGATGAAATCGGCGAATTGGCACGCGATTTCGACCTGATGACGGAGCAGCTTTCCGCTATTACCGTTTCGCGTGACGAGATGAGTGAAGAGATTGAGAATCGTAAGAAGGCCGAGCAAAAGTTGCAGGACAAAAATATCGAAATGGAACGCTTCGCCTATACCGTTTCGCATGATCTTAAGAGTCCGTTGATCACGATACAGGCATATGCCGGCATGATAATGAATAATTTGGAAGCCGGCAAACATGATTGTATCCAGGATGACATGAAGAGGATTGAGGGCGCTGCTGCGAAGATGACCAATCTGCTAAACGATCTTCTGGAACTATCCCGCGTCGGCGTGGTGATGAGCGAACCTGCTCAAATCGATATGAACCTGTTGGTAAAAGATTGCCTGGCTCTGTTGACCGGCCCGCTTAAGCAGAAGGGGGTTGAGGTTGTCGTACAGCCAGGTCTTCCCAAGATTAACGGCGATCGACATCGTATCACCGAGGTGCTGCAGAATCTGGTGGAGAATGCCGTCAAATACATGGGGGAGCAGGCTGCGCCACGCATATTGATAGGTACAAGGGAAAACGGCCCGGAAACGATATTTTTTGTCGCCGATAACGGCTCCGGTATCGATCCGCAGCACCATGATAAAATATTCGGTTTGTTCAATAAACTGGATGTTAAAAGCCAAGGGACCGGTGTCGGTCTGGCGCTGGTCAAACGGATCATCGAAGTGCATGGCGGGCGGGTCTGGGTCGAGTCGGAAGGGGCGGGTAAAGGGAGCACGTTCTGTTTTACGGTGCCGGGATGAAAAGGCAGGGTCAAGGGGCAAGGAGAAGCAAGAGGCAAGGGAAGATCAAAGACTTTGAATTCCTTGACCCTTGACCCTTGCCCCTGTTTTAAAGGAGTTATATATGAACCACAATCACAGCATGATCAGCGACTACATGGCCCATGGTTTCTGCTTTTCGTGGGAGCCGGGTCTGGTATGGCTCCATGTGGTATCGGACATTTTTTCCGGAGTGGCATATTATGCCATTGCCATTGCCATGGCATATTTTGCTTTCAAGCGAAGAGATTTCCCGTTTATGGTGGTGTTTCTCTTGTTTGTGCTCTTTATCCTGGCATGCGGCACGACCCACTTTTTTGCCGCATACACGGTCTATGTGCCGGACTACTGGCCGGAGGGGTATGTTAAAGCCTTCACCATGGTGGTCTCGGTGATTGCCGCGATACTGTTCATTCCGAAGATACCGGCAGCGCTAGAAATGCCGAGCATTGCCAAGGCGCTGGCCGATCTGAGACTGGTTAGCGCGGAACAGAAACGTACCGAAGAAGAGCTGAATTTGAAAGTTGCCGAGCTGGAGCGTTTTACCTACACCGTCTCGCACGATCTGAAAAGCCCGATCATTACCATAAAGGGTTTTACCGGTTCTCTGGAAAAGGATCTTGCGAAGGGTAATTATGAACGGATGGCGAGTGACCTGCAGCGCGTCAGCGATGCCGCCGACAAGATGAACGATCTGTTGACGGATCTGCTGGAACTTTCAACCATCGGCCGTATAATCAATACGCCGGAACCGGTAGATATGAATCTGCTGGTAGATGATGTGCTGGCGCAACTGGACGGGCCTTTGAATAATAGTAATCTGAAAATCGAGGTGCAGCCCGGTCTGCCGATGCTGTTCTGCGACAGGCGGCGCATGGCCGAAGTGGTGCAAAATCTGGTAGAGAATGCCATCAATTACATGGGTGATCAGCCGAAGCCGCAAATACTGCTTGGTAGTCGGGAAGAAAATGGTATAAACGTCTTCTATGTGCAGGATAACGGTATCGGTATTGATGAAAAATACCGCCAGGTTATCTTCGGCCTGTTCAACAAACTGGATGCGAAAAGCAACGGAACCGGTATCGGTCTGGCGCTCGTCAAGCGGATCATCGAAGTGCATGGCGGTCGGGTATGGTTGGAGTCGGAAGGGTTGGGGAAGGGGAGCAGGTTTTGTTTTACGGTGCCGGAGTAAAGGGCAGTGGCAAGGGTCCAGGGGCAAGGGTCAAGTAGATTCAAAATCTTTTGACTTTCCTGGACCCTTGACCCTGGCCCCTTGACCCATAAAAAAGGAGAAAAACAATGGACGGTGAACCGTTGACTATTTTACTGGTTGAGGACAACCTCGATCACGCCGAGTTGGTAATGCGCAACATGGAGGATTTTCAGGTGGCAAACACCATAGTCCATGTGGAGGATGGCGAAGCGGCGCTGGATTATCTACATGGCCGGGGCAAGTATTCGGATCGGAAACTGTTTCCTATGCCGCATCTGATGCTGCTTGATCTGCGCCTCCCCAAGATAGACGGTCTGGAAGTTCTGAAAGAGGTTAAAAACGCTGAACAGTTGCGAGCCCTGCCGGTAGTGATTCTGACTACTTCCGATGCCGAACGGGATATGGCCATGGCCTATGAATATCACGCCAACAGCTATGTGACCAAACCGGTAAATTTTGGCGAATTCAGCACGCTTCTGAAAGATCTGGGGTTTTACTGGCTGGCCTGGAATAAATGTCCGTGGTGAAAAAAAATACTAACCCCCCTCAATCCCCCTTTATGCCTCAGAGGGTACTTGTTAGGGGGGAAGCCTGTCTCCTCCCCTGATAAGGGGAGGCCGGGAGGGGTTGGCTTGATCGAATGTAAAAGGATTCTTCCATGTTGACAGATAACTTTGCAGCGCCACTGATACTGGTTGTAGAAGACGACAAAAATCATGCCGAGCTGATTCAGCGCTCTTTTGAGGATGATCAGGGAGAATTTCGTCTTGAGATAGCCGGCACGATAAGCGCAGCGAATATGGCCATGGATCGGCACCCTCCAAACCTTGTTCTGACCGACTATCGACTCCCTGATGGAGAAGGGAGCGAATTGGTCGCCCTGGCTGCCGGATCGTGGCCGGTTATTATAATGACATCGCACGGCAGCGAGCAGGTTGCAGTTGAGGCGATGAAGATCGGTGCTCTGGATTATATCGTAAAGACGCCGGAGACTTTTGAAAATCTGCCCCGTAACGTCGCGTACGCATTGATGTCCTGGGCATTGATAAGGTCGCGCCGACAGGCTGCCGATGCCGATCTGCGTGCTAAAAGAGATTGGGAGCGAACCTTCGATGCGGTTCCCGAACTGATTTTCATCATTGACGTCCATCACACCATAACACGCGTCAACAAAGCGATGGCCGAGCGTTGCGGTCTGCCGGCGGAAGCGCTTGTCGGCCAGAAATGCTGTGATGCGGTGCATGGTCTGGAAGTCCAGCCGGAGGACTGTCCCGTTGCCGCGATGATGCAGGATGGCCTGGTGCATAACAAGGAAATTCATGAAAAAAAATTGAACGGCATTTTTGATGTTACGGTATCACCACTTTTTGATGAAGAAGGGGTGATAACATCTTTTGTTCACCTGAATCGTTCTAAAAGAGCGCTAGTCGTAAAAACCATTCCGGACGGCATCCGGTATGCGTAGCAGCGTAGACCAGTCTGGTGAAGATGGCTGGCAGATTGAACCGGCGGTTAAACCGATACTGGCACTCACCAAGA
>CAIYDX010000248.1 GCA_903925005.1 uncultured Geobacteraceae bacterium
CAAGACCAACAAATATGCTAACATTCTTCATGACTCGCCTCCTTGGTTGTGGCTCTGCGCCGTTGGATTTATTCCGACAGCGTAACCCACGTTAGCAAGGGGCGAGTCCTTTTTTATTCTACTGGCGGACATTATGTCTAACTACACGTACTCCCGCGCTCTCAAGAACTTTGGTTCGCTCTTCATCATACAAACGTTGCTCTTCAAAGTTATGCCCTCCGCCATCAAGCTCAACGGCAAGACCGACATCATGGCAGTAGAAATCCAGGATATATCCGCCAATCGGACATTGCCTACGGAACTTGAAACCGCAGAAACGGCGGCCTCTCAAGAGATACCACAACAGCTTTTCTGCGTCAGTCTGCTGTTTGCGAAGTTGTTTGGCAAAAACCAGCAATTTTGGAGGTATTGACATGTCCCCCCTCACCCTGTCCCTCTCGGACGCAATCAGTAGGAGATTTATACATAGTATTTTCTAGTCCCTTCTCCCTGAGGGAGAAGGTGGCCAAAGGCCGGATGAGGGGGGCAACGGTGCCATATATTGCAGCTTTCCCCCCTCACCCTAGCCCTCTCCCTCAGGGAGAGGGGATTATTTACTCATTCCCCAGCTTTGCTTAATTTCTCACGCAAAACCAAGTCACCATAATGTTCCTTCACGCACTCGGGGCATATCCCGTGACTGAACCGCGCCTGTGAATGATCGCTGAGGAACTGTTCGACCTGCTGCCAATAGTCTTTATCGCTGCGTATCTTCTTGCAGTGCATACAGATCGGTATGATCCCTTCCAACTGCTGCACCTTTTTCAGAATCGCTTCCAATTCCGTTACCTTTTCCGAAAGAGCGTTCTGGGTTACCTGCAGATCGTGGTTCTTGACATTCATCTCCTCGTTCGCAGCACGGAGAAGATCCGCCTGGCTCTTCAGGGTCAGGTGCGTCCGGACCCTGGCGCGGACAACTGCCGGATTGACCGGCTTGGTAATGAAATCGACCGCGCCCGCTTCCAGAGCCACGGCTTCATCCTCCGGGTTCTCCTGAGCGGTCACGAAAAGGATCGTGATATCCTTCGTTGCAGGGTCGCTTTTCAGTCGCCGACAGACCTCCAGACCATTCATCCCCGGCATTATGATGTCGAGCAGGATCAGGTCCGGCAGGCAGCTGCTGCACATTTCCAGGGCCTGTATCCCGCTGGTGGCTATAAAAACCTCGCAGTCCCGGTGAAATATCTCGAACAGGATCTGAATGTTGGCCGGCTGGTCGTCAACCACCAGCAGCCGCGGGAGAGATTCGGCAGCAGCATTTTCGTGCTGCTCCGGCAGTTGTGTATCGGGGGATCCCATCAGGCACGCTCCTCTCTGATTTTCCGGCATGATGCAACCGCGGCGGGGAAATCCAGCCGCTGCATGGCCGCATTCAACGGGGCAATCTGTTCGCGTAATTCAGCTCCCGACTGCCGCCAGATATCCTGGTAGATCTGCATCGCCCGCATATTTCCCAAGACGAGCAAGGCTTCAAGCTCGACCAGGCGCAGAGCTAGCGCTTCCCGGTCAAGCAGCCCGGCGGCCTCCGCTGCGTCACCCGGCGGATCGAGCTCGTCGGCGACCCTTTGCATTACGCCGCACGCCTCTTTGAACAGCCGTTCTACCTCTGACAGCAAAACAGCAAACTCATCCGGGCTGCTGTTGTTTTTCAGCGCCGTCTCCGCATCGGCGGCGGCGCGGGACAGGGCCGTGGCCCCCAGGGTTGCGGCAACCCCTTTCAACGTATGCAGCTCGTGCCGTACATTGCCCTGTTCGCCATCCGTCAATTTGAGACGCAGACGCTCGACATCCGCCCCAAGATCCTTTGCAAATGCTCTCGCCATGCGGGCATACAAGCTCCGGTTGTTCCCCATACGCCGCAAAGTGCCGTCGCAATCGAAACCGGAATGGGCGGGGTTCAAGGCGGAGTCGGCGGTTCGGGCAGCCGTCGCCGGTTCCGGCGTCAGATCGCAGTACCGCCGGAGAACGGCTATGAGCGCATCCACGTCGATCGGCTTGCCCAGATGATCGTTCATGCCTCCGGCCAGGCACTGTTCACGGTCGGCGGGGAGCGCGTTGGCGGTCATCGAGATGATCGGCAGCTCCGTCATCCCCAACTCCTCGCGAATCCGACGGGTGGTTTCAAAGCCATCCATCTCCGGCATCTGGATATCCATCAGCACGGCATCGAACGGCTCTTCCTGAGACAGCAGCTCAAGCGCCTGACGGCCACCGGAAGCAACCGCCACAACGGCCCCCTCTTGCGACAAGATCTCATCGGCAACCTGCTGATTGATCAGGTTATCCTCCACCACCAGCAGCCGCAGACCGGCCAGACGCCGGAGATTCGGCAGAACCGCGACCGGAGTATTCGTAAAAGCATAGCGACCTGATCTTACATCGGCCACGGCGTCAAAAAGCATCGAGGGGGTAAACGGCTTGATCAGATAGCCGTCCAGCAGGGAGGGCTCTTCAGAAACACGCTCGGCCATGAACTCACGTCCATGAGCGGTAACCATAATCACCACAGTCGCCTTGTCGCCATTGGGAATCCGGCGTATCTGCCGGGTAGCTTCCCACCCGTCCATACCGGGCATCTTCCAATCCATGAAGACCACATCGTAAGGTAAGCGGCCATTTTTCCGCGAATTGATCAGCGCTATCGCTTCCGGTCCGCTTGATGCGGTTTCCACCCGCCACCCAAGGGTTGCCGCCATGCTGGAAAGAACTTCACGGGCGATGGCATTGTCATCCACAATCAGGGTGCTGACAGGAGCGGCTGACGGAGTGCCGGCTTGAATCTCTCGCGCAACGCTCGCCTCCGGGAGAGCCTTCGGATCACATTTCAATTTAGCGGTGAAGTGAAAGGTGCTCCCTCTGCCCGGTTCGCTTTCAACAGCAAGCGTCCCCCCCATCATCCCGACCAGCTGCCGGCTGATGGAGAGCCCCAGACCGGTGCCGCCGAAACGGCGTGATGTCGACGCCTCAGCCTGGGCAAAACCGTCAAATATATGTTCCTGAAGCTCAAGGGCGATGCCGATGCCGGTATCCCTGACCGCAAACTCCAGCTCTGCCTGCTCCGGTGTCAAGGTCAAGGCACGGACGGATATGACCACCTCCCCCTTTTCGGTGAATTTGATGGCATTGCTTGCCAGGTTGAGCAGCACCTGCTGCAGTCTCAGGCCATCTCCCCGCAGGTTTTGAGGGATTTCGCCCTCTATGCTGAAAAGTACTTCAACATCCTTATCTTGAACTGCCGAGGAGAGGATCACCGACAGGTTGCGCAGCAGTTCACCAATGCGGACGGCGGAATCTTCCAGCTCCAGCTTGCCCGCCTCGATCTTCGAGAAATCAAGAATATCGTTCAGAATGGAGAGCAGGGAGTGGGACGCAATCTGCGTCTTCTTCACATAATCCTGCTGCCTGGGGAGCAGTTCGGTGCGCTGCAGCAGGTGCAGCAATCCCATGACCGCGTTCATCGGGGTACGTATCTCGTGGCTCATATTGGCCAGGAAGCGGCTCTTGGCCTGATTGGCGGTCGAGGCCGCATCACGGGCAAGGAGAAGTTCGGCGGTACGTTCTTCCACCAGCACTTCAAGATGATTGCGATGAAGCTCCAGTTCCCCTTCACGCTCCGACAAGGCATCGAGCATGGCATTGAACTCCTGCGCCAGCAGGGCCGCTTCGTCGATCCCTTCCACCCGGCAACGGACTGAATTATTGCCGGCTTTGACCTTGTTGATGGTATCTTGAACTGCAGAAAGCCTCCTGGTGATGCGGCGTCCCATCAGCCACGCAAAAATCGACCCCAAAATTATTGCCGCAAGCGCGTAGAGGATCCCTTCATAAGTCATTTCCGCCAGCTTCCGGCCGGCTATTTTTTGGCTGACACCGACACGCGCCCAGCCTACATGCCTGTCCGCCAGAATTACCGGCACGGCGATATCGACAAGTTCCTTGTCCGCGCTGAATACGCTCTTTATGGGACTCTTGGGGAGATCGAGCAGGGTCAAACCGATTTTCTGCCTGTCGTTATGCGCCAATACATGCCCTGCCGCATTGGTCAGCATCGCAAAGGCAAGTTCGGGATAACGGCGCTGCGCTTCGACCAGCTCCTGAAGTCCGGCAATATCGTTTGCCGCCAGCCAGCCGGCCGAAGAGGTCGCCAGAGACTGCGTTAAAGCGGTTGCATGTTCAATCTGTCGTTCAAGGTACATCGCCTCCTGCCGATATGTCAGATCCCAGATGAACAGTGACATCAGCAAGGCGTTAGTCAGTGCAACTCCCAGAATGAGCTGTCTGCGATACGTACCCAGGAAAACGGTTCTAAGTTTGTTTGGTTTTAGCAAACCGTTATTGCCACTCTTCACTTGTTTTCCACCTTCCTGATCAGATGTTCGAATCTCTCGACATAACGGCGCACGACATCGTAACTGTCATTGTTCGCCGCAAAAAAACGGTCCGTTTCCATACCGGACAATATGGCCGCCCCTCCGGGAGATTCATTTAGTTCAAGCAGCGCATCGCGAACCTGTTTTTGAATATCGGGCGGGATATCTTTTCGCGCCATAACGGAATTATTGATAAGGGATTCGGTCTCCCAGATGACCTTCAGCTCTCCAGCCTCTTTGGGATGCTCCTTCTGAAAGGTGCGCCACGGCGGCGGCCAGGTGACTCCCGCTGCCGTCTGGCCGAGAAAAGCATTCATTATCGACGATTCCTGAGAGCCCACATAGCGGTTATCAATGTCATGGAGAACATCCAGACCATGGGAATGAAGGAAATATTGCGGCATTATGCAGGCGGCAAGAGCGGTAGCGGCCGGGTAACTTACCGCTTTTCCCTTCAGGTCGGCGGGAGCGTTAATTTTACTCTCCTTTCTAACGAGAAAAAGTCCTTTGAAATCCTTTGCGTCTCCGGCCATCGCTATCACGTTATAGCCGACTTTGATCTCCTCAAGCGTCTGCCACGGGTTGGGGAGCAGAAATTCCAGTTTTCCTTCCCTGATTTTTGCTTCATAACTCGGGTAATCGCGCGAGGCTTCCAGCACAAATTTACCGTTTGGAATCTTCTTGTTCAGATAGTCTATCAGCGGCTGATACGCCTGACTGAGTTTAACCGGGTTATGGAGAGGATGGGTCGCAAAACGATAGACATTTTCAATCCGGCCCGTCCGTTCGGAGCCATACTTGGGGCCCTTGCCGACAGGTTCCCGTTCGCATCCCGATACGATCAGCAATAATGCCAGCAGAGCAACCGCTACTGCATATCCTTTCATGCCGACACCTCTCTCACCTTCCTGCAAAGTTCAGCGGCAGCGGGAAAATCGAGCCGCTGCATCGCCTCGTCCAGCTGAGCCGGCTGCTCACCCGCCTCCATCCCCAATTGTTTTTTGACTGTCCGATAGATCTGCATCGCCCGCATGTTTCCCTCCGCCAGCAACTCCTCCATTTCCGTCAAACGGGCAGTGAGAATCTCCCGATCAAGCGGCGCGGCGTCCTCCGCTTCAACCGGCATGGCCTCAAGCTCATCCGCCACTTCCTTGAATACGGTGCAAGCTTCTACGAACAGCCTGTCTACCTTCTGCAGCAGTAAATTAATCTCGTCAGGGGAGCTGTTATTTTTCACCGCACTCTCCGCGTCGACAACGGCGCGGGATAGGGCGGTAGCCCCCAGGGTTGCAGCCGCCCCTTTCAAGGTATGCAGCTCGTGCCGAACGGTCCTGCCTGCCCCCTGTTCCAGCTTGTGGCGCAAACTATCGATATGCGGCGCAAGATCCTTTGCAAAGGTTCTCGTCATGCGCGCGTAGAGGCTCCGGTTGTTGCCCAGACGCTGCAGAGTGCCGTCGCAATCGAAACCGGGGCGGTTAAGTATGTTGAAAAGTGTTTTTTGCATGTTTTGAGCTGTTGGTTGGGCATATGTCACAGGCTCCGGCGTGATGCCGCATAGACGGTGAAGAATGGTTATCAGCAGATCCACATCGAGCGGCTTGCCCAGATGGTCGTTCATGCCGGCAGCGAGGCAACGTTCACGATCGGCAGGGAGCGCGTTGGCGGTCATCGCGATGATCTGCAGCTTCGTCATCCCCAACTCCTCGCGGATCAGGCGAGTGGCCTCGTAACCGTCCATCTCCGGCATCTGGATATCCATCAGCACCGCGTCGAACGGCTCTTCCCGCAGTATCAGATCGGCCCCTTGACGACCGTCTGAAGCGACTATAACAGTCGCCCCCTCTTGCATCAGTATCTCCTGGGCCACCTGCTGATTGATCTGATTATCTTCCACCACCAGCAGCCGCAGACCGCTCAGACGCTGCCCCTGGAGATTCGCGTTTGCCGCCGCCAGGCGTTTGTTTACGGTGACCATCGGGGCGCAGGCAAAATTGACGGTGAAGCGGAAGGTGCTCCCTCTGCCCGGTTCGCTTGCCACGGTCAGCTTCCCCCCCATCAGCTCCACCAGTTGGCGGCTGATGGCCAGCCCCAGTCCGGTGCCGCCAAAGCGCCGGGTGGTGGATGCCTCGGCCTGGGTGAAACCGTCAAAAATATGCTCCTGCAGCTCCGGTGCGATGCCGATGCCGGTATCGCTGATCGCAAACTCCAGTTTTGCCTCATCTGCCGTCACTGCCAGGGCACGTATCGATAAAACCACCTCTCCCTGCCCGGTGAACTTGATCCCGTTACCGACCAGATTGACAAGTACCTGTTGAAGACGCAAGGTATCTCCCAGCAGCGGATAGGGAAGATCGGCATCGATGGCGAAGCGCAGCTCCAGGTTTCTCTCTTTTGCGGCGGCGGACAGCATCGCAGAGATGTTGTGCATCACGTCACGAAGAAGGAACGGGGTCACTTCCAGCTCCAGCTTGCCCGCCTCAATCTTGGAAAAATCAAGAATGTCGTTCAGGATCGACAAGAGGGATTCGGAAGCCACCTGCGTCTTTTTTACATAATCCAGTTGGCGTGGTGAAAGCTCGGTGCGCTGCAGCAGGTACAGCATCCCGAGCACGGCATTCATCGGGGTGCGGATTTCGTGACTCATGTTGGCCAGGAACTGGCTCTTGGCCTTGTTGGCCGCCTCGGCCTCCCCGCTTCGCTGCTCCAGCACCCTGTTTATCACCTCAAGCTTCAACTGAGCCTGTTTGAGTTCGGTAATGTCGGACACCAGAACATAGAACCCGCGTACTTTCCCGCCATCCATATCCGGTATGTAGTGGGCCCATAGATAACCGGCAGTCCCATCCGCTTTTACCAGGTTTCGTTCGAAAACCTGCGGTTCCCCCCGCAGCGCGGCGTAAATCAGCGGTTCGCTTTTTAGGAGCAGCTCCTCCCCCAAAAGTTCTTTGATATGAATGCCGCGCATCTCTTCCGGAGTCTTGCCGAACCACTCCCGATAAGCGCTGTTTGCAAATCCGCAGCGAAGTTCGGCGCTCCAGTAGCCGACCATGCCGGGAAGATTGTCGGTCAGCGTGCGCAGGAAGCGCTCGCTCGCGATCAGTTTTTCTTCCGCCAGTTTACGGGCCGTAATATCCCGTGCGGCTGCGTAATTCAATTCACCGGCGTATGGATTTGACCGCCACTCGATCCAGCGGTAAGATCCGTCCTTGCAGCGGTACCGGTTGATGAAATTCAGCACCGGTTTTTCGGCGGACAGATCACTCATGGCAGCAAGGGTCGCTTCCAGGTCGTCAGGATGGACAAAGTCCAGAAAGCTGGCCCCTTCCAGTTCGTCAAGCGAGTAGCCGAGCGTGGTTTCCCACGTCGCATTCAAGCGCCTGAAGCGGCCATGGCTGTCGGCAATACAGAGCATATCCAGGGCCATACTGAAAAAACGGTTCAGCTCTTCGGTCTTGACCTTAAGGGAGGCAGCAGCTTCGGCGGCATCCCGTTCATACTCCTTCCGGCTTTTCCGGTACAGATAGAGACCGGACGAAGCGATCAAGGCAATCAGGCCGAAAAGCCCCCCCTGTATCAGCGTATCGCGTTTCCACGGCTCGTAAATGGCGGTCAGAGCGCGACTTGTTGTCACGACAAGCGGCATGTCGAGTTTAAGCTTTTCATTGTCAATCGTGCCGAACACGATCATACCGTCCCGCTCGTCGGCATAAATCCAACCGCTGAATATCGATTTATTCCCCCCGCTGTCACGGTGCCTGGAAAAGAGGGTTCCAGGCTTGTACAAGTTTTTGCCGATCATTCCGGGCATTTCGGGAGCCGCCAGGAACAGCGAACCTTCATGGTGAACAACGGATGAAATCATATCCGGAGCATACAGCACCGAGGTCAACAGACTCTTGAAATACTCCGGGTCCAGGGTGGCGGTGACGACCCCGGCAAAGCTCCCGTCAGGTGCGGGTATCATCCGCGTTACATTCAGGGTATAGATACCGGTAACCGTTTTATAGGGTTTGGATATATACAGCGTGTCCGGGTCGGGGTGTTTCTTGGGGGTCTTGAAGTAATCGCGATGGCCGAAGTTCTTCCCGACAAGAACCTCCGCCAGGCTCGCGGTTGTTATTACTCCCTGCGCATCGGTGATAAACAGGGATCTCACCCCCGGCATCGCTTTTTCAAGAAGCTTCAGCCGAGCGTCAAAGTTCCGGTCAATGGGGCGTCCCTGCATGAGTTCCTTCTGCAGCAGCGCAAGAACCGAGTTGATCGACTCCAGATTTTTGATGACGTTTTCGCAAACAACCCTGTTCTGGGTAAGCAGGCGTTCCTGTTCCCACTTTCCGGTACGCCGGTATTCCAGAGAGATATTGGCTCCGACCATGCAGCCGATTGTCGCCAGGAACAGAAGCAGCAGCGTCCAGTGCGACTTTATTCGGGATATTAGTTTGTTCATCGCCTGTTTCCCCATCTAAGTTAAACAACCATCAGTTTCAGGAGAGTTCCTCGCCGCATACCTGATTTCTGCCGTTATTCTTGGCCTTGTAAAGCTGCGCATCGGCGGCGGCCACAAGTTCTTCCGGTTGCCGATCCTGCCCCGGAATCATGACAACCACCCCCAGACTGATCGTGACAACCGGGGCGATTTTAGAGGCGGCGTGCGGCATGGCAAAGTCGAATATGGCCTGAACCATATCCCTGGCCTTGTTCATCGCACCGGGCATTTCGATTCCAGGCAGGAGACAGACAAACTCCTCGCCGCCGTAGCGCGCCACCAGATCGTATGATCGTCCCAGCTGTCCATACAGAATTGCCGCCACCTTTTGCAGGCAGTCATCCCCGGCCTGATGCCCGTACATATCGTTATATTTTTTGAAATAATCGATATCCGCCATAAAAAGGGCCAGCGGCATTTTGTGCCGGCTGCAGCGGCGCCATTCGGCATTGAAGTTCTCATCGAAACGACGCCGGTTGGCGATGCCGGTCAATCCGTCAATGAACACCATCGAGCGGAGCAGATCGGCCTGGGCCTTCAGGGTCAGGTGGGTACGCACCCTTGCCCGGACAACCGCGGGATTAACCGGTTTGGAGATAAAATCCACCGCCCCCGCTTCCAGCCCCCTGGTTTCATCTTCGGGATTGTCCTGTGCCGTGACAAAGATGATCGGAATATCCTTTGTTTCCTGGTCGTTCTTCAGAAGCCTGCAAACTTCCAATCCACCGATATCCGGCATGACCACATCAAGAAGGATAAGGTCGGGGACACTCTTATGAGCCATCTCGATTGCCTGTATGCCGCTGGTGGCGATAAAGACCTCGTGGTCCTGGCGGAATATTTCAAACAGGGCTTCGATGTTGACCGGTTGATCATCAACCACCAGCAGGCGGGGACGCCCCTTTTCAAGGTTCGGCGGCAGCCCGTACGGCAGTTTGTTGTCGGCAGATGCTGTCATGCATTTTCCTTATTAGGTTCGGTTCCGATTCAAAAAACGGTCAGATGTATAATAATTTACAACACCCTCCCCTCAATAACACCGGCGCCGTTGGGCAGATCCAGCGGCAGCCGGCGCAGGTTGCGGAAACCGGCCCCGGAAAGCAGTGTCAGCAGCTCGCCCTCCGAATACGCCTGGCCGTCAGCGGTGCCGAGCAGCATGTTCAGCGAAAAAAGCGCCGGAAACAGGGGGGCGGCCAGCGAATCATCGAGGATAAATTCCTGTACCAGAATCATCCCGCCCGGTTCCAGGGCAGCCCTGGCCTTCTCCAGGATAACGGCGCACCCTTTTGGTCCTTCCCCGTGCAGAATATGGGAAAGCCAGGCGACATCATAGCGCCCCTCAATCCCCTTATTCAGAAAGTTTCCGTCATTAAAGGCGATCCGTTTACCGAGCCCGAAACTCTCAATCGTCTTTTCGGCAAAGACGCGGGTGGTCGGCAGGTCATAGACGACCGCGGTCAGCTCGGGATTGTGCCGGCAAAAATTGATTGCATAGGTGCCGGGACCGCCGCCGAGATCAAGCAGGCGGCGGCGCCCCTCCAGGTTGATTTCAGTCACGATCTTCGGCGCCAGCAGCATGGCCAGATTGAACATCCCCATCAGGAAACTTTCACGGTGCTTTTCTTCCGTACCGCCCGACATACGCTCTCGAATAGCCAGGCCACTCGTGACAGCTTCGTCAAGGTGTGCCCACCCTGCCATCAGGTGATGGTGATGCATGATGATATGGCCAAGATATTTCGGCGAAGTTCGACTGAGATATTCCGAGGCAAAAGGGGTGGCGCCATAGGAGTCGCCCCGCTTTTCCAGCAGTCCGAGCGCTGCCAGCGCGTTAAGCAGCATGGCCCCGCCCCGTGCATCGACTCCGATTCGACCGGCCAGCTCCACGGCGGTCATTTCCCGCTCGGCCAGAGGGGTGAACAGATCGAGTTTCACCCCGGCATGCAACGCACAGGCACTCCAGTAGCCGCCGGAAAGTTGTAACAGCTCCGCGGGTGTCCACTCATTTCGGTCCATGTCATACTCCTTTAATAATTATTCCGCCATGCATTCAATTCTGTTGCGGCCGTTGCGCTTGGCGGCGTACAGGGCTTCGACGGCACTTTTCACAACGGCGTCAAAGGAGAACCCTTCTCGATACCAGGCCAATCCGATGCTACCGTAATCTCCGCTTTCATGGAGATATAGACTTTGATCCGTTCGGCAAAAGCTAAAGCGCCGTCATGTTCAAAGTCGTTCAGCAGCACAAGAAACTCTTCCCCCCCGTAACGAACAGCCAGGTCTGTACTTCTTACCTCTTCCTTTAGTATTTCCGACACTGTTTCAAGAATCCGGTCACCGGCGTCATGCCCGTAGGTGTCGTTATATTTTTTGAAATGATCAATATCCATCATGATCACACCGAACGGAATATTGGAGCGGTGCGCCCTGGCCAGGCTGCCGGCAACGCCGATGTCAAGCATCCGGCGGTTTGCCAGCCCGGTCAGCGGATCGTGGAGCGACAGTTCGCGAACCTCTTCCAGAGCGACTTCCAGCTTGAGGTTAATCTCTTTAAGGTCGTTCTGGGCTGCTATCAGCTCCTTGTTTTTACTGACAGCAGCTTCATAGGTGGCTACCAGCAGGGAGAGAATCTTCTCGCGACCGGAAGAGATCAGAAAACTTTCGCCATGATAAATAACCTGGTTGCTGTGGCACGACAGCAGTCGGGTATCGCTGTCAATGGCACCTAATATATCTTCGATTGCACCGATCAGATGTTCTTCACTGGAAGTTTTTGTAACAAAACTGTCCGCGCCGCTCTCAAGCGCCCTCAGTATGTCCCGCGCACTGTCGAGCTGGGTAAGCAGAATAACCGGAATTGTGCTGCTGTCCGGATCCTGGCGCAGAGCAGTGCAAAGTTCGTAGCCATCCATTCCGGGCATGACGATATCGCTGATGACCAGCGCCGGAGCAGAGCTTCGTATCAGCGCAAGGGCTTCCTCGCCGCTCCGAGCGATCCGGGCTGGATAGCCCCGTTTTGACAGCAGATAACGAAGCTGTTCAGCCTGGGTCGGACTGTCTTCAACAATCAGGATCTCTCCACAAGAAGCAGGCGCCGTCATGCAATATCCTTCGTTTCAGGCTTGGAAATCTGTTCAATATGGCTGTAATGCGATGCAAGACATTGCGGACAGACGCCATGGCTGAAGAGCGCCTCTGAATGGTCGCTGATATACTGTTCCAACTGCTGCCAGCTGTTTTTATCGTCGCGGATTTTTTTGCAGTGCATACAGATCGGAATAATCCCTTCCAACTGTTTGACCTGCGCAAGAGCCTGCTCCAGATCAAGCACCTTGTCGGACAGTGAATTCTGCATGGTTTGCAATTCGCGATTCTTCAAGACAACCGTTTCATAGGTGGACATGAGAAGATCCAAAGCTCGCTGCATATCGGACTTGATAAAGAATCTTCTGCCATTAAAGATTATTTCCGATTCAGGTTCGTTATCCTTTCTGATACGCAGAGTGATGGAGTCGATGATATTCTTCATTCGCGACAGGAGATACTCCTCGTTGTAAGGCTTCGAGATAAAATAATCGGCGCCGCACTCCAGAGCATGAAGTATGTCTTCGGTTTTAGACAATGAGGTAAGGAGCACCACCGGAAGGTTGCTGGTCTGCCGGTTTGCCCGAATAGCCGCGCATAGCTGATATCCATCCATCATTGGCATGACTATGTCGCTGAGCACAAGTGATGGGGGAGACCGGCTAATTATCTTCAGCGCTTCGAAACCGTCCGAGGCGACCATGACGGTAAAACCGTGGCTGCTCAGCAGCGAGCGGAGCTGTTCCGCCTGGGTCGGGCTGTCGTCAACTACGAGCACCGAGATATTATTATAATCAGGTTCCATGGCTTTATTTACCTTTACGAATGGTTTGATTAAATAGGTTTCACTAGGTTCTTGATCATCGCCGCGATGGAATATGCCGGAAGAACATATGTGGCCCCCCCCAGTTTTACCGCCTCGCCAGGCATGCCGAAGACTACGGAGCTGGCCTGGTCCTGTGCAATGGTAACAGCTCCGGCATCACGCATCAGCTTGAGTTCCTCGGCGCCGTCCTTCCCCATACCGGAGAGGATAATTCCCAGAGCACTGTTTCTGAATACTGCCATTGCGGAATGGAAAAGCCTCGACACTGATGGTCGGACACCATTACAGACGGGATGCGACGTCAGATTAAGTCTGCCGTCCGGTAACAGCTCCAGATGCAGGTTGTCAGATGCGATATAGACATGTCCGGGCAGAGGCAGCTCTCCCGGCGATGCCATATGAACAGACAAAGAGGTAGTGTTGTCGAGCCATGTGGCAAAACCGGCACTGAAGCCGGGAGTAATATGCTGCACGATTAGGATCGGCGCCGGAAAATCTGCCGGCAACGAGGCAAGAATTTCCTGAATCACGGGGGGGCCGCCTGTGGAAGCGCCAATACAGACGAGCTTGATCTGAGACTGGGTCACAGCGATTGCCGGGCGTTCGGCGGCAAGTGGTGCTATTTTGTCGGCACTGCGCCGTATTACCTTCACCCCCGCCATCGCCTTGAGCGTCAGCAGCAGATCCCGCACTCCCCGGTTCTCACCCGATCCGGACGAGGCGGAAGGTTTGTTAATGATATCCAGAGCGCCCGCCTCGATGGCCTTGAAAGCGAGAACCACCGAATCTGCGTTATATATGGAACTGACGATGACTATCGGGATCGGACAGCTCGACATGATCCGGCGGGTCGTCTCAAAACCGTCCATGACCGGCATGTTGATATCCATACTGATGACATCGGGACGGAGCCGT
Source organism: uncultured Geobacteraceae bacterium (assembly GCA_903925005.1). Lineage (GTDB taxonomy): Bacteria > Desulfobacterota > Desulfuromonadia > Geobacterales > Pseudopelobacteraceae > JACRCG01. The sequence continues at coordinate 13,721 of CAIYDX010000248.1, forward strand.
TCCGCCATCTTGAGCCCCTCGGCGCCGTTTGCCGCCACGCCGATTATCTCCATCTCCGGATCGGAAGAGATGACGTTGGACAAAAACTCGGCAGCACTGGGAGAATCATCGACTATAAGTACCCTGATCACGGTTTCTCCTCTTATTTCTCTACTTAGTACCTTGTAACGCTTATTTCTTCGCGGCTAACCCCTCTAAATCTCCCCTTATCCAAGGGGAGACTTCAAGGCTTCCCCCCTTAGGTAAGGGGGGACTGAGGGGGGTTAGGTTTAGCTGTTACATGGTCCTAGGTCAGCTTCCTGATAATATCGAGCAGGTTGCTCTGATCGAAGCTGGATTTAACGATGTAGGCATCCGCCCCGGCATCGATACCCTTTTTCTTGTCCTCGTCAGAGTCCAGGCTGGTAATAAGAACCACCGGAAGCCGTGAAAAACGCTCGTCCGCCCTGAGGCGCGCCGTCAATTCAAAACCGTTCATCCGCGGCATTTCGATATCAATAGTCGCCAGATCGAATGTATCACCTTCCTGCAGTATCGCAAGGGCATCCAGGCCATCTCGGGCGGTCTGCACCTCATAACCGTATGATTCGATGACATTTTTCAGAAGCGTCCTTGAAGTAATCGAGTCGTCCACCACCATGATCCGTTTTGCCGTGCCTTTATTAGGCACTGAACCTTCGGCGACAGGGCGGTCGGCATGAAGAACGACATGCCCGCCGCCTGCGGAGACCAAAAGATCATCGGCATTCAGAATCGGCACCACCGTGCCGTTGCCCAGAACCGTTGCCCCCGACACATTTCGTACCCTCGTAAGCTGTGGGCCCAGTTTTTTGACCAGCATGTCGTCTTCGCCGATTACTTCGTCAAGCTTGAAGGCGATCTGATCGTCACCGGAGCCTAGAATCATCAGAATACACAGATCGGCGGAATTAGACTTATCAGCTGCAATCCCTAGAATGCCGGCCAGCGGCACCACCGGAATTGTTCGCCCATCAAGGACAATGGTTTCCCGATTGCCGACAGTTTTGAGTTCAGTCCCGGACAATCGGCATACCCGCTGTACGCAGAGAGTGGGAACAGCAAACAGCCTTTTCCCCACGCGTATCTGAATTCCCAGAAATTTCGCCAGCGTCAGCGGAATAACCATGGTAAAGCTCGTGCCTTGCCCCCTGATGCTATTAACCGATAATGTCCCGCCAAGAGAATGAATCCGCTCCTTGACGATTGCCAGGCCAAGGCCGCGCCCGGAAAGGGCGCTTACTTCACCGCGAGATGACAGCCCTGAATGAAAAATGAGCTGTATCGCTTCGGCTTCCGTGATCGTTACCGCATGTTCACTGGTAATTACACCTTTGTTCACGGCGGCGGAAACTACGGCAGCGATGTCAATACCTCTGCCGTCATCCTGAACGATCACCTGAGCCTTGCCGTTTTCTACGACCGAAATGCCGATCTGAATCTTGGCGTGCGCCGACTTGCCGGCGGCCAGGCGATCTTGAGGGCTTTCCATGCCATGGTCGACGCAGTTGCGCACCATATGAACCAGAGGATCCTTTAGTTCCTGAAGTATTCTGCGATCAAGTTCAATCGTTTCGCCGCTCAGAAAAAACATCACCTCTTTTCCCTGCTCCCGTGCCATTTCCCGGACAAGTTTCGGGAAACCCTCGGTTAAAGAAGAGAAGGGAAACATTATGAGCGATTTGGCGTCCTGAATCAAATTTTCCACCATGCCCGCCGCCAGATGGTACTCCTCTTCGCCACTTTTCTTCAGCGTCAGGAGTCTTTTCCCCATGCCCGCGAGAGTCCGGTCCAGTTCGATAACGGCGTCTTTCGTCCATGAACGACCTGTTTCACATGTTCGCCGGATCAGGGCCAGTCCGTCGATTACCTCCTTGAGCGCCACAACGTTTTGTCGCAGGGCAAGTTTGAGAAGCACCATCTCCTCTGCTTGAATCAGCAGGCTATCAAGTCGTTCGGCAGGGACTCTGACGGTCTCCACCAAGATGGTGTGATGCGGTTCCCATTTGCCGGGAGTCACGGCAGGAGCAACCTCGGCAGGCGCTGGCGATTCAGGCTTCGCGGCGGCAGAACCGGCAGCGGCGGCTTCATCGGATAAAACACTCTTTTCCGCTGCCGGCTCCCCGGTACCGGACTTCGGAACCGGGGCAGGTTCTTGCGTGCGTTTAGCAGCTTCTTCGAGCCGCTTGCGCAGTTGGATCGCCTGGGACTTGAGCGCGGTCGGCGGCGCTTCCGGCGCGGAGTCGAACAAGATTTTCTCGATGATGCCGGTGGTGTCATGCATCAGGTCGAGGAGTGGCCGATCTATGCGCAGTGTCCCTTTGCGCACATTGGCAAAACACTCTTCGAAGGTTTGGCAAAGCATCTCCACCAATGGCAGGCTGACAATACGGGCACTCCCCTTGAGGCTGTGGGTGCAGCGATAGGCAACCTCGACAAGTTCGGCGGCATGAGCCTCGTCCTGGGTGCGCTCAAGCTCGATAAGGTTTGCCGAAATCGTCTCCAGTTGTTCCCGTGCTTCCCCTAGGAAGGTTACGAGCAGACGCTTGACCAGCTCTTGGTCCATGGCAGCCATCAGGTCACCTTCAGGCGTTCCACCAGACGCCAGAGTTTCTTGCCAAGATCATCGAGCGTGCTCACGGATTCATCGGCCTGCCTGATACTGATGACGATCTGGTCACTGGCGCTTCTGACATTGTCCATTGCCACCGCAACCTGGTTGAGTCCGGCAACCTGTTCATTTGTGGATGCCAGTATCTGCGCCGATGCCTGGGCCGTCACCGCGGCGCCATGTTCGATCGCCTGGATTGATGTTTCGGTGTCGGCGGTTTGCCGGGCACTGTTCTCCACGGTTTTCCCCCCCTGCTCGGTCGCCATCACGGCTGAACTTATCGCCTTCTGAATGTCGTTCAGGATGCGCCGAACCTGTTCAGTCGCCATCTTGGACTGTTCCGCCAGACTGCGAACCTCCTGAGCCACAACCGCGAAACCCTTGCCGTGTTCCCCGGCCTTGGCCGCCTCGATTGAGGCATTAACGGCGAGGAGATTGGACTGTCCGGCAAGATCGTTGACCGAGCTGATAATCTCGCCGATAGCCATGCTCTGTTCGCTCAGCTTGACAATGCTTTCGGCAATGAAATCCATCTGCTGGCGAATTTTTGTCATCCCCTGAACCGTATCGTTGACGCTTTTGCGTCCGGCGGCGGTTATATCTGCGGTGTCTCTGGCGCTCTCGGAAACGGCTGCCGACTTCTGGTTGACCAACTGGGCCGTAACCTTGATCTCTTCGATGGTTGTTGTCGTTTCGTTGACCGCTGCCGCCGTTTCGGAAGAACTTGCGGCCAACTGGGCCGTCAAGGCAACTATCTGGGAAGTAGAGCCGCTCATAAGGCGGGCAGCTTCCTGGATCTCCATTGCCACACCTCGAAGATTGGCAATCATCGCGGCAAAAGCGGTCCCCAGAGAATCCTGTTCCGACTTCGGCGTGCATGTAACAGTCAGATCCTGTGCCGCAAGAGAATGCGCCACCTGGGACATTGTCTTCAAATAGTCGTTCATGCGGGTGAATGCCTGCGAAAGCAGGCCGACCTCGTCATTCCGGCCCGAGAAAGTTGGACGTTGTGACAAATCCCCAACCGAAATCCTTTCCGCCACAATTGTGAGTTGCCTTAGCGGCAGGGTTATGCTGCGTATCAACAGGATACTAACCAGCAGTATCAAGATTGCGGCAAAGGGAACTCCTAAAACAACTATATTGATCGCCCTCCGATTGCTGGCGGCAAGCTCTTTATTGCTCGCATTCAGGAGTTCGCGCTCAATATCGTCGATCTGCTGGTGTACCTTGACTATTTCATCAGTCATCCTGATCGGCTTGCCCCCTCTGATAAACGCAATTGCGCCTGCCATTTTCTTTGTTCCATAGGCGGTGCGTACTTCGGTAAAAGCCTGTTCTCTCTGCTGCACAAGAGTTTCCAGGGTTTCGAAAAGTTTGCGCGCCTTTTCATTGTGGATAATCTTGGACAGTTCGGTCATCTGTCTGTTTGTATGCTTCACCGCCTCAAGGTGCTGGTTAATGTAGATGGCCTCCCCGGTAAGAATGTAGCCGCGCATGGCGGATTCGGCCGCATAAATACCGGCGGGGATATCGCCCAGCACATCCGAGACCGTCAAGGTATGCGCAACCATTTCGGCGTTTTTCTGCATCGATAAAATGTTCCGGTAGGAGGTCACCCCCAGCACCACTAGCACTGCAAGCATCAATGCGCAGAGTGATCCAAGTTTCCTGCTGATAGTCCAGTTCATACGTTTTCCCCCTTTGACTTAACGCTTTTATCTAAAGAACATTTTCATGTATTACAAGACGCGAATCGTTCAGCAGACCGATGCCATCGAGGAGCATCAGGCGGTCGGCGGTTATCCCCTTGAAGTAGGCGATCCTCTTCTCTTCAATCATTGTAAGTGACTCCTGTAAATCGTCAACCGGAATACGGAGAACCGCTTCGACGGCATCCACGACAAGGCCGAATTCCATGGCTGCCGCCGCAAGGATTATTACTGTCCCGGTGTCGGAATTCTCGCCGGGAAGTTCCAGCAAATTCCTCAAATCAATCAGCGAGAGTATCCTGCCGCGTACATTCATAATACCGGCAATGAACGAAGGGACACAGGGAAGCGGCGTCAATCCGTCAAGCGGGATGACTTCCTTTATAAGAACGGTTTCCACGGCATACCGCTCTTTCCCCAGATTGAAAGACGTTACTTCCAGGAACTGCCGGTCGTCACGAGCCGTTTCTTCCCTGGCCAGCGCTGCGGCGCGCTGTTCAAGAATATTCCTCTGTTCTGCACTGATACCAGTTGTCATGAACCTAACTCCGTAGATACTATTTTTTTGCCATGGCAAGGAATTCCTTGAGCCTTCCAACTGTCAGCCCTTCCATCTCGGACAGAATGTCACCGTCCTGATAGGCGGTGAGCATTCGCGCGGCGGTATCGAAACAGCGGAGCGCTTCGGCACGGTTGCCCAATTTCTGTTCGACCACACCCAGGGAATAATAGCCCATGACGAAATCCGGTTTAAGATACAGCACCTTGCGCAGTGCCGCACGAGCTTCGTCGAATCGGCAGGCTTCCTGAAGAATTGCCGCATGAAGCATGTATGCATTGACATTAAGGCTGTCCGTAACGATCAGCTCTTCACATCTGACACAGGCATCATCAAGTCGCCCGGCATCGGCAAATTCCCTCGCCTGAAGCAGCAGTTCGCCGGATCGATTGAAAGTGGGCTGATCCCGGTCCGGAAGTTTTCGACTAAAATCAGGCCTGTTTATTGGCGGTAACAGACCAGTGGCGGGAATGCCGGCATGATCTTTTATGGGGGATTTAGTCCGGAATGGCCGTATTGGCGTACCGATTGCGCAGGGAGCATTGTTGTCGGTCTGCTTCCGGCGATAAAGAGTAATACCTCCGCACTGCACAGCATCAAAATCCGCTTTGAAATAGTCGCAGCATTCCGTCTGACTTACGACCAACCAGCCATCCGGCACAAGGGCCTGAGCAAAACGCCTGATAATAGCCTGCATGACCACAGGCTCAAAATACATCAGAACATTGCGGCAGAAAATGACATCAATATCCTGCGTTCCGTTGGTATGGGCCGGATAGGACTCTTCGGCAAGATTAAGATGGCAAAAATTCACCATGCTTTGAACGGAAGGGAGCAGGGCTGAATTTTTGCCGTCGATATCCCGGAAATAGAGGCTGCGATATCGTTTTGGGATGGAACGGAATGACCACGGGGTATAGAGCGCCGCTCTGGCCTTATTTAGAAACGCTGCATTAATATCGGTTGCCAGGATTGTGATATTCCGCTGTTTAATGTCCGGCATGGTAGAGAGCAGATACATGGCGATGCTGTAGGACTCTTCGCCGGTGGCGCAACCGGCGCACCACACCCGCAGCCGCTGTTTCCCCTGATGGGACAGGGACGGGATGATGGTATGCCCGAGCGCCTCTATGGCTTCGATTTCCCGGAAAAAATATGTTTCGCCAACGGTGAGCGAGTTGGTTAACATGTGCCGCTGCTCGCTATTCAGGGCATTGGCACGCAGCGCTTCCTCAAGGGCGGACAGGGTTTCAAAACAGGCCGATTTCACCACTGGTTTCAGTTTTCGGGCAAGCTCCGTGAGCCGGTTATCGGGAAAATAGATGCCGAAACTGGCAACAATACGGTCCCGGATCTGAATTAAATTGGCTGCCTGGTCAGGTTTATTCGGCATTGGCGGCAACCGGCGCTTCAGGCCATTCGTAAGTGGCACTTAACTCGCCGGCCAGACAACGTTCCAGGTCGTGAATAAATATTATGCCGTTAGCAAGGCGGGCTATACTCTCAATTTCGGGATATTCCGGGATGATATCGGAGGCTTTTGTCATTGCGGCGGCGGCGAACTCGGTTATCTGTTCCACGCTATCGGCGACCAGAATCACTTTTCGGACATCGGTATGTATGATAATCAACAAGTCGTCCGGATTGATTTCCCGCTCGGGAAGTCCAAAAACACGACGGGAATTGACAACCGGCATTATTTCGCCATGCACGTTGATGACGCCGAGAATGTTTCCGGCAAGTTCCGGAAGCGGAGTAACAGCCACCGCGCGTACCACGCGCTCCACAAGAACGAGCCTGAGCGCGTAGCGAAGGTTGTCGAGGCTGAATATGAAAAAGGTAGTGTCGGTCATCGTGGGAAACCTTTTGTACTGGTTGTGGTGCCGAATGTATAGGGCAATGTGCTCAGGCGCCGTCAAAAGCTCCGTTTCATGCCAAGTAAACTGTCGTTTGCTACGGGCCGTTTCCAGGCAGCGCTGATGAACCGTTGGCAGGCCGCTCTTTTGGCTTATGTTCGCCCGGTTTCGGTTCTTTCGGAACGGTGTCGATCGGTTTAAGCTCCTTTACCGGCGGCTGATCCGGCTGAGGTTGCTGCGGTTTAGGGTGGCTGTCCTTGAGCAATTCATTCGGTTTGAACTCGCCGCCATGCGATTCTTCCGCTTTGGCTTCGGCAATAAAATCTATATCCCCATAATAGCCGACGGCGGTTTCACCCGTATTGTCGCTGTCGGTCATGATGGCAACGGCCCCGACTTTGGGCGGTTCCTCACCGAACGCCGTCCGGTAGTCCTCGACATAATTGCGTCTGTTAGTCACCCATTTTCCGACCAACTCATCGCCGGAATTAACGGCGATCATCACGGCATTATTCGTATAGGGGCTGCGGAGAAATTCCCCCTTGGTCATCACATTGCCCCACACGTACTCGATCGCCCTGGTCTGCGAAAAAAGTCCGCGCGGAAAAACCACATACAGGCGCGCGGCAAAGTCGTGTCCGGCCTTGCTCCGCTCATTGCCTTTCTTGACCGTATGATCGATCTTCCAGCTCCAGCGAATAACCGGGTATTTTTTTGGATCGACGACAACCTTATGCAGTAATCCGGAGGCAGCATTGACGCTTTTCCCGACCATAACGCTCTTGCCGTTTTCCTTGATGAAAGAGTAACCTGTTTTTTTGGTATTCCAGATCGTCTGATCTTTCCAGCCCGCCAGGTCTCCGGCGCTGAATTTGCCTACATGCAGTTCCGGTTCGCTGCCGTCAACACGGCAGAGTGTGCAGGACAGGATCATGAACAGGACAGCTATTACAATCGTACTCTGCGGTGATACACGCTTCATCTATGGTCCTTTGCATTTTTGGTACAGTTGCCGATCCGTGCGGAGGCAGAGACATGCAACCGACCCCGTTGGAATCAGAATTTTTATTATACATATTCCATCATTTATACGGAAGCATACAATTTCATCATTTTTGGTGACAAGTGGAAAAAAAATGGAGTAATTTTGGAGTATAGACTGTCTGACGTGCAGATAAGGCCCGACCTTACAATCGGAGGCATCTTGAAATTACTTAATTTTAAAGAGCCTGTTGTTCAATATTTCAGACGCTTATTCAAGCCCGGATCTCATTACAATCCCGATACTATACTTCAAGCCATCCTGTTGATCGGCGGCGTTTCCATCTCAATCATCCTTATTCTCGCGACTGTTACCGTCTATACGATAACAAAACAGGAGATAACGCGGGATGCCAAAGAGTCGGCCGTTAATATCAGCCGGTCAATGTTTGTTCAATATCGTAATTTACTGACTTCTCCGGACAGCGTCGGAAGCTATGGCCTCAATCTGGATCAGACTGAAATTCCGAAAGTTGATACTCATTTCCGATCATATCTCTACGACTTCGATATCCTGAAAATCAAGATATATAATCCTTTCGGCAAGATAATCTACAGCACCGATCCGAATATCATAGGCAAGACAGACAATAATAACAAAGAATTGAAAAATGCCCTGCGGGGAAATGTCGATTCACATTTCGAGAAGAAAGATAAAATGCTCGATTTGGCCGAGGAGACCAAATTCAACGTTTCTTTTGTCGAAACGTATGTGCCTATCAAGACGGGGAACAAAATAATCGGCGTATTCGAGCTATATACGGATGTTACGATATACAACCGGGATATTATAATTATAGTGACGGAGACGATCTGCTGTCTTGCGGTCATTTTGCTGCTTGTATTCGGCGGTTCTCTGCAGATGATCAAAAAAGTGGTCGGGATTCTCAACGATACGCAACAAGAACTTGATGACAAAGTACAACAGCTGGAGAGTGCTCTGTCCAAAGTCAGACAACTTGAAGGCATAATTCCGATCTGCTCTTATTGTAAGAAAATACGTGACGACGGGAAAAGCTGGCATCAGCTGGAAAGTTATATTTCAAACCATTCGGAAGCTAAATTCAGTCACGGAATATGTCCCGAATGCTATGAGAGGGAACTTCTTGAAATTAACGCCACGTCCAATTAAAGATCATCCGGAATCTCTATCGCGATAAACAGTCACACTTCAGGTTTTTCTCCATAAGAACCGCATCATCAACCCCTTCGTAATACCTGCTCCGGATGCCGACACGCTCGAAACCGAGTCTTTCGTAGAGCTTGATCGCCGCAATATTCGTAGAGCGCACTTCCAATGCCAACAGCTCCGCCCCCTTTTCCACAGCTAGCCCAATGGCACATTCCATCAGCGCCAGAGCGATCCCCCTCCCCCGCTGATCAGGCGCGACGGCAATATCAAGAATCTGCGCCTCCTCAAACAGCGACATAAGGCAGACATAGCCGGCAAGACGGTCATCCAGCTGTGCAACGTGCGGGTACGAATGCAGCGCGGCAATTTCATGCAGGAAATGGTCACGATTCCAGGGGGCCGGGAAGGAGGCCTGCTCGATAAGCAGGACAGCGTCGAGATCATCCGCGGTCATCGGGCGAAGATCGATAGTAAGCATAATTATTTCAGGAGCCATATTCCGGCATAATAGGCAAACCAGCAACTCTTGTAAACGCTTTATACTCACATTACTTATTGACAGTATACTTATTATCTGCATAATAACAATATCTCCACTTACGAAGGGCTCATTTATGTACGACGTTGAAAAAAGTATAGGATTCCTGCTGTCAAAGGGGTACCAGCGTGCCTGGGCAATTTTACGGGAAGAGATCGAGCAGTACGATCTCACCCCGCCGCAGTTTGCACTTCTTTCTTTCCTCTGGCAGCAGGATGGCTTAACGCAGGTGGAGTTGTCCGAAAAGGGGCAGATCGACCGCTCCACCGTCGGCGGCCTGATTGACAGACTGGAACGCAACGGCCTGCTTGAACGGCGGCAGCACCCGCAGGACCGCCGGGCGTACAGGATTTATCTTACGGAACAGGGCAAAGCCATGGAGAGTACCCTGACTGCATGTGCCGAACGGTCGGTAAAAAAGTTCACATCCGGTTTGAACAAAGACGAGGTAAAAGAACTCAGACGAATGCTCGAAATTTTGCGCGGAGATCGGAGGGTTTATGAACTTCCTTCATGCTAGTCTTGCCGCTGTAGTCTGTCTCTGCATGGCGACCCACTCATGGGGCGCACAGCTGACTCTGGCCGATGCCTTGTCAAAAAGAGCCTCCGCAAGCTGGACGCTGAAAATTGCGACGATCGACGAACAGATCGCGGTCGATAACGTGCAGGCCAACCGGAGCGGCTATCTTCCCCGTGTGGACATTCAGACAGGCTACACCGCCCAGCAGGTGCCACAATCGATGTCCACCCCCTTCGGCACCCTTGCGACCCAGGATGCGGACTACGGTTTCTTAAGCCTGGGCATCACCCAGACCCTGTACGACTTCGGCCGCACCGATGCGCGCTACGCCCGTGCCAAGGCGTCCCGGGAGGCAACCAGCATCGGCTACAAATATCAGGAGCAGAACCTGTTTCTTCAAACCGTTTCCTCCTATTTTCAGATCCTTCAGGGGCAAAAACTTCTGAAAGCCGCCGATGAAGAGATTGAGCAGATGACCGATCACCTCCGGGTGGCACAGGTACTGTTTGAGGAGGGGGTAGTGACCCGCAACAACCTGCTTCAGGCAGAGGTGCAGTTGGCCAGGAGCAAGCAGCGCCGCTTGGAGGTCGCGAGCCGCCTGGATAATGCCTGGCTCGACTTGAACAATCAAATCGGCGATCCACCGGAATCTCGCAAGGAACTGGTCGAAGATACCAGGATCAACCTGACCGATCTGGACAAACCGGCGCAAAATGCGGTGGCCGGGCGGGCCGAGATCCAGGCGCAGCGAAAACTCCTTGAAGCAGGCGAATTGGAGATCAAAGAAACCAAAACAGGCTATTATCCGGAAATATTCGCCAAAGCCGGGCTCGACTATCTGCAGAACGACAAGGTGAAGGAACAGACCATCATGGCGGCCACAATCGGCCTCAAGGTCAACCTTTTCGATGGGTACGCCACTACTTCGCGCATCAGCCAGGCGGTTAAAAACCGTTCCCGCACCAATGAACGTCTCCACCAGATGGAATCCGACTTCGCTCTCGAATACCGCACCGCCGTCAACGACGTCAAAGTGGCAAAAGAGCGGATCTCTGTCACCGATTCAGCCATCAAACAGGGTGAAGAGAATCTGCGCATCAACAAGGATCGCTACCAGGAGCAGGTCGGAACCGCCACCGACGTGATCGACGCCCAGACGCTGCTGACCCAGATCAGGACCGAGCATTATCAGGCAGTTTTTGACTACGAGATGGCCATGGCACGGGTAAAACGTGCCAGAGGCGAACTTTAAACAGAGGTAAAATATGGAAGATAATAAAACCGAACAGCTCGAAACAACTCCAGCTATCAGTGACCAGATGCCAGATACACCGCCGGAAACCAGCGGCGGCAAGAAGATCAAGGGTCTGGTCATCCTGCTGACCGTCATTATTGCTGCGGGATGGCTCGGCCTGAAGATGTTCATCACCAGCAAGACCCATATCGAAACCGACAACGCCTTTATTGAAGCCAGGATCGTGCCGGTCTCTTCAAAAGTTTCCGGCACGGTGGGTCGGGTACTGGTGGATGACAACCAGTTTGTCAAGCGGGGAGATCTGCTGGTTGAAATCGACGAACGCGACTATAAACTTGAAATAGCAAAGGCAGCTGCCGGGGTCGGCATGGCTGAAAATGAAACCGGCGGCGAACAGATGAAGGCGGAGGGGGCCCATGCGGCACTGCAATCAGCGAAAGCGCGATTTGATCAGGCGGTGCTGGATCAACAGCGGGGCGAGAAGCTGTATAATCGCGATGTGCTGCCGAAAGAGCAACTCGATCGCCTGACAACAACCAGACGGGTTAGCGAAGCGCAGCTGAAAGAGGCGGAGGAAGCGTTCAAACGTGCAAAAGCCGAAGCTGGCCTGGCAATCAAGAGCGGCAGCAAAGCCAAAATACTTCAACGCAAAGCGCAGCTTGACGAAGCAGAGCAGCAGCTCTCGTATACCAGGATCTACGCTCCCCGTGACGGCTACATCACTCGTAAATCGGTCGAAGCCGGAGTCAATATCCAGGCCGGACAGCCGCTGATGGCTCTGGTGCCGCTGCAGGAAGCCTGGATTACCGCCAACTACAAGGAGCGCCAGATTACCTATCTGAAGCAGGGACAAAAAGTCGAGTTCTCCGTAGATGCCTACCCCGGCAAAACTTTTCAGGGCAAGGTAGACAGCATCATGGCCGGCACCGGAGCGGCGTTTTCCCTGCTCCCTCCAGAAAACGCCACCGGAAACTACGTCAAAGTCGTTCAGCGGGTGCCGGTCAAGATCACCATCGACAAAAACTCCGATCCGGAACGTCTGCTGCGCGTCGGCATGAGCGTCATACCGACAGTACTGACCGGCAGGTCCAGCGGCGACGTTTTAAAAGAAATGAATCCATTTAAATAACCGTAGGGGCGACCCGGCGGGTCGCCCTTGCCTAAATGAGCAACCAAAATTGCGGGGCGAAGGATGGGCGAGTCACCGACTCGCCCCTACAATTACCACACAACCATATGACAACATCCGAAGATAAAAACATAAACAAATGGCTGATCACGATAACCGTCATTTTCTCGTTATTATGTTTATTGTAACATTTTTAAATTTCTCGTAATTTATTTATTGACTAATATACCTTCTCTGGACCAAAATCCTAAGAAGGTTTTTTTTAATTGGAGGGTTCGTATGCATGTGTCAAGTGGTGGAATCTCTCTCCCGGTTTCTATTGTGTCTGGCAAGGGAGCAAGACCTGCTACTCACTACAAAACTGTAACAGAAACTTTTTCAACTGAATTTAGGCAGTTGCTTCCGAACACTGTCCTGCTTGAGCTTGGTGTAGTGTTCAATAATAGTAACGGCATGAGTTGGTCACAAATCAGATTAGTAAACGAAGGAATACGTCTGTTGTGCAAGTACATGGTTAATAACAAATTAAACACATTATCAGCAATAACTTACTGGCATCTAGTTAAGGTTCTGGACTTCATAAAGCAGGAAACTCGGCCTTACAAGAATTGGAGGGATATCTATTATTCATTGAAAAGCTATAGCAGTGACACTGTGCTTTGGCGTTTGTCTTGGCCCAGAGTTCCATCAGAGTTTGGTGAACGACCGGAGGGGAAAACCCAAGGTCATTCGATGCATGCCTACTTAGCTATAGGAAATGCTTTGCGTTCAGAAATTGACACGATCAGAGGGAAAAAAGGGCGTCTAGCAGATGCGCAACAAAAGGGGAAAGTCCTTACTTTAGAAGATTTGGATTTTGTTCATCAAAGTAATGGCTTCAAGCAGAACAAACTCCATAATGGCGATGGCTTATGGGTCACTAGGGAGGATGTCATCTGCACTATTCTTCACTACCTGCCGGGTTGGCCATTTATCAATAGATATCGTAGTCAGTTGATATCGTGGGGCGTATACAAAGAACTCCAGGGGATTCGATTAGGGTCTTTTGAAAGCAAGGAAGAGGCAGAGGCACTAGCTGCTGAACACGGTGGTGACGTGATTGTGATAGAAGGGTCGTACAAAAGGACAGAAAAAAACCCTGCTGAACTCATATTAGCTTGTATATCGTCACCATCTGTTTTTTCCCCTGCTGCCAGCCATTTGCGTTCATTGTTCAATGACAACTTCGAAATAATCAGCATCTACTTCCCGACCGCCTACGACTGGCTTTGTATTTTTTTCTATTGGTCATGGCTAACAGGCTGGAATGTTGAGACAATCGGCTCAGTAGTCGCAAGTGATCTTGGATTTGGTATTGATATAGCTAAACATTGTCCGATGGAACTGTTCACTGGCGACCATATTGAGATACTCGGGAGAACACCTACCAACGAAACGAATACCAGTCGGCGAGAATCGGTATATGTTGCCAAACAGGGTGACGCTGAAGTTGTCATTACAGGGGAGAAGACTCGCTCCCAACCTGAGGACAAGCCCAAACCATACTCTTATATCAGTCATAAGGATGAACCGTACGATCTGTACAGTGTGCTCAAAGACTTTTATGAGTTAACAGAGCCAATTCGCCCTTACCTTTATGGAGATGAGAAAAATTGCATACTAGTCGGCGTAGCTAAGAGTAGTGCAAATAAGCACAATTTGTCAATTTTTGGCGGGCAACTTAAAAGTTTACCCCCTAATCATAAGAGCGTACGTGTATTCTTTAAAAGAAACCCCATTTATGAGGACGAACGAGAGCATTTAGGTAGTTCAGAACCTTATAACCTAGCATCTAACAGTACCTCTACGCCAAACAAGTCCGAGCGTGTATGGGAAACAAACACGAGAAAAATGAGAACAACCTATGAATCTTGGCTGCAAGAATCCGGGGTACCAATTACGGAGAGGCAGATGATGATGGGACACGAGCGGGCAAGTACCACCATGACAAGCTATGGCGCAGAGCAAGTTTCTGTCGGTATACGCATACGCAATCTAAGACGCCTGCTGAACGAAGTTGAGAAACAAGTCTTCCAGGGGCAACTGCAGCGTTTTGAGCAAAGAGATAGTGCAACCTATAAGTCGAAGAACAACAATGTTGTTCAAATATTTTCTCATCTCTTGAGTGATGTTCTCATTTGCCAGAACTCCATGGAGCCCACATGGACCGGACATGAGGAATATGTAAATGGGAACTGTACCGAGTTTGATGAATGCCTGTTTTGTAAACAGTGTCTCATTACTCCTGATACCGAGCCTGGACTTTGGACTTACATCTCCCCCTTCTCACCATCAAGATGGGTAGCAGAGCAGCTATTTTGTTTCTATTTTGATTTGCTTTTACGCGGCCTTTGCCTGGTCCAGAGGATGTTCATCCTCAAACGGCCATTTTTGCGGTCCGAAGTAACTATCCCCCGGCAGAGCCGGGGGAATTACGATTGCTGCCCCCTTGAAGGGGCTGATCGCAATCGGTTTAAAAGTCAAAACCCAACCATTTTCCACAATCGTAGAGTTTTTAAAAGCTTCATACTCCCGGAACTGAAAACTTTGGGAGTCCGCGCTAGAGGTGGTGGTTTACTTACGGGAAATTTAATTACCTGAATCGTTCTAAAAGAGCGCTAGTCGTAAAAACCATTCCGGACGGCATCCGGTATGCGTAGCAGCGTAGACCAGTCTGGTGAAGATGGCTGGCAGATTGAACCGGCGGTTAAACCGATACTGGCACTCACCAAG
>CAIYDX010000249.1 GCA_903925005.1 uncultured Geobacteraceae bacterium
CCGCCACCTATGTGGATCGCATCTCCAAAGGTGATATGCCGCCAGTCATCACAGACGTCTACAAGGGGCAATACAACCAGATCAAGATTAACCTCAATAATCTGGTAGAAGCCACAAACGGAATTACTGAAAACGCTAAAAAAGTATCACAGGGCAACCTGATGGTGGAACTCAAAAAGCGGAGCGATAATGATGACCTGATGGAATCTCTTGCGGCCATGGTAGCCAAACTGAAAGAGGTAGTCCTGGAAGTTCAGCATGCCGCCGATAACGTCGCTTCAGGTGGTCAGGAAATGTCTTCTACCGCCCAGCAGATGTCGCAAGGCGCTACCGAACAGGCTGCATCAGCCGAGGAAGTCTCATCCAGCATGGAAGAGATGGCCGCCAGCATCCGTCAGAATACCGACAACGCCATGCAGACTGAAAAGATCGCGATAAAGTCCGCAGCCGACGCCAAAGAGGGGGGCAAGGCGGTCATCGAAACAGTTACGGCAATGAAAGAGATAGCAACAAAGATTTCCATTATCGAAGAGATTGCCAGGCAGACCAACCTTCTGGCCCTGAATGCTGCGATAGAGGCCGCTCGTGCCGGTGAACATGGCAAAGGTTTTGCGGTTGTCGCATCCGAAGTTCGAAAACTTGCCGAACGGAGCCAGTCAGCCGCGGGCGAGATCAGCAAACTGTCAACTTCCAGTGTAGCCATCGCCGAGCAGGCCGGTGAGATGCTCACCAAAATGCTGCCTGACATCCAGCGAACCGCTGAACTGGTGCAGGAAATTACCGCTTCCAGCAAAGAGCAGGATACCGGTGCCGAGCAGATCAACAAGGCCATCCAGCAGCTCGATCAGGTCATTCAGCAGAATGCCAGTGCCTCTGAAGAGATGGCATCCACTACAGAGGAACTTTCCAGCCAGGCCGAACAACTTAAATCAACCATTGCATTTTTTACGCTTGATGCCGGACATCAGAAAGCCTTGCCTGCGCCGCACCATCAGGCAGCGAAACAAATTGCATCAAACCACAATGTGATAGACCATGTCGCCCCCATCAAGTCAGTAAAAAAGGGTAAAGGCGGCAACGGTAAAAGCAGTGGCGGGATGAACCTTGAACTTGGGCGCGCCGGAGCTGACTATCTGGATGAAGCATTTGAACAATATTAGATAGAAAGGGGCAAGGGGCAAATAAAAACAGGGTCAAGGGTCAAGGGGCAAGTAAAAATTTAGCCCTTGACCCATGACCAATGAACCTTGCCCCTGACATAATATGGCATTTACCTTTTTTTTCCGAGATTTACCGGTGCTGGAACATGCGGTTAACGCAACCATAAAGCTTGCCATGGGACGAATGCGGATCAAGGTGTGGGATGCCGGCAGCGCGTTGGGGCAGGAACCGTATACCCTGGCGATCCTTTTTGCCGAGCGTCTTGGTGCAACCTTCAATAATCTGTATCTTGATACCACAGATTATGACAGTGAAAATAATTTCGGTGATATCGTCAAAATGGCGACCTACAAATACGATGAATTACAGCGCATGCCGGCCGAAATCTTCGAAAAATATTTTGTTCTCCAAGATACTGATCTCTACCGTGTCTGCGACAAGGTGCGTTCACGGGTTTTTTTTCAATATCATGATCTTCTCTCCCTGAAAGCCATAGGGTCGGAATATGCTCTGGTGGTCTGCAAAAACGTACTGCTTCATTTTCAGTACAACGAACGAATCGAAGTCATAAAAATGTATCATCAGGCCTTGTGTCCCGGTGGGCTCCTGGCCCTGGAAAATACCCAGAAAATACCGGTAGAGATCTCACATCTGTTTGAACAGGTTGTGCCGGATGCTCAGTTGTATAGAAAAGTGTAACATTGGCAGGATTGTATGAGAGTTGTCGAATTGTCCCAGGAATCAACGATATATACCTGCCGTTCCTATCTGCTGCTTGGTGATTGGAATCTGTTGGGCGATGTCAATACACTGATTGACCCTGGAACAGATGGTTCGGTTATTGACCAGATTGAAACGCTCTCAACTGGATGCGGTAAGATCCCGGTAGAGCAGGTGATTTTGACGCACAACCATTTTGATCATGCTGCCGGTGTAGAAATATTCAAACAGCGCTATGGAGCCCGAGTATTCGCCTGGTGTGACGGAAAAGACGTGGATGAGCTACTGCGTGACAGTCAAATCATCAAGGCCGGAGATGATCAACTGCAAGTGTTGCATACACCGGGGCACTCATCGGATTCGATCTGTCTCTATAATCCAACTCAACGGGTTCTTTTCTCCGGAGATACTCAATTGCGAGTTCGTTCAGTTGCTGGGACCTTTGCGCCGGAACATATTGAGACACTCAGGCGCTTATCGACTTTGAGGATAGAGAAGGTCTATTCCGGGCATGATGAGCCGATTGTCAGCAATGCAGAGGGAATTATTCTGGATTCGTTACGGATTGTCAGAAACAGTTTATGACAGCAGGGCAGCCGGATCATGACCAAAGTTTTAGTCATATATTGACCCTTGCCGCTGCTGTTTAAAAGGATTCCCATGAAATCCGACAATAATATCATCGGTATGCCCCGTAAAATAGTCCTTTATTACCTGATACTCTACGGTTTCTGGGTCTATGTTTCCAATGCGGTACTGCAACATTATATACACGATGTTGAAATGTATTCGCGTATTGACACCTATCTGGACTGGGCTTTTATCGCTGTTACAGCTGTACTTTTGCACGTGCTGCTGAAAAACTATGTATTGATGGTCAGGGAACGGGAACAGCAGTATCATACCCTGGCCGATTCGGGCCAGGCGTTGGTCTGGCTGGCGGGAACCGACAAACTGTGCACTTATTTTAATAAAACCTGGCTGGAATATACCGGGCGGACGCTTGAGTTGGAAATTGGTAATGGCTGGGCCGACGGAGTGCATCCAGACGATCTGCAGCGCTGTCTTGAAATCTATACCGGCTCCTTTGACTTGCGCGAGAAGTTCAGCATGGAGTATCGCCTGCGTCGGCATGACGGCGAATATCGATGGCTGCAGGATGACGGCGCTCCACGTTATGACAGCAGTGGTGAATTTATCGGTTATATCGGCTTCTGTCTTGACATCTCGGAAAGTAAACGGCTCGAAATGGAGCTTGCTAAAAACAATGAGTTCATGGCCGCTATTTTGGATTGCCTCTCCGATGGCGTCGTGGCTTGCGACCAACATGGAACACTATCTCTCTTCAATCGCTCAATTCGTGCTTTTCACGGGCTTCCCGAGCAGCCGCTCTGCCCTGAACAGTGGGCCGAATATTACGATCTGTTTGAAAAAGACGGTGTTACCCGGTTGAAAACGGAAAATATTCCGCTTTTCAGAGCACTTCATGGACAGGAAGTGACTGATCAGGAATTGGTTATTGTCCCCAAAGGCGCCAAGTCGCATACGGTGCTGGCAACAGGCAGGCAGCTGGTGAGCCGTGGTGGCGAAGTATTGGGTGCAGTAGTCAGCTTGCATGATGTGACTTTGGTAAAAACCTTGGAAGAACATATCCGCCACTCCCAAAAACTGGATTCCATCGGAACCCTGGCTGGTGGGGTGGCGCACGACTTCAACAATATCCTGACGGTTATCATCAGCGCCGCCGCGCTGTTGGAAATGGATGCTGCCGATGACCCGGAGCAGAGGAAGCTCATTACTCAGATCAGCGGTTCTGCCGAGAGAGGCGCCAAACTGACCCAAAGCCTGCTGGCATTCAGTCGCAGGCAGAGTATTAACAGGCAGCTTGAGAATTTGGCGACCATAGTGAACGTCATGCAGGATTTCATGGGGCGTATTATTGGTGAGGATATCCTGTTGACTACGTATCTCCCGGACGAACCGCTGATGGTCATGATAGATCGCGGCCAAATCGAACAGGTACTGATGAATCTTGCCGCCAATGCCCGCGATGCCATGCCGCATGGCGGCATCTTGGACATTGCGGTGTCTCATGTTGAAAATGACGGCAGACTGCAGGAGCTGGAAGGGTGTCGTCCTGGAGATTATGCTCTGATTACGGTCTCGGATAGCGGAGATGGTATTGACAAGACGACACAGCAGAGAATTTTTGAGCCGTTTTTTACTACCAAGGTGATGGGCAGAGGAACAGGATTGGGGCTTTCAATGGCTTATGGCATTATCCGCCAGCATGACGGGATGATCCATGTCTATAGCGAACCGGGTGATGGTACGACCTTCAGAATTTATCTTCCGCTTAGTGACCAGCATGGAAAAGCGACATCGGCCCAGTTCGTGGCGTCGCCGCCGAACGGCACGGAAACTATCCTGATGGTAGAAGATGACCCTCAAGTGCTAAAAATCAATTCAGAACTTCTTGAACGGGCCGGTTACAAAGTGTTTGGTGCTATGAATGGTTCTGAAGCCGTTGAGCTATTCAAACAGGAACATGATGAAATCGCGCTTGTTGTTCTGGACGTGATTATGCCGGGAATGAACGGCAAAGAAGTTTATGAAAAATTGAAAGCGCATAAAAACGATGTCAAGGTGCTGTTCGCCAGCGGTTATACTGCAGAAATTCTCAACAGAAAAGGTGTCGTACAGGAGAGTGGAAACTTCATATCCAAACCGCTTAATCCGCCGGTTTTTCTGAAGCGTGTCCGCACGTTGATAGATGAGGGGGCGGAAAATATTTGTTAGTAAATGCACTTATCCAGTTTATCCGGGCTAGGTATTGTAAGTAAATTTAATGCATCTGCCCCCGGAACCGCAAATTCGCTGTAGCCGCCAACTAAATGTCACTGCTTCCTCGTATTAATTCCCAGTCTACCTTTAAACTGCATTAGAACTACAAAATATATATGTCAATACAGAATGTATATTCTGTCGTAACCGTATATTTATGATACTATTTGGCATTGCCGAAACTCTTCGCACTTGACCTGTCATGCTATTTGCGCTAGCTTCCCCCTGAAATCAGGGCTTGAGGGCCAAATGCATGCGAGTCATATCAGGAACAAGTCGTGGGAAAAAGTTGTCCGTGCCGTCCGGTTTAACAACCAGGCCAACTTCTGATCGCGTTAAAGAAGCTCTTTTCAGTATTCTGTCAAGCCGCATCGATTTTACCGATCTTCGTGTGCTCGATATCTGTGCGGGCACCGGCAGCCTGGGTATTGAAGCTCTAAGTCGCGGAGCGGTGTCATGTTGTTTTATCGAACATAATGTGGCGGTCAAAGCAATCCTTGAAAAAAATATATCTGCCACCTGCTTTCAAGACCGATCCGAAATATTGTGTATGGATGCATTAAAGGCATTAAACGCTATTGCTGGTCGTCGTCGGTGCTATGATCTTGTTTTTTTCGATCCGCCATATGATTCGGTACTGTACCGGAACGTATTTGAAGCGCTTTACAATTCCGGTCTGCTGTCGTTAGGCTCCATAGTGATGGCGGAATGCTCGTCACGAAACCGGCTGCCGGAATCGTTTGGACGTCTGAAGCGGTTTGACCGGCGTGTTTATGGAGAAACAGCTCTCGAATTGTTTGCACTGGAGGAATAGATGAAGAAAATTGCTGTTTATCCGGGGTCGTTTGACCCAATCACGTATGGTCACCTCGATATAATCAGGCGGGGCATGTCGATTTTTGATGAAATAATTGTTGCCGTCGCTAAGAACTCGCAGAAAAATGCGCTGTTTACTACTGACGAACGGGTTGAACTGATCCAGGATGTTGTAAAAGGTGAGGGGCGGGTCACGGTTGACACTTTCAGCGGACTTCTGATAGATTATGTTTCCTCTCGTGGAGCCCATGTAATCATCCGCGGCCTTCGGGCAATATCGGATTTTGAGTACGAATTTCAGATTGCTCAGATGAACAGCTGTATCGGTCGGGAAATTGAAACTCTTTTCATGATGACATCCTTGCAGTACGGCTATCTCTCCTCCTCAATCGTCAAGGAGGTCTGTTCTCTTAACGGGAACATCGACAAATTTGTTCCGCCGGAAGTGAAAACGGCATTGCGACAGAAATACGGCTTACCGTAGTACCACCAAATTTGTCAAGGAATCGGCAAAAAATATTGGCTCTTAAAAATATAGTCCCTATGAGGTGCATCATGGTTACCAAGGATATGATAATTGCCGACATTATCACACAGCACCCGGAGACCTTGCCGGTTTTCAGACGGTATAACCTTGACTGTTACGAATGCCAGATTGCCGACCTGGAAACGTTGGGGCATGGCGCCGGGGTACACAAGGTCTCTATAGATGAACTTCTTGATGCCATCAATCGGTCGTTGAAATGACAGCACCGACCGGCAATATAACTCCTGCAGTCGAACTTTCTCTCCAGGTTTTCCCTCTATGAGTGATGCGGAACAATACGCTCAATACTTTACTAGCGGGCTGAAGATTACTGTCTGTATCCCACTGGAAAATAACGAACTTTTCCGGGACTGGGCCAGAGTCGCGACGCTCGAAGAAAATTTAATCACTTTAGAGATGTCGCGCGATGAATTGCCTGCCGAGGTGAATCTGGTCGCCGGGATGACGCTTGATCTCCGTTTTAGTAAAGAAGGAATGGGGTACCGCTGTGGCGGTGTTTATTCGGGCGAGGCGGGCTTTGGCAAAATTCAGTTGCGTCTTACCGGTGGCGTGGGTACCGGTGAACTACGGGAATTTTTCCGGATTGACGCTTTTCTCCCGTTCAATTTTCAGTTTTCGCAAGAGCAGAATCTGGATGTTCTGATTGGAGTATGGCGAAAAAGAAAACAGGTCAGACTCGCAAGCGAAACCGAGCGTAGAGAAGCTTTTAACGAGAAGCAAAAGGAATTGTTGTTCAAAATTGCTGCGGGTGAATTTGACGCAGAAGAGCGGGATCAGGCGCTTAAACAGAGTATTGAAGAATTTAACCCGATAGATGAAACGTGGGATTATGTCAACGCAACAGCAATGAATCTTAGTGCCGGGGGTTTTAAATTCGTCACTACGGATCTTTTCAAGATGGACGATCTTGTTTTTGTAGAGATGTTTTTACCGACCACTCCGCCGCGTATAATGGATTGTATCTCGCGGGTCGTATTCAAAGGTAATAATTACAGCATCAAAGGTAACGAAGAATATTATAATGTCGCGCTCAATTTCGTGATTATCGATGACAGGGAGCGGGATGCTATCATAAGCCATATAACCAACCTGGAGTCGCTGCGAATTCGCCAGAAGGGTTATTTGCCGATTGTCGAAGCGAAAAAAGAGAAAAAAGGTATTTCACCGTTGAATGTGGCTATCTCGATACTCTTTTTAGCGGTCATGTCCTATCTGATTTACTATTATTTTTATGATTTTTCACGGCGAAAAGATGCTACTGAGTTCCAGGACACGTTTGGGGAAGGTGTCAAGAAATATAGAGAACAGACCGGCCAAAAATGGTAGCCGGTTCCGGTCGGAATTGGACAAATCAATCCAGAACATCTTCGCCGGCACGCCTGATAAATTCCAACTCCGGCCGCTCAAAGTAGATGCCGTTAGTTGTTGAATCGCCTGAAATACCCCGCAGATACAGGTAAATTACTCCTCCGAAATGTTGTTCATAGCTGTAGCCCGGCAGTCGTAACTTCAATAGGCGGTCGAGCGCCAGGGTATAGAGATGGTATTGCAGAATATAAGCGCTCCGGCACATTGATTCGTGCATCGCATCCCGGTTGTAGTCCGACCCTTTCATGCCGAGATGGTTTGATTTCCAGTCAAGGATGTAGTATCGACCGTCGTGCGTGAAAACCAGGTCGATAAAACCTTGCAGCATGCCGCGGCTTTGCCGGAATGAAAGCCTGCCAAGCACCTCAAAAAAATCCTCGAAATGATCCTCATCGTGCATCCCGTCAAACAGTGCTTGCAGGTTGTCCGGTGCAAGTTGCCTGATCGAAAGATAAAACTCCATCTCTGTCTGCCACTCCCCCTTTTTTAATTGCGACAGACTGAAACCGGGACTGGCCGGGATAATACGGGCGGAAGTTACATCAGCGGCCATGTTTGCGACAGTCGGCAGCCACTGCTCATGAAAGCCGTTATCCGCCAGTGCAGAACGCGCGGAGACGGTGATGGAATCACTGCATAACTCGGAATAATCCAGCAGCTCAAACATTTCATGCAGACAATTACCGGCCTTTGCTCCTCGCGGAAAATCAAAAATAGTCAATCCCCCCGAAGGCGGCTCCGTATCCGCCGGAACAGCTGCTGTAACTAAAGTTGTTGAGTCGGGCGTCGAATCGTGGTCGTGCGGCTCAAAAACATGTCCCGCTCCGGAAGTCATGCCGCTGAAGCTGACAACATGCCAATCATGGCGGGGAGGGTGGCCAAGCGTTCGGCAGGTATAGGGCAAACCAGCCGAAGCTTTCGTTTGACGCAGAGATGAAGGTTCATTTAAAGGCATAGGCAGAGCGGAAATGCCGCTGTCCCCGGCGCTTGAGAACTGCCGCACATGTTCAAGAATTGCCCGGTCGCCGAGTGTTGAGAAAATCTTGCTCTCCTTTTTCGCCGATTCGCCATGCAAAAGATGAAAAAGCGGCGAATCAACCGCGCCGTTGATTCCGCCCCATACGGCATAGCAGCGGAACTCGGCCCGGGTCAAAGCTACATACAGCAGCCGTGCTGCCTCGGCCTTCCGTTCGGAGGCGGCGCGCTGCAGGCTGTCCTCTCCCTTAGCAAGATCAAGTACCAGTTCGCCATTGTCATTGTGAAAGAGTGCCCGGTCGGTTTTGCCGGATGGGGCATCCCATGCGAAGGGGACGAATACCACCGGATACTGCAGCCCTTTGCTGGAGTGAATTGTTGATATTAGTACTGCGTTCTCATCGGTCTCAAGCCGGAGCAGTGCCGCATCGTCCACGCCCGGCTCACTTATTCTCCGCTCCAGCCAGACAATCAGGCCGGTCAGAGTTTTCCCCTGCTCCCGTTCAATCTGGTGCAGTAATTCAGAGCAGTGCAGAATATTGGTCAGGCAGCGTTCACCCCCCACTCGCGACAATATCCGCTCCCGTACGCCGCAGCTGCCGAGCAGGCACGATACGAGGGCGACCACACCGCCGGATTCGGCTGCCGTGTGCATATTCCGAAAACGGAGCAGCCACGTTTCCCACTCGGGATGCTCCCCTGAACTCTCCAGATAATTGGAAATCAGATTGGCGCTTAATCCGATGCTTGCAGTCAGCAGCGCTTCACGAAGCAGCGCTTCGCGATGCGGTTCCGCCGCAGCTTTCAGGATCCGTAAGAGATCCAGCGCTTCGGATGTCTCAAATATAGTGGCGCTTCCCTGTTGCACGGATGGGATGCCAAGCGCCAAAAGCGCTTCCTGAACCTTTTCGGCCTGTTTGTGAGCTTTTACCAGTAAGGCGATGTCGCCCGGTTTCAGCGGGCGTTCCTGTCCCGATGCCTGGATGGAAACGCGACCCGGTTCAAGCAGACCGGCTATTTCTCCCGCAACCGCTGAAACTATACTACGAGTGGCAACCGGTTTTAATTCGGTCTTTGTTTCGTCACTGCGAGAGTAGATCCAAACTTTGAGAGGCTCTGCATCCGGAACAGAGTTAATTAACAAACGGTCATTCCCGGAGCGACCTGAGCCAACCTCATGGAAGGGTATCTCCTGACAGATGAAAGGATCGGAACTGGCGGCAAACAGCGCGGAAACGGCCTTCACCAGTGCCGCATCCGAGCGGAAGTTGGTTCCCAGCGTATGCATTTTATCGGGCATGACGTTTTTGCCGGCATTAAGATAGGCAAAGACATCGGCCCCGCGAAAACTGTAGATGGCTTGCTTCGGGTCACCGATCAGAAACAAGGGATAATCCTGTTCAGCTCCCAGGCGTTTGAATATGTTCCATTGGAGCGGATCGGTGTCCTGGAACTCATCGATCATGGCCGCTTTATAACGCTGCCGCAATTTTTCGGCAAGAGCTGCCCCGGATTCAGCTTCAAGTGCCAGATGAAGATCTAGCAGCAAGTCATCGAATGCGCGCTGATTCAACTGTTTTTTGCGTTGTGACAATTCCTGTTCAAGCCACCGCTTGAAGTCGTGCTGACAGGCAAAAATCTTGTTTTGAAGAACCTGTTCGATTGAATTAGTTACTTCAGTCAATTGTTGACACTGGCTGAAAAAAGGGTGGTCCGGTGTGAAAGGTGACTGCTTTGTCAATTTTGTAGCGATTTTCTGCGCCGAAAAGAAATCAAGTTTACCGTTTGGCAGAGCAGCATTTTTACCCGCTGCCCAACTGTCAAACAAGCTTGCAGCGGTCTTGATCTGTGACGGTTTATAACTCTGCTGGTTCAAACGGGCCTGTTCCAACTGCGCGATAATTACGTCGCGATCACTGTTCCAAAGCCTGCATGCTTGGATATAGAGTCTGTCTCTTTCAACTGTCAGAGGTGCAAGCGGTTCATCATCAATCTCGGGAACGATAATCATATCAGGATTTTGAAAGTGTCCGTCAAGCGGTTTAACCAGCTTTTCCGGGGTATAACCTGCCGAGGCAAGGTACTCAATAAAGCTGTCCGACTGCGACATGATCCTGGATCGCCAGAAGTCATCGCAGACCTGTTTGACAATAGCGCTCTGATCGCTGATCATATCGCTGCCGAAAAGAGAACCGCTTTCAAAGGTATTCTCCAGCAATGCCCGTTGGCAGAAACCATGAATGGTGAATATAGCGGCGTCATCAAATGAATATAGTGCTCGCGTCAGGAGTTTTATTGCTCGCTCGCTGTTTTGAGGACGAACCGTCATCAGGAGACGTTCAAGATCGTCATCGGCCGGAGACCGCCCGCTGGCATACAGATCAAGAGTGGCGGCAATTCTCCGCCTGATGCGTTCACGCAGTTCGGCAGTGGCAGCCTTTGTGTAGGTAACCACAAGTATCTGTTCCGGGCGCAGCTCTTTCTCAAGCAGCAGAAGAATGTAGAGTGCTGCTATGGTCCATGTCTTGCCGGTACCGGCGCTTGCCTCGATCAGGTTGAGGCCGGAAATGTCTATCGATGCAAGATTGAGCGGGTTCATGATGTTTTCATGGCTTTGAGGTTTGTGAGGGAGGGGGCTCTCCCCCTTTCTTATCGGACAAAGAAAGAGGGAGAGCAATCATGGTCTATTTCTGGTCAATCTTAGTCAGTTTCCAGGCGTTGTTGCCGACCGGACGGGTAAAGGTCCAATACTCCTCAAACTTGACCGGGTCACTCTTGCTGCCGTTTAACACGGATCCGGTTTCATCCGTCGTATAGTCGAGCAGGTTCGCGTAAATCAAGGTGTTGATGTAGTCTTGTCCCGATTCCTGCCACGCTTCCACAATATCGACTTTCCGAACGGCAATGTTTTCCAGCCGGTTGATTTGCTTGTCTCTGATCAATTTGTCGATATCCGTCTGAAAAATGCGCCGCATCTCATCGGTGAGAATTCCTGTCACAGGAGTCAGTTCGCGATTCATCCAGGCGCCCTGAATCTTGAAAAAATTATCCATGACCAGGTCGTTATAACGGTTTTCGTCAAAATACGGATCAAACTGCCGGATATGAGCCAGACCGGTTTCAACGTCTTCTACTTCCGGAACGGGAGGGGGATATCCCTGGGAAATGGGGGTTACAGTGCCGCTTTGATAACTGTTCTGAGCATAGGAACTATCAGAACTGTTTTCCCTGCTTTTCTTGATAAAACGATAAATAAGATAACCGATTCCGGCAAACAGCAGGATTTCAAACAGGCCGATACCGCCGCCACCTCCCATGCCGCCACCCATACCGCCACCCATACCGCCAAAGCCAAGACTTCTGAACAGCATGCCGCCAAGCATGCCGCCAACAATGCCGCCGGCCATGCTTCTCATGAATCCGCCGGATGCTGGTGGCTGATAGCTGGGGGCAGGGGCAGCCTGCATCGGACGAGAAGGAGCCTGTGACGGACTTGGGCTGGCTGGGCGTGAGTAGCTGCGTGAACCGGCACTTCCCATGGAACGGCTGCCACCGCCACCGCCGCTGCCTGCTCTGGCATTAGCTTCGAATTCCATAACGGTGACGGAGAGAAACAAAACAGCAACCAGCAAAGCAAAAACTTTACGTAAATGTTTCTTCATCTGTTCGGCTCCTTGTAATAAAATGACGTCAATCTCGATGGAATAACATGACTTTTTGAAATGTAACTGCAGAGTACACGAAAATCAAGGTAACCTGAATAAAAAAAGCAGAAATCCACCATATCGGCAAACCTCTGCTTTTCAGATTATTAATATCTATTATTTACCCAGTTTCGTCCGAATGGCCTCTACGACATAATAAGCGTCGTTAATTGCGGTGTAGATGAGGTTGGGATGCTTTTCCTCGGCAATTGACCCTTCGCTGATCTTCATGTACGAAGGTGAAATAGCTCCGCCGATAACATACACGCCTTTTCTTGTGGATTCGAAATCCGATGACAGCAGTACCAGACGATCTCCCTCTTTGGCAATCTTGCAGACGCCGGCGGTGCAGGCGATACTCTGGATATGCAGTTTATCGAAAATAGGAATCGGCCCCTCCGACCCGATACAAGCAATGACATTTTTCATTGGAAAGCTCAAACCGTGGTAGAGGTCGATGCCGTCTGACTGTTTGAATTCGTTGATGCGAATAACCAGGCGATCTACCCCCTCATTGTCGACTTCACCGATACGCGGCATAGCTCCAGGCAATAACCTGATATTTCCACCCAGAAGGATTTCTTCTCCGAGACGTTGAGCCGTCTCCTTGTTGACGTCAAATGTTTCCGCCATATGTGCCCAGTACACCGGCTGTAAGTCTTTTGCCTCACGTTTGGTCTTGAGAATATTGATGATCACGTCGGCCGCCGTATTGCCACCGCCGATCACCAACGTTTTAATGCCAACATATTTCCCGGCATCATCAACGTTTTTAGCCACCATTTTGGCATCGCCATACACGGAGAGTTCACGCGGAATATTGCTGCCGAAAGAAAGCACAACCTTCTTTCCTTTGAAGTTACCTTTGGACGTAATTACCGTCAGCCCATCCCGTTCGTCCTTGATGTCTTCGAAATCAACTTCTGTCTGTACGAGAAGATTCTCATGCTGGACAAAATGCTGAACGTACTGCAGATAACTTTCAACCGTTACCGGTTTGTCCGGCGGACGCAATTCATCTACCATAAACGGCATAGGAGCATCCTTGGGCTTTGAAGCGTATACCAGCTTTCCTTCCGGATAAGTGTTAGCGATCCCTTGAAAAATAGCCTTTCCAGATTCAAGAACAAGATAGGAAAGACCGTGCTTGTGGCACAAATAGGCGGTCGAAAGACCAGCCGGTCCACCGCCGATTATTAATACATCATACGTAGTATTCATCATGTGAACATCCTTGTGATTTTAGTGATAATAAGTACTTGAGGCAGTATAGCACAGATTTCGCATAAAGATAAAGTGGTAAGGGGCTTGTCATACTTGCAGGATGCGGTAATATAATGAATTATTACATCCAAAAGGGAGGTTATCAATGGAAGAGAGAGATAAAAAAATCGCAGCGGCGGCTTTAATGGTATTTGCCGGCGGGGTCATCGGGGCCGGCCTGGCTCTGCTGTTTGCTCCTCAATCCGGAAGCAGAACGAGAAAAGATATTTTTCGCTATGCAAAAAAAACTCGTAATCGCACCGATGAGGCGGTTGATGATCTGGCGGCCAATGTGTCTAACCTTGTTGAAACTATAGGTGAGAAGACCGAAGATCTGCTGGAAAAGGGTAAGGATGTGGCGGGAGACGCCCGCAAAGACCTGATTCGGCTGATAGAGGAAGGAGCCTCCAAGCTCGAAAAATTCAGGACCATATTGAAAAGGGTGTAACCGGTCATTACCGTCGGCGCCCGGCATAACCTTTTAAAAATTATCACTTGCCTGCTTGGGGGTTAGCCACACAAAAGAACTGAGAACAATTCTCCAGCTGCTGCCGGTGATGAGCAGTTATTGACTGAAAATCAATGCCGTAATGAGTGTTATATCCATGCGCTTCAGTCCAAACGACTTTTGCCATTACGTCCAGAGGTTGCTGTTTTGTGTACTCTTTAAATGTTTCGAATGGCAGCTTGATGCTAAGCTTAATCTGAGAGCCGACCGGTATATGAGCGTCTTTCGGAATCCGCAGTCTCATCCCCGACAGGCTGACATCATAGCTGAGGCCAAATGCTTGAAGGTTTATTGCATCACATACAACAAATGTCAGCAACCCGGAAATAAATCGCGAGAACCTCCTTTTTTCATGACTTGTTGAGGCGATCTGCAAGAAACGGTCGAAGGTAAACATGTCGAGCTGCTTTGTGATGTCTCTGGTGACGGAAGTTAAGTCAGCGCTTATTGTCGCCGTAATGCCGATCTGAGTTGCACTGTTTTTTATAGCGGAGAATAGGGAGTCCAATGAGCTGTTAACGAGTTCCAGGCGCTCCATCTGAGAGTGGCCGGCTTCAGAAATGCGGCAGTTTATCGTCGAGAACCCTTTGAAGGATTCAATCATCCGCTCGATTACCCTGACCGTCTCATTGTTCTGTTCGGCACCCCCGCTTACCTGTGTCACAGCCTGTTCCAGCGTTATCAGTGTTCTGGAAACCTGGCCGGTCAACTCTGCGATGATGACCTTGATCTGCTCTGTTTCGAGGGTTGTTTTTGTTGCCAGGTTACGCACCTCGTCCGCAACCACGGCAAAGCCGCGACCCTGCTCTCCAGCTCGGGCCGCTTCTATGGCGGCGTTGAGAGCCAGCAGGTTTGTCTGGTCGGCGATATCGGTAATGCTGCCGATAATCTGGTGGATTTTATCTCCGACGATTTGAAGCTCGGCGGCATCTTGAGCTGCTTTGCTGACAACCTTCACGGTGCTGGCGATCTGCATTGTGTTGTCTTTAACCGCCCGCAGCCCCTGCTCGGCAACGTTCTCGATATTCGCGAACTCGTTCTGGGCTGAATCCGTCAAGTCCCGAACGCTCTCTATGGTGCTTCTCAAATCGCTGGTTGCCAGAGAGACGCTGGTGGAACATTCCTGCTGCAGACGGCTTGAATTTGTAATGCTGTTGGAAATTTCAGTTATCTGCAGCGAAGATTGCCCCATCTGTCTGCTGGAACCGTGAATTTTCTTCAATATCGGAGTTATATGCTCAGTAATAATCCTCATCGCAGTCAACAGCTGGCCGGCTTCGTCTTTTGATGATGAAACTATCTCAGCCGTGAAGTCTCCGGTCGCCAGTCTCTCCGCCGCGGTGATCGCTTCGTGGATCGGTTTAGTAACCAATAATCGGGTGATAACCACACATAAGACAGCAATAAATGCGATGAACGCGATATTCCCGCCGACGATGAACAGACGAATTGCCGAGATTTCTTTCGCAATGTCATCCGCGTAAACCCCGCTGCCGATTACCCAGCCCCAAGGTTCATAGAGTTTGACATAGGATATTTTCGGCACCGGATCACTTGCTCCCGGTTTCGGCCACATATAATTAACAATGCCGCCACCTTTCGCTTTGCAGACGGCAGCCATGTCAACAAAAAGCCTCTTCCCTTTCGGATCTTTTGTTTCCGACAGATCCTTGCCGTCGAGCTCCGGTTTGATCGGATGCATGATCATCTTTGGGGAAAGGTCGTTGAGCCAAATGTACTCTGTACCGGAGTACCGGACTTTGTTGATTTGCGCGATAGCCCCATGTCTGGCGTCTTCCGCGGAAAGTTCGCCTTTCTTGGCGCGTTCGTTGTAACTATCGATAATGCTCCATGCGATTTCAACAACCTGTTGAGTTGCAGCTTCTTTTGTAAATTGAATCTTAGAGTCGATCAACGGCAGGAGGTAGAGAAATACCCAACCGGTCATGAAGATTGCGGTGACGACCGGGATGATAAGCAGCTTCATCTGGATACTCACATCTTTGAGAGAACCTTTCATGATTTCGCCCCCTTTTTTCAATTTTATTGTATCTGTTAAATGGTGACGCGGTTGTTTCCCTTTTCCGGAATAAGCCGATTGAAGTAATCAATCGTTTGAAATTGTTCCGACTGACGTGGTTCAATTTTTGAACTATAGCGGCTGATATAGATAAGATAGCGAATTGCAAAGCTTTCTGCGGTTGCCAGATTTGTTTCGCTGTCTTCACCCAACAACGTCCGCTCCGGTTTATAGTTGATAAATTTCTGCAGCTCTCCCCAAAAACGAGCATCTTCTTTTGGCAGACCTACCTGATGAGCGCAGATAGTGCCGTCAAAATATGGACCTATACGGGTGTTTTTCATCTTAAGGTCGAGAGTCTTGGAATGGGCATTAGTGACCAGCCAGACCGCTTTACCGGCATGTTTCAGGAACAGCAGAAATTCTATCACATAGGGATGCACGGCGATCAGATGTTCAATTTCCCGTTTGAGCACTGGAATATCGAGTTTGAGGTGGTCCGACCAGTAATCGAGGTCGGTCCAGTTAAGACTGTTTTCCTGGCTTCGGAACAGGCTGTACAGGTGCTCCTTGGCGTATTCAAGCGTGGTATGATTTCGCTGTGACCACCGTTTTGGCACATGTTCCAACCAGAAGTGGTCGTCAAAATGGCGATCAAGGATAGTGCCGTCCATATCCAGGAGAACGGTATCTATGTCGTTCCAGTTGATAATCACGAGAAGTTCGCTTTCAGGATCATGGACAGAGTCAAATTTTACCTCTTATTTATGTATGCAAATATTGAGTGTAGATACAGTGTCTCCGCTAGTTCTGGCAAGTTACCAGAGTTGTTGTGAAGAATCCAAACATTTTGAAGATCTTTGTTGAAATTGTTGAAAGAAAGAGAATAGGCAAAGTAGAACACAAGCAACAACAGACCTACAAATATGACATAGTCGCAAGTGTAGACCTGTGTGCTGGTATTTATTAAACGCTTATATTTGGGAAGGAATTACAATAATTTCACGCTTAAATCAAAAAGCCTCTCCTATCATTGTCTATCGCGTAAATCCGGATATAGACTCTTGCAGCCCCCTGGCTGTTACCGTAAGCTCGGAAACCTCTTTCAATACGTCTTTTTCCACCTCCTTGTTTGTCTTGGCCACATCGGAAACTATCTGGATATTATTGTTGATTTCATGGATTGTCATCGTCTGTTCTTCGGCCGCTGTGGCGATCTGGCTTATCTGGCTGGTCACCGTACTGATCTGTTCGAGGATTTTCCCTAACGCCTCGCCTGACCTGGCGGCCTCCTTCGTCCCATTCTCAACCTCCTGAACTCCCTCCTCCATGGACTTGACCGCCGCTTTGGTCTCGGTCTGGATCGTCTTGATCATGGCGCCGATTTCCCTGGTCGCTCTGGTGGTCCTTTCTGCCAGGGCACGGACCTCGTCGGCTACAACGGCGAAACCGCGTCCCTGCTCTCCCGCTCTGGCCGCTTCAATGGCCGCGTTCAGGGCAAGAAGGTTGGTCTGATCGGCAATGTCCTCAATGGTGCCGACGATCTCGCCGATCTGGTCGGACCTGGAGCCGAGGCTCTCCACGGTTTGAGCCGTTGTTGTCACCCGGTCTGCTATCTTGTTCATTACATGCATGGTGTTTTCAACAACTTCGACCCCTTCCTGCGCCATGGTATCCGCCTGCTGGGCGCTCTGTTCAGCCAGATGGCAGTTGTTGGCGATTTCCGTGGAGGTTGCCGACATCTCTTCATTGGCGGTGGCAATCTGCATGATTTGATTGATCTCGCGCTCCGAACCTTCGGATACCTTCTTCGATTCCTGGCTCAAATTTTCGACAACGGACACGATGCTGTTTGAGGAGGCGTATATTTGACCTATCAAATCTCTCAAGCCTTTGACCATATCGTTCATGCTTGAACTCAAAATGCCGATTTCATCTCCGCTTTGATGGTTAAAACTGATCGCCAGATTACCGTTTTTTACCTCGGAAACGTTTCTGGTCAATGCTTCAAGCGGGGTGAATATATATCTTGCCAGGAAATAGATGAACGTTGTCAGCAGGAGGGTTCCGAGCAAGCCCATCGCGCCGAACAGGTATTGATAATTCCTGATCCTGGAAAGAGAATCTGTGAGCGGGATGCGAATATCGACCGCTCCCAGTACGGTTCCTTCCGTGACGTTGTGGCATTCCAGGCAATTTTTGCCCATGTTGTTTTTACCGGCAATGTAGGGATAGATCCCCCTGATGGTGTCTCCATCAAACAAAACCTTGGCCACCCCCTTGTCGATCACTTCACGTTCGTATTGGTCCTGCGCGTATTCCCCGTCGGTCCCTTTGCCATAATCTTTATCCAGGGCAATTGACCTTATGACCTTCAAATTTGCCGTTTGTTTCATCTGGTTAATAAATGGGGCTTTGCTTTCCTTTATGTTGCCGCTGCCCATCATGGTCGTCATGGAAATCAACACAGTATCGCGCAGTTTGAGCATGGTCGAATGCTCAATTTCCGCAATAACAATTTTACGCGCCGAATAGCCAACAACGAAAACCGTGACCATCACGCCGATGGTTACGCAGGAAATTATGGGTAAAAGCATTTTCCATTTTAGGGACATTTTATTCACGTATATTGCTCCTCGTTCAGATGGTGATTTATTTTATTACAAGACAAAACCTACGAGGTCTTAAAAGCCACGGAGGTCTAAATAAAGTTAAGCTTGATTTGGCTTAATTGACAAAGTACGACACTGCGGTACAGGTGGTACGCCCGTGTGGTTGGACGGCCAGTGCCTCCCGGCGTTTTTTCTCAAGTGATGACACGGTAAATGGTTTTTTAGACGATACCGATGCTGAACTCCGATGCACCGGCAGGTAAATTTTGAAGGTAGTCCCAATTCCGGATTCGCTGTAAACCCAGATATGCCCCCTATTATGTTTCACGATCTCGCGGACGTTGGAAAGCCCCAGTCCGGTCCCCTTGCCGCTGCTTTTGGTGGTGAAGAACGGCTCGAATATACGCGAAACGGTCTCCTGATCCATTCCGCAGCCGTTGTCGCTTACCGCGAACAGAGCGTATTGACCTGCTTTGACGCCTTTATGCTGTCGTACATACTCTGCATCCAGTTCGACCATGGAGGTTTCAATCGTGAGCATGCCGCAATTTTTCATTGCGTCACGAGCATTGATAACCAGGTTCATGACAATTTGTTCCAGCTGACCTGGGTCGGCCATCACTT
Organism: uncultured Geobacteraceae bacterium; assembly: GCA_903925005.1. GTDB lineage: Bacteria > Desulfobacterota > Desulfuromonadia > Geobacterales > Pseudopelobacteraceae > JACRCG01. Next base: position 19,163 of record CAIYDX010000249.1, read on the forward strand.
GCCCGATATTTGAAGTCTTGATACATTTTAAATTAATATTCTTCCCAACGATCAGCTTCAGGATATGCTCCGTGCCGAACAGCACCTGATTAAGATCCATGATAACCGGTTGCAAAACCTGATTACGGCTGTACGCCAACAGCTGTTTTGTCAACGTCGCGGCCACCTCGCCCGCCTTGATTACCTGCTTGATGTTGTGATGCAGTCGTGATGTTTCATCGGTTTTTTTTCCGGATGATGTTGCTGTAGCCGAGCATTACGGTGATCAGGTTGCTGAAGTCGTGAGCCACCCCTCCGGCCAGCTTGCCGATCGCCTCCATTTTCTGGGCATGATAGAACTGTTTCTCCAGCTGCTTCTGCACGGTGATATCCCTGCCGATACTGGTGCCTCCGGTTATTGTTCCATTCTCATCGTGAAAACAGGTCGTGTCCCAGGCGATCAGCCTGCGCTCTGCCTGCCTTGTAATGATTTCGTTTTCCGAATGTGTCGGTATGGTATTGCCCCCCATTTTTTTCAGGAACTTCTTCCGGGAGGATTTGGAATATTCAACCGGTACGAACAGGGCGAACCAGTCCCGGCCTAAAACCTCGTCGGCTTGCCAATCGGTCAAGTTGAGCAGAAAATCATTGCAAAAAAGAATCTTACCCATGTTGTTCAGGGTAACTGCCGGCATTTTGATGCATTCCAGAATATGCCTGGAACAGCGGTCATTTTGCTGTCCGGATATGGCGCACATGCTCAGCGAAGTATTCATGCTTCTCAGTTATCTCCTTAGTACTGTTTTATCATGATAGTCAAACATTGCTTGAAAACAGGAAACCACGAATGCCATTTCACGCAAGCGTTAAATCGCTATTATTTTGCAGATGTTGTGCCAAACCAAGCAGGCAGCTATCCGTTTGAATCTAAGAAGAAATTAAACGGCTTAAAACAGAAGTGGTGCGACATAAATAACGTGTGTCTGTCGAGTCGCGAACTATGGTGAGGCTGATACCTATTGATTTACGGCATGTTACGGTGATTGACACGCTGCAATTCTTTCCTGCGACATTTGGCGCAATTGCGCAAAATGTCGCAGCTGTTTGCCGGCAGACTCTTGAGGAAAACATGCTTTCTCAAGAGTCCGTTCACGCGCCGTTCTTGACTTTCCCGCCGTCCTTTGGCACTATATCGGACCATGAAAAAACTAACCAGGCAAATACATATCGGCGGGGTAGCGATTGGCGGCGGCGCCCCCTGTTCCGTACAATCGATGTGCAGCACCGACAGTCGTGATATATCCGCCACAATCGCCCAGATCAACGTGCTTGCCGAAGTCGGCTGCGAAATTGTTCGTTGCGCGGTGCCTGATCTGGAAGCTGCTCATGCCCTGTCACAGATCAAACAGATGAGTCCCATTCCTGTCGTAGCCGATATTCATTTTGACTATAAACTGGCGCTGCAGGTTCTTGAGGGGGGCATTGACGGTCTGAGGCTCAATCCGGGCAATATCGGCGAAAAGTGGAAGGTCGCCGAAATTGTTGCGTCTGCCGCCGAGCGCAAAGTACCTATCCGGATCGGTGTAAATGCCGGTTCGCTTGAAAAAGAGCTGCTGCAGCGGTATGGTCATCCCTCTCCAGAGGCCATGGTGGAATCGGCGCTGGGACATATTCGCATTCTTGAGGATTTGAATTATCAGGAAATCAAGATATCGCTGAAAGCATCCGATGTGATGAAAACAGTTGCCGCGTACAGCCTGTTTTCGGAACAGTCTGATTATCCTTTGCATATCGGCATTACCGAGGCTGGGACACTTTTCTCCGGGACGATCAAATCGTCAGTTGGTCTTGGCATTCTGCTGGCGGACGGGATCGGCGATACGATGCGGGTTTCGCTGACCGGTGAGCCGAAGGATGAAGTGCGGGTAGCCTATGATATTTTGAAAGCGGTTGGGTTACGTCAGCGCGGGGTTAACTTTGTTTCCTGTCCTACCTGTGGACGGTGCCAGATCGATCTGATACGGGTTGCGGAGGATGTCGAAAAGCGGCTGCAGGGGGTAGACAGGCAGATTACGGTTGCCGTCATGGGGTGCGCGGTTAATGGTCCGGGTGAAGCTCGTGAAGCTGATGTCGGTATTGCCGGGGGAAAAGGTGAGGGGCTTGTGTTCCGCCATGGAGAAATTGTTCGCAAGGTGCCGGAAGATCAGCTGGCTGATGCCTTGATGGAAGAAATACTGAAGTTGCAATAACTTTCCTGAATCGTTCTAAAAGAGCGCTAGTCGTAAAAACCATTCCGGACGGCATCCGGTATGCGTAGCAGCGTAGACCAGTCTGGTGAAGATGGCTGGCAGATTGAACCGGCGGTTAAACCGATACTGGCACTCACCAAG
>CAIYDX010000250.1 GCA_903925005.1 uncultured Geobacteraceae bacterium
AGAAAGGCGCTCCCACTGGTCATCTCGTAAAACAGTTCTATCCATCTGCAACCCTCCGATAAGTGGTTTTAATCACTTATCGGAAACTGACAGGAAAATGTTAATTGAGAACGCTACCTAGGCCTATATAAGCTTTATCGTATTTATTAGGTTATTTATGTATTACTGGGCAAGAAGTACAGAAACACGAGCATGTGATTTTAATTGTGGGAGTGGAACCTCGGTATATTTGTAGTTTTGGTCCTTATCGGCGTCCAGATTGACCCAGGCACAATTCATAATCTACGGATATCACGTCAAATCAGGACGCCGACCCTGGGTTAATTTCCAAAGCCAATTGGCACATACACCTGTTACAATAATCAGCAACTTTTCAGGAGCAGAAAAAAATAATGCGGATTATATCTCTGTCAACCAATTGTTTTATAAAACGTTATATATACAGAATACCCAAATCAATCGTCTGCCGAATGACATTGTATACACTGATGTTTCAGATACTTATTTTTGGGGGAAATAAATTGCTATATGCTGCAGAAGTGTCACCGCTTCCGCCCGATTTTATTGAATTTCTCGGAGATACTGACAGCGATTTGTCAGATATCAAGGGGCTGGAGTCCTTTAGCTTGGAAGAATTATATCAATTTTTAAAAAAAATGATCAAAAGCGGACAACCTTCAGGCAAGGACGAAACTACTAACCACAAGGACAACAAGAATGGCGATAAGATTAGCAAATAGCTTAAAAGTCACTTTGCTATTATATTTGGGTTTATTTCTGCTCGCGCCATATGTGAGAGCAGAGGCATCAAGTTGGGATATACTGTCTCCGCCGGAACAGCGGATCCTGAGTAATGTTAAAAAACAATGGCCTACTATGTCGCCGGAGCAACAAGGTCGATATCGTAAAGGCGCTCAAAGATGGTTATCCATGGATCTGAAGCAGCGGCAGAAAGCCATGGATCGTTTTGCAGAATGGCAGAAGCTTCCTAAAGAAAAAAGGGAGTTGATCAAGAAAAATCTGGCCACATTCCGCCATCTCACTCCTGAAGAGCAGCAATCCGTCCGTCAGAGTTTCACTGACTTTACAAAGCTGTCCCCTGAAGAGAAGCATAGATTACTGGAAGAGTGGCATTCAATCAGCCCGGATGAAAAACAAAATATTCTCAATAACCGCAGATCCATAAATATAAGAAGGAAATGATTCGACAATAGGTGAGTATAATTGTTTATTTAAATTATTGAGAGGCCAGTCTAATGTCGCTGTTAATTTCTGTCATGAGAAAATTGGTTCTGTTGTCTGTATTTGTTCTATTGACTTCACAGTCTGGAAGAGCGGAATCACAAAGTGATAAAACACCGGAAGAACAGTTCTCGATTGAGGCAGGTTTAGATATTGCCACTGGAAAGTACGGCGGAAGCATCTCGACCACAACAATTAGTATCCCATTGTCCATTAACTATTATCCAAACAAATATTTCGATTTTGGGGCGTCGGTTCCTTACATACACCAGAATACCAACTTGATTGTCGGAGGAAGAGTTGTGACTGGTACCGCAGCACGAAATGTGAAATCAACTAATAATAAAGTGACAGTGAGCGGTTTTGGCGACCTATTGCTTGATATGGGCTACACCTTCTCCTCAGAATCACTTAAATCGTTTCAAGTTCGTCCTGTCGCCACCCTCAAGCTCCCCACAGCCGATGCTGGGCTTGGATCCGGTGCTGTGTCGGAAATTTTGGGTGTCGGACTGACAAAAAATATCGATAAGTGGCTTTTATTCATGGACGGCGATTATGCTTTTCAGGGGAAAACCGCTCTTTACACTGCCAAGAATTATGTCGATTATGATGCGGGCATAGGCTATGAAATAACTCCAGGGCTCAGGCCTTCACTTGCAATAAAGGGAGCTACTTCTGCTCAGGAGGGAGTCAGCGGTAATCTGCAACTGGAAGGAAAACTGATTTACGCTGTAAGTAGTAATTGTACTCTGAAATTATATATCGATCGCGGTTATTCGTCAACCAGTCCGGATTGGGAAGGAAGTTTCACAATCAATTATGGTTTTTAGGTTTTTTTGCCTCATAATTCAAAATGTTGCTCGGAGTGTCCTCTGCACGACCAGTTTACTCTGAACGATTTTCTTGTAGGAGTCGAGCGTAAAGCTTTCCGTATGGCTGTAATGGCGATCGGAAATCATGACGATGCGCTCGATATAGTCCAAGACTCAATGCTGGTCTTTGTCAGCCGCTACAACAAACGACCAATAAATGAATGGACTCCGCTCTTCTATCGAGTTTTACAGAGCCGGATAACTGATTCGCATCGACGTGCTCTTGTGCGAAACAGATTCAGAGTATGGTTCAACTGGAACGGTTCTGAGGATAGCCGTGAAGACCCTCTTGAACAGTTGCCTGATTCAGCTTCGGCCCAGCCAGACAATATAATAGAATGCAGTCAAACAACCGCTGTCCTAAAAAGGGCCCTTAAAGATCTTCCCTTACGTCAACAACAGGCTTTTTTGTTGCGCTACTGGGAAGGACTGGATACCCGAGAAACTGCTATAGCCATGAGTTGTTCACAAGGCAGCGTTAAAACTCATTTATCCCGAGCAATTCATGCGTTACGAGGTTGTTTGGAGGGTAACAAACATGAACGATGATCATAGAGACAAACTCATTATCAATAAACTTGTGGCACACCTTGATGCTGACCAGAATAAAATCGATCAAAACAGCCTTAGTCGATTAAAATTTGCGCGCATGAGGGCACTTGAATTGTCTCAAAGGGAGAACAACATTGCAGGGTTCTTTTCGCACTGGTGTTCACCTGCTAAAATCACTTTTGCTCTTGTCACTATCACAGCAATTTTGTTTTTTGCTGTCATCCCCGAACAAGTCACCCAGTCGCCCAACTCTGAGCTTATTGAGATTGCTACATCAGCGGAACGACCAGAAATGATCGAAAACCTAGATTTTTTCCTCTGGATGGCATCTGCTCACAAGGTAGAAAATTCCGCCAAAAATAACAAATAGATTGTTGATGTCTCATGAAAGTGATACTTAGTCCCTCTCGCTAACTTTCCCATTAAAAGTCAACATGTTTCCTGAATCGTTCTAAAAGAGCGCTAGTCGTAAAAACCATTCCGGACGGCATCCGGTATGCGTAGCAGCGTAGACCAGTCTGGTGAAGATGGCTGGCAGATTGAACCGGCGGTTAAACCGATACTGGCACTCACCAAG
>CAIYDX010000251.1 GCA_903925005.1 uncultured Geobacteraceae bacterium
AAATCAAAAGCAGAAACTACCATCTTAAACTAAAAGCATTATTGTCTTGACCAAAGGGTCCACTAAACCGAACCACTGCCACTTATTTTCCCATACTATATTTAAAATGAGGAGCCAATATGGACTAATTAAGGATTTGTCGATCATCTGATTAATTCCTGCAACCTACTCCAAAATGACTTTCAACTGTAGCTTTCAACGGCTCCTTCAAAGTCATATGCACGTGAAGAGTGGAGTATGCTAAAAGAAAACTTTTATTTTAAGACTACCCATAAAAAAGACGGGCTAAAATAGCTAAATGCTGCTTGAAACTGACCATATAATAATTATCCGATTGGTAAGTAGTTGAGTAATGACATCCCCTGTACCTTGGCTGTTGAGGCGAGAGCAGCGCTATAGGCGGTCTGCTGCTGGCTTAATTCAACGCCCAGCGCGTTGTAATCGACAGTCTGTACACTACTCACTACTGATAACAGCGTATTCTTGTTGTTGTCGTTAAGAGTCGTCATGTTGGAAAGCCGTGTCGTTCGGGACAATATATCACTTGTCGCATTATTCAACTGTTCTGTGCTGGACTGAAGAGCGGTTATTCCTGTTGTAATCCCTCCTACATTGCTAGCAGTGGAACTATCTCCCACCGCAGCTATGAGATTGTCGAATGTAGTCAGAATATCGGTGGAGCCGTAACTCGGGCTGCTGCCGTTACCTGTGAGAAGCCGGTCTCCCGTGATGTTGAGAGAAATGGTGGAATTCTGGTTGATTTCGACTCCGATCTGGGTACTGTCTCCGGCGTAAATATTAAGCGCAGATCCGGTTGTTGTAGCAGTTGCATTTACCGGAGCCCCTGTTGAGTCAACAAGCGTAATAGAATTAGAGGCTCCATCAACAGTTCCGATCGTGACACCGGCAGGGATGCCTATTCCTGACACCTTCATGCCAGCCTTCAAACCAGTCACATCGGCAATTGACACTGTATTGGAACCGCTGGCCAAATCACCCGTCTTGCTAATGAACGTAGGAGTAGTATTATTGGCTCCGCCAAATATGTACTGATCACCGTACGTTGTATTTGCCATATCTACAATCTGCGATTTCAAGTCAACAAGCTGATCATGAACGCTCTGCCGTAAGGTTGGATCGGAACTACCTGAGTCGATGGTTCCGGCAACTTTGTTTGCCTGATTAATGATATCCGATATTCCGGTCACAACCGTACTAGTGTAATTCAACCAGGTCGTCGCTTTACTCATATTGCTGTCATACTGGCTGTTTAATTTCAGTTTGTCACCAATATCAACAAGAAGCTTGGCCGCGATCGGATTATCGCTCGGTGTATTAACATTCTGTCCGGAAGCGGTCAAATCTGACAATTGGCTAATTTTGGCAGCTGCCTGCTGAAGATTGTATATTGTGTTATTGGCGGTAGTATTCTGGGTAATGCGCATGATATTCTCCTCTATTGAATCCAAGAACTATGTCCGTCATGTCGATTGCGGTTGTTAGAACTTTGGAGGAAGCTTGATAAGACCGCTGAACCACGACAAACACGGCAAGAGTGTCCTTGACGCATTCTACGAAAGCTTGACCGAAAAGGAACGCGCCGAAATTGAAGTGGTGGCCTGCGATGGTGCCAGGGGATTTCTCTCATCTTCCCGCCAGTACGCAGAGAATGCCCTGATCGTCCTCTTTTCTGGATTTTCCCGGAAATAATCGGGATGCGCTTTCAGCGCTCACTAACTATATCGTCAGTTTGGAAAATTACTTTTTATTTACTTTTTTACTTTATAGTATAGATAATGGGTGCGTATTCCAATCCAATCCGACCGCGATTCCTGTGAGATTAGAGGATGCCATACAAATGTGGAGCGAATAAGGAGCAATTATGGATTTTGTGGATGGGGTTAGGGTGTATTCCGATTAGTAAAGATATTCTTTTGGATATTTCTTGCCGTCATTTCGCCACTAAGGACTCGTAAAATAATTACATAATCATTTTGTTGTTAGAGGGCGTAATGGAGTAGTTCCATTCACCGTGGAACTCGTCTCGTGATATCCGTATTGCCGCAAATTCTTCGTCA
>CAIYDX010000252.1 GCA_903925005.1 uncultured Geobacteraceae bacterium
CCATGCTTTTCAATTATTAAAGATCAAAATCATGCATTAAATACTGTGACGAACCAAAAATTGAAGCGTTTCCAGAGCCGAAACGCCATTTTCGGGAAAGCTAAGTGCCCATTTTTTTACACATTATTAAAATCACCATCTAACTATTTGATTTTAAACATTTATTAAATGTGTAAAAAAATGGGCACCCCCCTGCAAAAAACGTCTTTTTCTTCAATGTTTCTATGCCGTTACATCATGTGTAAAAAAATGGGCACCCGCTTCCCCTTCAAGAATGTACCAGCTGTTTTGGAAAGCGCAGGTAATTGTCGCGGGTAAAGTTACCTCCCAGCAGCACCTCCTTACCAACCGCTATCGGACCATCCAGGATAGTCTCGACAAGCAGATCGGCGGTAGCGTCGCTCATATAATTTTTGCTGCGGAAATGATCCTCGTAGCAGTAGGGACAAGACAGGTTGCAATCAAGGTTGAGGGTTACCAGAACGGTATAACGGCGGGCATTGGCATTGGCCCAATCGAAATAACCCGCTACCTGGAGCTGTTCGGCCAAAGCATCCGGCACCAGGATGCCGAGCCGGGCCATGACCTCCTGCTCCGCCCCTTCCAAAGTGTCGTTACGCAAGGCCTCGGCAACAGTTTGAGAAACGCGCAGCACCGAACCCCGCAGGGTGGAGTAGATTATTATCGCATCCGGATCGTTTGAACCGGTATATAATTTGATGAAGCGTGACAAGTCCATTTCATTCCCTCACAGAAAAAATCGGGGGACCGGCCGGCCCCCCGCTGCAACAAGTGCTACACTGTTACCTGAGTGGTACAAGACTGGTAAAACAGCATGAATAGTCCGGGCTTCCCAGAAACGGGCAGGTTCCCTCTTCCAGCACCAGCATGATACGATTCTGCATTCCAATCACCTCCTCTCTTTTGTGATGGTTCCGACGGCGCGATGGACAGTACGGCATGGAACGTGCTATCTAGACGCAACATGCATGCCCGAAACTTCATCCATATTCTTTTCCTGCTGATTTTTCTCTCAGCCCTGTCTCAAGTGGCATGGGCCGAAGAGCAGGACGAAACCCTGGTCCTGTTGGGACAACCGGCAGCAGCAGATCCCGTTGCCGGTCGCCTCCCCCGCCAACTCTCGCGAACCGCCGAGAACACCACCGTAATCACCGCCGCAGAGATCGAAGCTCTCAATGCCCACACGTTGATCGATATCCTCGCCACGGTCCCCGGCATCCAGCTGGAGGGGCAGATCGGCTCTGCCAATGCAACTTTCACACGGATTCAGGGTTCCAACTACAGCCATGTGCTTGTCCTGCTGGACGGCATTCCGTACAACAACCTGGCGGATAATTTCTCCGATATCGGCCAGATTCCTGCCCGCATCATCGAACGGGTCGAGATCGTCAAGGGGGCGGCCTCCTCGGCCTGGGGACAGGCACTGGGCGGGGTGGTCAACGTCATCACCAAGTCCCCCGATCCTGAACGCAGGATCGGCGGCATGTCCACAGTGGCCCACGGCGAACAAGGGAGTAACGATACCGAGGGAGAACTGTCCGGTACGATCGACCGTTTCGGCTACTACCTCTCCGGTGGCTATCTCGGTTCCGGGGGCTTCACCCCCAACACCGGTTTCGACAGTGCTAACGGTCATGCCCGCTTGACCTGGGAGCTGCCCCGGCAGGGGCAGATCACATTCCTCGCCAACTACGCGCGGCATGGACGAGGCGAATTAGCCTATCCGCCGAGTGGCATCCAGAGCTGGGACGATGCCAAGCGTTTGATCCTGGGGCTGTCGTTGCGCCAGCCGTACGGCAGCCATCTGGAAATGGAGCTGAACAGTTTTCACTCAGACAACCGGATCGGCATCGATACCCTGTACGATAACATGCCACCGCTGTCACAAAGGAACCATGAACTGCTTTCGGGGGGCGGAGGCAGGCTGCTCTGGCGGCAGTCAGGCAACCTGCTGGTGGCAGGGGTCGATTACCAGCACGCCAGAATGGATGACAATGCTACGTTTGTGCAGGTAAACACACTCAACCGGCAGGCCGACCGGTGGGGCTTCTATCTGAACGACACCTTGACGATCGGGCCGGTTTCACTCTCAGCCGGGGCGCGCTACGACCTGACCGGCAGCTCGGGCGACCAGTTCAGCCCCTCTTTCGGACTGACCTGGCAGCTGACCGACAGCACACTGATGCGGGGATATACAGCCAAGGGGTACAGCCTTCCCGCCTTCACCCTCGATCGTGGGACCGAACAGGTCTGGACCAGCCAGGTCGGCCTGGAGAGCAGCGTTCTCCCCTATCTGTGGCTGAAAGGAACTCTGTTCCGTAACGACATCAGTGACATCACCACGTACGACTCCGGCACCATCGGGAGTGAGCGCCAGATCAGACAGGGGTTCGAGGCAGAGGTGAGGACGGCGGAGCTTTTCAACACCTCACTCCGTTCCGGCTATACCTATGTTGATGCCAGGCGTAGTTCAGACAATTCGGTGGTCAAGGATGTACCCTCCCAAACCGTCCACTTTGCTATGCAGTACAACAACCACAAGAGTTTCAAGGGGGTTCTGACCGGCAGACATATTTTCTGGAACGCCGAACCGAACCACATCGGAAGCTACCAGGGGATGCTCTGGGATCTGCACCTGAATAGCACCCCCTTCTGTGGTGACTTCAAGCGGATGGAGCTCTTCTTCTCACTGCGCAACATCTTCAACGGTTCCCAGTATCTGGATGAGGCATATCGCAATAACGGCCGTTGGGCCGAAGGCGGAGTGAGGTTCCGGTTTTGAGGCGACTACTGCTGCTGATTTCGGCTCTGTGGCTGCTGCTCCCAACAACAGTTTGGAGCTATGACCTGCTGATCGTGCAGAGCCAGCGTTCGCCGGCGTATGATGAGGTGCTGCGCGGGTTTCGCTCCGTGGCCCGCTTCTCGGAACGCGTTATCGTACTTACCGACTACAACGAAATCGACCTGGTACGGGTCGTCCGCGAGGAGACTCCTGTTGCCATTGTAACTCTGGGCGACAATGCCTTGGCTGCGGCGCGCAGGGTGCGGCATACTCCGGTCATCGCGCTGATGGCCCTCAGCTACCGGGCGGGCATGGGGGGACATCCCGCCATGACCGGCGTCGAGGTGCAATCGCCTCCGGAGCGATACCTCCAGATTTTTGATTCCCTCAAAGTCCGCAAAGTTGGAATTATAGGCACAGCCGGCCGAACTGCCGCCTATATCAGGCAGGCACGGAAGGCAGCTGCCGTATTCGGGATCGACCTGGTGGCGCGGGAGGTTAAATCGTCAAGAGAAGTGTCTGGACAGCTCGATTCAATGACGGGACTGGTGGAAGCGCTCTGGATGTTGCCTGACACTGTTACCGCCAGCGGTGCGGCAGCTGATGCCCATTTCCTGTTTTCCGCCGGCAACAAGGTTCCGGTGGTTACCTTTTCAAGCGCCTATCTTTCATCCGGCGCCGCTCTGGCCCTTGAAATTGACCGTTTCGACATCGGAAAACAGGGGGGTAAAATGGCCGTATCGCTCATGAATGGGGAGAGAATATCAGATATTATTCCGGAATCGCCCCGCACTACAACCGTCAAAGGCAACCTGTCCGTGCTGCGGCGGCTCGAACTGAAACCGAATCTTGACGACAGCAGGAGCACCGAATGAGCCCGATGATCCGTTTCAGACAGTTCCGGGCCAGCTTCCGCAGCAGACTGTTACTCATTTTTACGCTCTTCACCGGAACAATTTCCGCCGCATTCGTATTAGTGCTTATTACGGGAGAAATCCGAAATTATCGGGAGCGCTCAACCGAAAAGGCCCAACTCCTGGCATCACTGCTGGCCGGCAACATCACACTCCCCATCTATTCCGAAAACATACCCGAACTTAACCGCCATGCCGAAGAGATGCTCTCAACTCCACATGTGGCGACTATAGTCATTACCGGGAGTGATAATCGGAAACTTGTCAGCATCGCTTCTCCGGATATCACTGCAGATACCCCAGTAATTTCGTCATCGACAAAAGTTCTGACCTCTGCCTACAGCCCGTCGGCAGAAACTGCGCTGAGCGGTGTCAAGCATCCTGCGGCAACTCTGCTCGGGACGGTCTCGGTATCTATTGATGCCGTAGACAGGAAGGCAACCATTCGTTCGGCACTGTTCAAGATCGGCGGCATTGCCCTGTTGTTCTGGATGGCGGTGGTTGCAGCCTGCTATCCGGTACTTAAACGGGTCACTCGATCTTTCAACACCCTCACCGATGGGCTTGACGGCATGATGGGAGGAAATTTTTCGACAAAAATAATTATCGGCAATGATGATGAAGCCGGCAGGGCGGCACAAGCGGTCAACAGGCTTGCCGCTGCTCTGGAAGAGCGTGAAACTGAGAACCTCGTCCTGCAGGAAGAGCTCGTCAAGGCCATGCGCCTGGAGGTGCAGGAAGAACGACAAAATATCATGGCCAAACTGATTCAGACCAACCGGATGACATCCCTGGGTTTGCTGATCTCCAGTATCGCACACAACATCAACACCCCGAATGGCGCCATCAAGCTGGCCGCTCAACATATTGCCGGTTCATGGAAGGACGCGCTCCCGATTTTGGAACAGGTAACAAAGGAGGAGGGCGATTTCACCTTGGGAGGATTGCCGTTCGGTGTGGCAAAAGGAGAGATTAAAGGGGCCAACGAATCAATTCTTAACAACGCCGACCGGGTCGAGAAGGTAATAATGGACCTTCGCGCCTACAATCTGGGAGAACGCAACGACCTGAGCCCCGGTGTTTCGGTCAATCGGGTTGTAGAGGAGGCGCTGACGATAATCCGAGCCCATGGCCGTCAGGGAGAAATCTCCATTACTCCCACTCTCACTCTGAATTTACCGGATATTACCGGCAATCAATATCAGTTGGAGCAGGTGGTAGTAAATCTGCTGCTCAACGCCATGCAGGCCATGCCCGACAACAAAGGATCGGTAACGGTAAGAACGGAATATTCACCCGAATCGGCCGAGGTGCGCATAGTCATAATGGATCAGGGGGAAGGAATCTCGCCGGAAGTCAGAAAGCACCTTTTTGAAGCATTTTTTTCGACCAGGATCGACAAGGGGGGAAGCGGACTTGGGCTGTACATATCAAACTTCCTGAATCGTTCTAAAAGAGCGCTAGTCGTAAAAACCATTCCGGACGGCATCCGGTATGCGTAGCAGCGTAGACCAGTCTGGTGAAGATGGCTGGCAGATTGAACCGGCGGTTAAACCGATACTGGCACTC
>CAIYDX010000253.1 GCA_903925005.1 uncultured Geobacteraceae bacterium
CCAGTCAGCCACATCAGTTCAACGTTGCGCTGTGCTTCCCGCTCAAGTCGTCTGCTGGATTGGATACGATTGAGATACCCGTAGATGTAAAGCTTCAGGAGTACTGCGGGGTGATACGCGGGTCTGCCGGTTGCGGCTGGATCGATGCCTGCAAATCCCAGTTTGCCAAGATCGAGTTCGTCGACAAAGACATCGACTACTCGTACCGGATTGGTATCAGCAACATAGTCGTCGAGCAGTTCCGGCAACAACGTTCCTTGTGTCCTGTCTTCGCCTTGAATGAATCTCTTCATACCTTGCCCCAACGATCACCGTGACAGGGTTATTATATTAGATGTCACGTTTTTACACAGTCTGGGCCGAACTGCTCCTCTTACAACGGTAACAATATCATAATTGCCAGTGGCTGGTTTGATCAGAACGGGTGGTAGGTTTGAATAATTTCAGGTGGCTTTTTAAGTAATTATGACTGGCTGCTTTGCATAATTATGGGTGGCTACATTGAACTAGAATACGCAACTGGCTCAATCACAACGCATATCACGCCCCCAAATACAGATATATGAGTAGAATCACACTCATTCGCGTCATGCTTCGTCGCAGTCGAAATGTACTTTTCAATTTTTCACTGAACGGACTGACGCCTTGACCACGACATCCAATTCATCGAGCGCCAACACCAACATGCAACATCAAAACGACACGCAACTACGGCAATGGGTGATGCTCCGCCGCATTCCACAACATCCGCGCCAAATCACCGCCAGGGAGCTTACCGAGAGTTTAGGATCGGAAGGGTTTGAGGTCAGCAAGCGCACAGTGGAGCGTGATTTGCTCTCCTTATCAGAAATATTTCCATTGATTTCCAACGAACGCTCAAGGCCCTATGGATGGAGCTGGAGTAAAGATGCCGAAGCATTTGCATTACCCACCATGTCACCTTTACAGGCATTGACCCTGGAACTTGCCCACGATCATTTGGCAAATTTGTTACCTGCCAACTTACTAGCAACCCTTGCCCCATACTTCAAGTACGCTGATGGGGTGTTATCTAGCGGCGATGGTGTGAAAAATCTGGCAAATTGGCGAAAAAAAGTTGCCACTGTTCCGCCAAACCAACCTTTGATTCCACCGAACTGTCCCGAAGAGATCATAGAAGCCGTACATTCCGCCCTGTTGGCCGAAAGACAACTTGAGCTCAGCTACACTTCACGGGATCAATGGGACACCAAAACCTATCCTGTTCATCCCTTGGGTATTGTCCAACGTGGTTCTATTACCTATCTCGTTGCTACGATTTATGGGTACTCTGATATTCGCCTGCTTGCAATGCATCGTATCCAGTCTGCGCAGGTCCTAGACCAAACTGCCAGAATAACGGAAGATTTTGATCTGGCGGAGTACATCCGCCAAGGAGCATTCGGTTTTGAGGAAAGTGGTGAAATCAAACTGGTAGTACGATTCACCTCTTCATCTGTCGAACACTTGCGGGAAACTCCACTATCGCATGACCAAGAAATAAAACCTGATCAAGCAGGGTGGATGCGCTTGCAAGCTTCAGTGCCAGACACGGCACAGTTACGTTGGTGGCTATTAGGATTTGCAGATCAGGTAGAAGTGCTGGAGCCTACGTCTTTGCGGAATGAGTTTGTTGATATGACTCAATCTATGCATGGTATTTACCATCGAACATTAACAAGAGGGATAAATTAGGTTTATGTAGTTCTTTGATTCACCATTTAATAAGACTAGCTGTAACCGCTGTTTATTGCTTAATCCATGTATCCGCCTCATGGTGTGGAATTTATTGGTTAGTTCCATCCACACTGCATGTCAAAATCCAGAATGCCTATCCCTGAGTTTATGATGACATAAGCATGGGGGATCTATTGCGACACAATACGTCGCATTCAGGCGCGATAATATGACACCTGACTCAACATAAAGACTTAACTTCATGGGCTACAGACTTTCCAAATCACGGGTCACTGAATATCTCCAATGCCCAAAGCGGCTGTACCTGAGCATTCATCATCCAGAACTGAAAGAAGAGCCGGCCGACATGCAAGTAAGGTTCGATGCAGGCTATCAGGTAGGTGGCCTTGCCCAAAAGTTGTACCCAGACGGCATCATGATAGGTGACGAGAGCAACGATTTGCGGGCTGCACTAGAACAAACCAGGCAGGTGCTTCGCGACCACCCAGACAAACCTTTGTTCGAGGCGACCTTCCAGCATGGTGGCATGCTGATCCGTTCTGACTTGCTGATACCGGATGAGTCTAACTATCGCATGGTAGAAGTAAAATCCTCCACCAGGGTCAAGGACTACCATCTGCCCGATTGCGCAATGCAAAGCTGGGTCACTGAGAATAGCGGCATTCAATTGAACCGAGTCTCCCTGATGCACATCGACAATAGCTTTGTTTACAAAAACAAAGGGGATTACCGGGAGCTTCTCCGGGAAACTGACATCACTGACGCAATTCAACCATTCAAACAGGAAGTACCGAATTGGATAGAGGACTGCCAGCATATGCTCGTAGGCAGCATTCCAGATATTGAAATCGGACCGCAATGCAGCAGCCCTTTCGAGTGCCCGTTATATGGGCATTGCAGCAAAGGCCAACCAGAATATCCAGTAACTCTTTTGCCGGGGAACATGGGCAAGCGAGGTACTTCTGACATGTTAAAGGCAAAAGGGTATCGAGACCTTATGCAGGTGCCGGAAGGTCTTATTGACAACCCATCACTGGATAGGATCCGTCGCATTACCGCTAGCGGAGTGGCTGAACTTGATGAATCCGTGCGCGAGGTTATTGCGGCGATACCTTATCCTCGCTATTACCTGGATTTCGAGACCATCCAGTTTGCTGTGCCGGTCTGGCTGGGGACAAGGCCTTACCAACAATTGCCATTCCAGTGGTCATGCCATATTGAATCTGCTGACAGTTCATTGAAACACAGAGAGTTTCTTGATATCAGTGCTGAACCACCGATGTGCAATTTTGCTGAGAGCTTGATTGATGCTGTGGGAGATGATGGCCCTATCCTTGTCTATAACCAGAGCTTTGAGAAAAGCCAGATTCGGGAGCTAGCTGAAATGTTCTCTGAAGTGGCCAAGCATCTCAAGGGTTTTTCCAACCAGAAAGATTTGTTAAGCGGTTTAGATGAACTTCGACAGCTAGCGATTTGCAAGTACATGTTTGCCCCTCTGGGCGATGGCGGGCTTGTCGATAAATCATGGCCCGCAGAAATATTGCAAATTGCTGGGAAATTCTCGGAAACTGCTGACAAACTGCATGCGATTAACGGTCGTGTAGTTGATCTATTCCCTATTACTAAACAGTATTACTACCATCCCGCCATGAAGGGGTCATGGTCAATCAAGGTGGTACTGCCAACTATCGCCCCCGATATGGACTATGCCGATCTGGAGGATGTGCAGGATGGAGGTATGGCTCAGGCCGCCTATCTGGAAGCCATTACACCAACCACAGCATCTGACAGAAGAGAAATTTTGCGCAATGCGCTATTGAAATATTGCGAGCGCGACACGATGGCCATGGTAATTCTCGCTCGATTCTTTGGCTAATGGGGATGGAATCCTCAATGGATAGTGATCTGCAGAAAATTGATCCGCGCCGGATTGACTTGGTTCTGCCTGAACTCATGGCTGAACTTAAACTGAAATCCAGATGTGAGGATTCAACTGGAGTAATTGGCATTAGCACAGGGTTTTCTGATCTGGATGCCCTGAGAACAGGCCTGCGTCCTGGGAGTCTCTGCGTTATTGCTGGACGACCTTCAATGGGAGAGTCTACTTTTGCTCTTGGCATTGCCTCTCATGTTGCTATGGGATTGAAGCTGCCAGTAGTTGTATTCAGCATGAATATGCCAGCCTTACAAGTTGCCCAAAGGCTGGTAGGTAGCACTGGCAAGGTAGATCAGTACCGGTTGCAAACAGGTCGTCTTGAGGATATTGATTGGGTAAATACTAATAAGGCATTTGAAAAGTTGAAAAATGCAGAACTATTTATTGATGGAACACCCGGCCTCACGGTGGATCAGATTTGTTCACGAACCCTAGATACTTTTGCACAGCACGGCAGGCTCGGCTTGGTTGTCGTGGATAACTTACAGTGCATAAATCCTGTCATTTCGGGCAAAGGTTCCTCGCAACACTGGAATAGCGTAATGTCATCCCTGAAAAATTTGGCCAGCGAGCTGAATACACCGATAGTTCTGTTGTCGCGACTTACTCGCTCATTGGAAAACCGTAAAAACAAACGACCACGTTTTTCTGATTTGCCAGCTTGCGAAATTGGACAATTTGCTGATCTGCTATTGTTTATTTATCGGGATGAAGTTTATGACAAGGACACTCCTAAACCAGGGACGGCAGAAATTATCATCGACAGAAATCGATTCGGTCCCAGCGGCGCGATTCGTTTAAACTTCGCTGGTAGCTTTGGATGCTTCTATGACTTTACAGCATAAATCCCATAATCCACATATCACCCATATGGAAAGACAAAACCAACTCGTCATTGGTATCGCCTCACGAGCGCTTTTTGATTTGGGGGCAAGCCATGAGGTCTTCGAAAAGGAAGGCGTAGATGCCTATTGCCGCTATCAGGTCGAGCATGAAGATGTTCCGCTTGAACCAGGCGTAGCCTTTAACCTCACCAGAAAGCTACTCGCATTAAATAATGCCGACCCGGAAAATCCACGTGTAGAGGTGATATTGCTTTCGCGTAACAGCTCGGATACAGGTTTGAGAGTATTCAATTCTATCCAGCACCACAAGCTCGACATCAAACGTGCTGCTTTCACAAGAGGTGAAAGCCCTTTTCGCTACGTCCCCGTATTTGGCGCACATTTGTTTTTGTCGGCAAACCCTGCCGATGTACGTGAGGCGCTTGAGGCCGGCTATGCTGCCGCAACCATTTTGCCATCAAACAATGTTGGTCAGAATGAAACCTCCCAGTTGCGTATCGCTTTCGATGGAGACGCTGTTCTATTTTCCGATGAGGCAGAGAGGGTGTTCAAGAAGGGTGGCCTAGAGGCATTCTCCGATAGTGAAACGCAAGCTGCGAAAGAGCCGTTATCTGGCGGACCCTTTAAGAATTTCCTCTCTATGCTCCACCGTATTCAGTCGGAATATCCCCCAGATGCAGCGCCAATACGCACCGCCCTTGTAACTGCCAGAGGCGCACCGGCCCACGAACGTGTGATCCGCACCTTGCGAACTTGGGGCATTCGTATCGATGAGTCACTGTTTCTGGCTGGGATGGACAAGGGGCCATTCTTACAAGCATTCGGTGCCGACATCTTTTTTGATGACCAAGAGAAACACTGTGCATCAGCCCAGTTGCATGTGCCTACTGGGCACGTGCCTCATGGAGTTGCAAATGAATGACCGATTCTTGCCGGATATGCCCTAACAAGAATCAATAGTCGAGTGTTCGCAAAGCGGTTATTGTGCTTCCATCAATCCAGGGGGATTTTGCCAATTTCTGATTTATGCAACAACGCCTCCTGCAACTCCAGGAGTACCCGGTGTTGGCGAGAGAATAGGCTGGCTTGTAGATCGGCAGCTACAAGTCATTTGACATCACCTACTTAAGACCTTACAACGTAGTAATTTGCGTTCCCATTTACGGCATTCCGAGATAATCACTGCTATGTCATCTTTTCTTTCCTGGTTGGATTACGACGCAGCAGCCCGTGAACGGGCCATGCGTATACTTTCCCTTTTTAACGTCAGCGAAAGCCGGGATGAGCTTGGCATCGGTGCGATACGGGACACCATCGCCGACCGACTATTTCCCGGCACATCCACAATCCAGACGCGTCTGCGCTACATGCTCATTGTCCCCTGGACCTATCGGTTGCTGGAGGAACAGAGAGTGCCCGCAGCGAAATTCGCAGTCCGGGCCGATCAGGATGAGCGGCTGTTAATTAAGGTGCTGCTGGCTACGGATGAGAAGCGAGTGTTTGGGAGGGAGGCTGGAGTCAAGCTGAAGCGTTTGCCCAGTTCGGTCTATTGGGCCGGTTTAGGCGCATGGGGAATACGTCGGTTTTCCGGTTCCCAGTCTGATTATTACCGACAGATTGATCAGCTATACCTGAGTCAGGGCCGGCGTCGGAAAAAGGAGGATGAGGATTCCGACCCGGATCCTGAGTCAAATGCTTGGCACCCACGCCTACCGACGGTTCCGGAAGGATTCCCTGCGCAACTGGATCTCCAGGTTACTCCTGATGAAGCGTCTTTTTTGGCTGACCGCATCGGCAACTCCTGCAAGGGAAGCCTGCTGGACTGGCTGGTGAAACACGGAAAACCTGACGATTGTGCCGAGCCTTGGCTTCACATGCAGTTTGCTAATTTTCCCGAGCCCATGCGCCACCTACTTCAACATGCCCGGCTGTTTTGCGACATCGTTGAGGGCGCTGCTCGTCTGTACAACGTGAGTCTTGCTGATTTACAGATTGAGCAGTCAAAACCCACCGGGAATACTTTTGCAGAGGCTCGTCGTGATGAACATGAGTCTGCCTTGGAGGAATGGCGTGAGCGCGTGGATTGGGCGGCGTTAAAAGCCTGGTCTCTAGATGACTTCTGGTCGGAGACCGTGGAGCGGGGTCACGACATTACGCCAGGGGTGCGAGCCTTCATCACGGCATGGCTGGCTCGGCTGCTTGATACCGAGGGTCTTGTCAGGGACGACCGGGAAGCCAGAAACCTGGTGCGCAGCCGGGAAATGAAGTTGAAAGGCTCCAGTTCAAGATTCACCAATAAAGAAGCACTCGGACAATGGGGTGGCAATTCAGGCACTGGGCGTAACAACTTCCGCTGGGGAGTTGCACGTGACTTCTTGGTCGATCTTTATCCTGCGCTAGGGAGAAGCTGACATGCTGGATCCGCATAACCGCAATCTGCTGACCGAATTACTGGCCCCGCCTCAGGGTATGGCCTTTGATGCCGGGTTGACGACAACTTACACCCTGGATCTTCTCTCACTACTCTCGGTCCCACTTCATCTCGCATGGCTTGCCACTGCTGAGGAAGAGAGTGAAGCCCTGCTGCAGGACGGTATCCGGCTAATGGAGGCGTTCCAACGTATTGGCGAACATCTCAGCATCTATTCGGATAGGGGAAGGATTCAGGTTCCAGGAAAGGAGCATGCCCTTTTTGGATTGCTGGAAAGCAGCATTGTGGAGGTGCGTGCCCCCCACGAGGGAGCCTTCCATCCCAAATTGTGGGTACTGCGCTTTGTTGGCCAGGACGACCCGGATCGGATCCTCTTGCGTATTGGGATTCTAAGTCGCAATCTCACCTCAGACCGTTCATGGGACCTGATACTCCAGGTGGAAGGGGAACCAGGGAAGCAATATGTGGCTGCAAACCGGGAACTGGGAAAGTTCCTGGCCCAGCTACCCGAACTTGCAGCGTCGCCATGTGCTGCGCGACACGGAGACTTGGCGCAGGAGTTGGCTGATCAGGTCAGAAAAACCCGGTTCTTTGCACCCCCGCCTTGGGAAGGCGAAGTGAGTTTCCATGTGCTGGGCATGGACCGGAAGCCTTGGAAACCACCCGGTTCGT
The DNA here is from genome assembly GCA_903925005.1 of uncultured Geobacteraceae bacterium. Taxonomy (GTDB): domain Bacteria; phylum Desulfobacterota; class Desulfuromonadia; order Geobacterales; family Pseudopelobacteraceae; genus JACRCG01. Next base: position 7,601 of record CAIYDX010000253.1, read on the forward strand.
CGCAGCTGGCAATCATTTCTCCGTTCATTTCTCCCAACGCACTAATGGAGCTTTGCGCGACGAGCAAGGAAACACTATTGCTTGTCTCCCGTCCGGACCAGCTCGCAGCGCTCGATCTAAGCGTTAGAAAGTGTTTCAAGTTCTGCATGGCCCTTGCGGAGGAGGCGGTTACAGACGATGGGGAGGAGAATGTTGATTTGGCTGAGCGGCCAACAGGTCTTCATGCCAAGGCTTTTCTATTGGAGGTCGGTTGGTACGTTCACCTGTTCATGGGATCCGCTAACGCGACAGATGCCGCACTTCGGTTCGGGCATAACGTCGAGGTTCTTGCCGAATTACGGGGGCTTCGCAGCAAGCTTGGCAAGGTGGACTCGCTGTTGGACAAGGATGACTTCGGCGGGCTCCTTACTGAGTTCGATATGGACGCGCCGGTGACCGCCCCGAATCCAGATGATTTGGCAGCCGAGAAGATACTTGATACGTTTCAGTTCGATATGGCTGCTGCCAATCTCGGCCTGACTTGTACCATGGTGGAAAGGGACAGCTGGCGCCTAAGCCTCAAGAGTGACACTGCCCTAGATTGGCCGGAGATGGTGGTTTGTGGTTGGCTGCTTTCCCGGCGGGAGGAGCAGGCTGTCAGCCTAGCACCTATCAGGCTTGGGGAAACCGTGGATATGGGCCTTGTATCCACTGCCGAAGTTACCGGGCTACTGGGCATTCAGGCCGTTCTGTCGGGCATGACTCGACGCTTTGCCCTGAACCTGCCTGTGTCCGGTCTTCCCGATTCGAGGGATGCGGCGATTCTGCGCCGCTTGGTTCGCAACAAGGAAGGCTTCATGCGCTATCTGCGTTTGCTCCTTGGGAACCTAGCCGGTGGATTTTCTCCGGTTTGGAAACTCACGGGAAAGGGTGGCGGGTCTCAGTCGCAATATCTCTTGACTCCGGATTCCTTGCTCGAAGACATGGTAAAAGCCTTCAGCCGTAAGCCCCAGCGGCTGGATGACATAAGACGCGTCGTTGCCACTTTGCAGGAGGGAGGGGGCGACATCGTGCCCCCAGAGTTCGTCGAATTATTGAAAGTCTTTGAAGCCGCTTCTGGAGAAACCCGGTGACCCATTTTTCAGCCAAAGCCACCCTGGAGCGCCTCAAGGATTTTCAGCTCAGGACAGTTGATTATGTTTTTCGCCGCATGTATGAAGATGCCCAACCGGCAATCCGGTTTCTGGTGGCGGATGAGGTGGGTCTGGGTAAGACCATGGTAGCAAAAGGTGTCATCGCACGAATGCTGGAGCATTTTGGCGAGAAGGAGGAGCGGATTGACATTATTTATGTTTGCTCCAATGCCGCCATCGCGAATCAAAATGTCGGGCGCCTGAATGTATTGGGAACGGAGGGGTTTTCCCTGGCAACTCGCCTGACGCTGCTACCTCTAACAGTTAAAGCTTTAAAAAAGAACCGGATCAACTTTGTCAGCTTCACTCCCGGCACCACGTTCGACCTTAAGTCCCGTGCTGGCCTCAAATCGGAGCGACTACTAATTTTTCGCATGCTGATGAATACCTCCCTTAATCGCGAGGGGTTACTCCACGTGCTCCAGGGGACCGCCGGTATAGTGGGCTGGCGGCAGGACGCGGAACGGTACGCAGAAGATTTCGATGCTGACCTGGCAAGGTCTTTCCGGTTGGCATTTGCAGCAGACAAAGAATTTTTTGATGAAGCGGATGATCTTTGCCTTCGCTTCAGACATTACCGCGCAATGCCCCCAGCGGCAGAAAATGAAAGTCGTTATGCCTTGATCGGCAGGCTTCGGCAACTTCTGGCTCATGTATGCCTGAAGGGTCTGGAGCCTAAACTGGTGATCCTGGATGAGTTCCAGAGATTCCGACATTTGCTGGACAAGGACGATGCCGCCTCAAGTCTGGCACGAGAACTTTTCGACTGCTCAGGCGCCCGTATTTTGTTGTTATCCGCCACGCCCTACAAAATGCTCTCCTTGGACCATGAACAGGAGGATGACCATTACCCGGATTTTCTCAAGACCCTGAAATTCTTGTTCAACGACAGGGATGGGCTGGTCAAAGATGTGGAACGAGACATCCAGAGCTTTCGTCTGGCGTTGATGGAGATGGAGCCTTCAGGCAATCTCACCGCACAAAGCTCCCGGGGCAACTTGGCCGACAGGCTTCGTTCGGTGATGTGTCGTACGGAACGGGTAGCACGTACTGCCCGCCACGATGCCATGCTTACCGAACCGCCGTGCCCGGTTGAATTGCAGGTTGGAGACCTGAAACAAGCACGTCTACTGGATGCGGTGTCACGCATGGTGAAGGCTCGCGACTCAATTGAGTATTGGAAGTCCGCACCCTATGCCCTCAATTTTATGAAGGCGTATGAACTACGGCACAACATGGATCGGTTGCAGGGCGAAGAGAAGGCAGAACTGGCGCGATTGGTTTCCAAGAATTCAGCCTCCCTGCTGCCAGTGGAGAAGGTGACGAACTATGGGGTAATCGACGCTGCAAACCCTCGGTTACGCTCCTTGATCCGGGATAGCCTAGATACCGGCTTGTGGAAGCTCCTTTGGCTTCCCCCTTCATTGCCCTATTGGCAACCGGCGGGCTCTTTTGCAGAAGTAGGTAACCCGACCAAGACGCTCGTGTTTTCCGCCTGGAACGTAGTCCCCGACGCGATTGCCGTACTCTGTTCCTATGAGGCTGAACGTCGAGCCGTCGCGACTCAGGACAAAGAGCTCTCATACGAAACGCTATATGACCAAATCAAGCCCTTGCTCACGTTCAGGGAGGCAGATGGACGTCTGACCGGCATGCCAGCTCTGCTGTTGCAGTACCCATCGCCGACCCTCGCATCCTTGGTCGACCCTGTTGACGAGTACTTGTACGGGAATTCTCGCCCCTCCCTAGAGAGAATTCTCAGGCGGGTGGAGACTCGTCTAAGAAAACTCGTCAGGCCCTTGCTTCGTGGAGCCACCAAGCAGGGGCGAGAAGATGAGCGATGGTACTGGGTAGTTCCGGCACTGCTGGACAAGGCTACCTTCACCGAGCTGGTTCAGTGGGTCAATGGCGCCTGGCAAAACGAGGAAAGCGGAGACATGGGCACGGATGATGCGGGCACGGCTCTGGGCGAGCATGTCAAACACTTCGGCGGTGCGATGCGCGACGTGAGCAAGCTCCGGTTGGGGAAACCACCAGAAGATCTATTTTCCGTTCTGGCTGAACTGGCGCTAGGTGGTCCTGCCATTAATGCACTCCGCAGCCTGCACCGCCTTACGCCCGAGCTGTCTTGGGACGATGCCAGCATGCTTTCGGCCGCCGCAAAGGTGGGCGAGGGCTTCAGGTCCCTGTTCAACATTCCTGAATCTATCATTCTCCTGCGTGGACAAGATGCCGATGAAAGTTACTGGCGGTTGGCCCTGCGCCACTGCCTTGAAGGAAACCTGCCGGCGTTGCTCGACGAGCAGGCACACATCCTGTCGGAGTCTCTTGGCTTGACCGACAAGAATGGCATGGAGCGTGTGTCGGGCATCGCTGAAGAAATTCGGCAGAGCCTGTCTATCCGGACCTCGGTACTAAGCGTGGATAATCTGAAACCACGCCCAAAGCTGGGAACCATTGACTCCAAAGCGTTGAGGTTTCGTTGCCGCATTGCATTACGCTTTGGAGAGCTTAAGGATGAAAAAAGTGAAGCCCGGGTTGAGACTCTGCGATCTGCCTTCAATTCTCCTTTCCGCCCCTTTATTCTGGCCTCGACCTCGGTGGGGCAAGAGGGGCTGGATTTTCACCACTGGAGCCATGCCATCCTGCACTGGAATCTACCTTCCAATCCGGTGGACCTTGAACAAAGGGAAGGCAGGGTCCACCGTTACAAGGGGCATGCCGTACGCAAGAACGTTGCAAAGGACATGGGGTTTCTTGCCTTGAGGCAGGGCTGGGTAACGGGAGGGGATCCCTGGGCTGTGATGTTCTCGGCAACTCGGCAGAAAACAGGGGATGATCTACTGGCCTACTGGTTGTACGAGACAGACGGTGGTGCAAGTATCGAACGACGGGTGCCCCTCCTTCCTTTCAGCCGGGATGTAGCCTATCTTGCCCGTCTGAAACGAGGTCTTGCGCTCTATAGACTAGTTTTTGGGCAACCACGGCAAGAGGATTTGATCGCCCATCTATCCACCGTTCTCCCCCCGGAAGATGTGGATCGGGTGGTCGCGGAGTGGCGAATTGACATTTCTCCGCCGGCGCAAGGCTCCGATGAGTCTGAGATACAAAGCGGGCTAGATAGATAATATTTATTAAGGGAGCTTCTTGCAAAATCTCTAAACGCAATGGTTTCAGCGGGGAAAGTCTCACCTTCGGGCGAGATTTATTACGATTCAAGCCAAATTCTGAACGTTACCTCAGCTTATCGTACACTTCGACAGTCCGCAAATCACCGAATATTGCCCTATCAAGAATCAATAGTCGAGTGTCCACAAAACAGTATTCAAGTCAGAGTGCGGAAGGCAAGTTGATATAGCTGCCTGACAGTGTTCAAGTTAAAGTGAATTTTTTGATAAGGCACCTGGTGATGTTTCTTTAGAAGCGATCTCTCGTGAAGCAAGTACTTTGTCGTGGAGGTCAGCCGGAAGAGGAATATATAGCAGTGCTATTGAAGGTGGAAATAAAAAATGCAATTGGCAACCATTTTTGTTGGACGAAAGTTATTTCGGTGGAATGCGCAAGGGTAAGCGAGGCCGTGGAGCCGCTGGAAAGACGGTAGTATTTGGCATACTGAAGCGTGGCGGCAAGGTGTTTACCAAAGTAGTAGATGACACCAGAAGTACCACGTTGATGCCGGTGATCGTAAGGAAGTTAGCGCCTGACAGCGTTGTATACACGGATTGCTACCGGAGCTATAACGCACTGGATGTGAGTGATTTCCGGCACGAGAGGATCAATCATTCAGCGCTGTTTGCAACAGGCAAGAATCACATTAATGGCATTGAGAATTTCTGGAACCAGGCCAAGCGTGTGTTGAGAAAATATAACGGGATTCCCAAAGAATCGTTTCCGCTATTCCACAAAGAATGCGAATTCAGATTTAATTACGGGACCCCTAAACAACAACTGAAAACATTGAAGGAGTGGGCTGATATTTAGTGCTAATCTACTACAGCCCCTATTTTATTCATCATGCCATCTACTGCTCGCTGGAGCGTTTCCTGAATTTTGTGTTTCGCTAGGGATTGCACTGCCATCGGAATTAGGCCGAGGGGGCGAATGGCCGAATTGTTGGCTACTAGTCATTTTACTCGCCAGCAGTTACTTTACTGCAGAAACCAATGGTATGGACTCCACCTCACTAATCGGTATCAGTGTGCCAAACTGGAGTTGTGACACAACCAGTTAAACGTGAGAGGGGTCCAAGATGAAGATTATCCGAGTTGGAGTAGATTTGGCAAAAAATGTGTTTCAGGTGCACCCATAAAAAGTTTCCAACACTACCGTCATGAGCTCTCGGAAGATCAAGCGATGGGGATTCGATTGCAGACAGGATGAGGCCTCGCGAGTTTGACGTGTTGACCAGCACTGTTCCTCCTTCTTCTCTGCTGTCGTTCAACATTGACAGATACGTTCCTTCCTCCTGAGAACGGGAAGCGCAGCATGAGGGTTCGGGAAATATATCGTCCAGTCCTTGCCTGTTTTATCCGAGTATTTGGCTCCACCACACATGAGGATAAGCTACCAGCAACGTAGAAATTGATACCAACCAGCATATTTTTTGTAGGCGGCTAACCGCGCAGTTTCCAATCCTTGTGACTGACATAATTGGAATACCGGGCTTCATCAGCAAGGGGGGGTACTTATCTGCGACATGATCTGTCGCACTAAAGAAATAGATTACTGGCTCAGTGGTGAGGTAACGTTGTATCAAGTATCGCACTTCGATTTTTATCTCAATATTATTTTCCCTTAACCATTAGCGGGCAGTGATATTCTTAACTCAAAATTTATAGAATAGGTCGGTACAAGATGAAAATAATGTCAAACCAAAACCCGGAAGTGATGCTTAATCGCCTCATCAAGCGACTTCTTGAACTACGCGGAGCTAG
>CAIYDX010000254.1 GCA_903925005.1 uncultured Geobacteraceae bacterium
AGGCAAGACGTGTTTGATTATATCGAGATGTTTTACAACCCGAGGCGCCGACATGGTTACAGCAATCGGCTTTCTCCGGTAGAGTTCGAGAAGCAGTATTTCACGAGGCTTGAAACTGTCTAGTGCAGACGGGTCGATTCAGTTTCAGATGCCTTACATATACTCCTGAGGTGCCCCTGGGTTAGCATTTTGCCCTTGAGATGGGTTTGTATTATCTCGGGAGAAATATCCCAATTTTGTTCGGAAACTAGGGCGGATAATATCCAGTCCACGATCGTATTTACTTCACCCCACGTTGGCGCCTGTCCATCCTTCATATGGGCTAGTAAGCTATAGGCAAGAAAATGTGGTCCCGTGCCCTCATATCCCCATGTGAAACCACCAAAATTCTCAAAAAGATCTCGTCTTGGTTCTAGTAATTCTGTTGAGCCATTCTCTGAGTTTTCTGTAAGAACTACTGCCAAACCTTCTACGTGACGCAAAAGGTAGAAATGTCTGCCGCCATAGTTTCGGCCAGCCTCAAAATAATAAAAAAACAGTCGAGAAACATACTCGGTATTTTTCTGCTCTTCAGCGGCCTTGATTCCAGACTCAATTTCATCTAAGACATCTTTGGCTGGCCTATCTTTATATTTTCCGTATTTTTTCCCTTTACCAATGAATAACTTGAAAACATCTTTTTCTTCATCCAGCGTAAATATCTCTTTTATCTCATTGGCGGTAAAAAAGTAGTTAGATACATTCTCCTGCTCGTCCATTGTGTGACACATAAGGAAGAATTGCTTAATCGGTTCTCCACGTTTATTGAGGACGTAATCCTTCTTAATATTTAATGTCGTGCCAGCGGTAAAAAATTTCGATTGGACGATTCCTAATACAAACATTTCAGGGTTTCTCGATTGAATTTTATCAATGCTATCCACCCGCAGTTGCACTAGGAAATCTGCGCCTTCAATATCAACTGGCCTACGTAAAAACCAAAATCGTCTCGAAAGAATTCCTTGAGTTTGGCTTTCTCCATTTGTCCCATGAAAATTCTGTACTTCTCCAGGAATTGTCATTCGTTTTCTTTCTACTATTATTAGTGAGTATTTTTAAAGACCTTTTCGTTTACTGCACAGCCTCTCTATTGCCCCTCTATGCACTACGCATTGGCATGTTTCCAAAGGATGCCTTGAAAGCTTTATGCTCGATTCGCTTGGCCCTATAAAAAGGCTGGCAATCTGATACATTTGCACCACAGGAGTTTCTGGAAACACTAGTGCTTTAATGGCTTCCGCAACAACCAGCGCAGCAGCAGTAGTGGCTATAAATGGAGCCGATGGCCTGAATCCTTCTTGCACATTGAGTCCTAAATTTGCGGAAAGTGCTGCCTCACTAATAATTGAACAAAGTGTCTTTCCTTGTTTTTTGCGTTCAATCAACCAATCGCGTTTGCTTTCTTCTGCTCCTGCTATATCTTCATTGGTAAGTAACCGTTCCATATTATTCAAAGAGGATAAACTCAGACCGGTTAACTGACTCTGCTGTTTACGCTCATCAATCTTTGGTGTTTCGAACCAACACTTTATACAAGCAAAACTATCTTGTTTAACGCGATACTGAATAACTGCAGCACCAATTTCATTAATCCCCCCGTCAATAATCACTGATGGCCAAAGATCTTGTGCTGCACGCCTTGCTTCAATATCGTCAAGCCCATTAAGTACAAGATCGATTGACAGTTTCGAGAATACGCCAGTGCCTGACTTCACTGATTCTATTAATTCTCTTTCACCCGTAACTTCTAAATCGCTATTTTCTTGCAACCAATTTGCGAGGTGAGGGGCTTTAGGTTGTTTTATCCACCCTTCATTTTTCGTCAGAACGCAGGTTCCTAAATTTTCGTCCGCGTAATCTTGCTTATCGACGATATGAACACGCCCACGTAAGGGCAGCTGCGAGAAAAGTAAGGCAATTCCGTTACCAATTGCCCCCGCTCCCACCATTAAGGTATCTGTGAGATGAATTTCACTTGGCAAGGACGGCCCAATCCCCGTTGGTGCAGTCGTCTGTTCGAATAGAGAAAACTCAGTTTTTTCTAGTAGCGGTGCAACATCTTCCGGAACATCAAATATGCGCTTGAATATTTCCGTCACACCCAGCGATGCTGCCATTAAAGCCCCAAGGGCATTCGGCTGTTCCATATCGATTGGCAAATGCATAGCTCCAGATGAAACACGTGCTACCCAGCCATTGGAATTTATCACCGTCCAAGGTAACGCTGGTTTAGCTTCTGTGCCTACGCACAAAATTGCACTACTAGATTTTAGTAAAGCAGGGCTTCCATCCCGTACGACGCTTAAATCACCGCGACTCCAGGCACTCGAACAAAATTTTTCTACTTCTGCTTCTAGTAAAGGAGTGCCTGAAGGCATAACAACAGTTAGATTACCTACTACACGAGATAGAAGCGTAAGTGCATCGAGAAAACACCATCGCCCATTTTCCGTTAAGAGAGCTTCCTTCTCACCTGTAAGAATAACCGACTTAGAATATACGCTAGCTTCATCAATGGGACGGTTAAGCAACTTCTTCGCTACACCTATCACCCTACTGGAAGCTTTTTCAGTATTCGTACTCATGCTGGAACCTCGCAATGTACTTTGGTAACGTTTGTATTTCCTACAATTAACCGCCGCCTAATTTCATCCGACGGCAATCTTCTGTAATAACGTTCTTCGAAAAGATGTATGCCGCAGTCGCCAAACCCTGCGATGTCTTTTTGCGCATAATATGGACATACTACAGAGAGATAGCCTGGAATACGGATACCTTGCTCCTTGTCCAAGTCGGATAAATCTAAAAACTGACCTGGATGGGAATGAATTTGTCCAATAAGGAATGCATCGAGTTTTTCAGCAAGATCGGTCAAAACTGACATCGCGCGTAAAGACAGGCTCATGTACAAAGGTGTCGTTCGGAAGCCGGGTCCAGATACACTAATGACATGAGTGATCTTAGAGTAGGCTCCTTCCTCTGAACCAAACCATAGGGCCAGCCCCTCATTTCCGAATCTTCCGTGTGGCCTCATAATGGCAATCGACTCGGTCAGTAAATCTTTGGGTATATACCAGTTCATTTGCTTCATCTGCTTCCCCTTCCGTCATAACTATTATCAAGTGAGTGTTGCAAACGCAATAACGCATGCTGCAAGGGCAACTCAACTCTTGGGAATCCATGCGATACAGAATTTTTCCATTCGGGATGTAAACCATGTCCCTCTGCTGTCCATGGCAGGCAAGCATCCAGAGAAGACGGCCTGAATCCCAAGCATTTGGGCCAAGCAGTTGGTTCGGTGTCTACGCCAGAATTCAAATCAATAAACTTTAGCGAAAAGGCTCCGAAGTATTCAGTCCAATGGATACGCGCTTTATACAGATCGGTGGGCTTACCAATTGGGTGCATTGTCGCGAACAGCCCGAGCGGGACAGACTTGTCCCGCTCAAGCGTCCAACGACTTGCCTCTGGCAAGCACCGAACTGTTTGCAGCTCATCCTCGAAGAGTGTCTGCTCAAGTTCGGTAGCCATGGCTCTAACCCTGCTCGAAACGTTCAACCAGATCCAGTTTAAGCTCGTGCTTTCCCTGAGCTAGTGAACCAAGCGTAACTTGAAGGTTATTTTCTATGACACCGTCTTTTGAAAACTCGTAAGTTTTCGTCCCGCCCTCAACGGTGCCTTCGGCCAACCCAAAAAACGCAAGTACAGGTGACTTCAGTGAAGCCAACGTTTCATTCTCTGCTGCATGTTGATCTATATAGTGCTTGCGGGCTGCAATATAACGAACTTTCACAACAAGGGTTTTGTTGTGCTGGGTCATTTCTTGATGACCCTCTAGAACTACTGTATTCATGATGCGTACTCCTTTATTAAAAAATTGAAAAGTTGAAACTGTTGCCGATGACCAGATCGGCAACAAACACCTTGACAATGTAGGAGTAGCTGAAAGAGAATCGCAGGTGCGAACCAGGGCGAGTTGCTTGCAGCTTGTCCCAAACGGCCGGGTGCTTAGGTACTCGGCCGTTTTTATTTGTTGGTCATATTCATTCTCCTCATTCCAAAGTATTGACACGGATTAGTTTACAAAATACAATCCGCGTTGTCAATATGTAAACTAATAAAGGAGGATAAAATGATTGGAAACCGACTCAAAAGAGCTCGCGATGGCCGCGGACTATCATTGCGAGAGTTGGAAGCTGCCATCCAAGGCCTAGTATCGGCCCAGGCCATCGGTAAGTATGAACGCGATGAAATTATGCCTAGCTCTGCTGTTCTCTTGGCATTGGCTAAGACCCTTTGCGTAACTCCAGAATACCTTCTAAGCGAGCGCGAAATTGAACTGACGGGCGTGGACTTTCGCAAAGCTCCACAGGCGGGCGTCAAAGAAGAGCGTGCTGTAGAAGCTATTGTTTTGGACCAAGTCGAGCGCTATCTAGAGCTCGAAGAATTAATGCCTGGAGTAGATGAAATGTGGTCCTACCCAGAAGGCCCTGAATTTGATATCTATCAAATCGAAGATGTTGAGCAAGCTGCGGAGGAATTACGTAAGCAATGGTTATTGGGTATTGAACCAATTCCATTTATGGCTGAATTACTCGAAGACAAAGGAGTCAAGGTAATTTCCTTGGATCTTCCAGAGAACATTTCCGGCTCAAAAGCGTTTGTGAAACGGCCAGAGCAGCAAGAGATACCTGTCATAGTCGTCAATCAGCATCATAACGGTGAACGTCAGCGCTTTACCTTAGCACATGAACTTGCACATTTAGTTTTACGCTTCAGTAGTCTAAGTGATGATGAGCAAGAAAGGGCTGCGGATCGATTTGCAGGAGCCTTCTTGATGGCCAAAGAAATGATGAACCGCCTAATAGGTGAGCATCGCACGTCAATTTCTCTTGGAGAGTTAGCGGAATTAAAAAAGCTTTTCAAGGTAAGTATTGCCTCTTTAGTAGTGCGTTGTTCACAGCTTGGTGTTCTTACTAAGGCTGCATATGGCCGCTTGTGGGCTCAAATTCGTGCCTTGGGTTGGAATGGCCCGGCATCCTCAGAACCATTTCGTTTACCTCCTGAGGTACCTCAGCGCATGGAGCGGATGTGTTTTCGAGCGGTGGCTGAAGGGGCCATTTCAGAATCTAGAGCAGCTGAACTTCTAAGCATTAGTGTTCGAGCTTTAGAAAGTCGACTGATGGCTCAAGGTATGTAATACATATGATCATTCTTGTTTCTGACACCTCGATTTTAATCGATCTAGAGCGAGGAGGATTATTAGAGTCAACATTCATTTGTGGGCTAACTATGATTGTTCCAGACTTGCTCTATCAAAAGGAACTAGAAAATGAGAATGGCCAATACCTGCGTTCACTAGGATTAGGCGTTGTGACACTTACTCCCGATGAAGTTACGCTTGCTCAGGCTGTGAGAACACAACGCCCTACTTTGTCGCTGCCGGATTGTTTTGCCCTGGCTTGCGCTCAGCGACCTGACCATGCGCTTGTGACTGGCGATAAAGCGCTACGCAAAGAAGCCACAGGGCGTGTTGTTGAAGTCTATGGCCTTCTATGGTTATTAGACCAAATGGTCGCATCAAATGCTGTTGCCATAAGCCTTATTCATGCTGGTCTCAACCAAATTTTTGAACATCAGCGATGCAGATTACCAGCAGACGAGGTAAAGGCTCGCCTTTCTGCATGGGAACCAAAATAGTCAAACAAATCGTATAGAAATTTCACATCAATTCGAAACCACCATCTCTCTTGCCCAAATAAGCGAGAATGACTTGCTCGATTTCGTCCGATCTCTTGTAAAGAACTCTCCTACAACCGTCAACCTCGGGGCCCGATATCGGGTTAATACCCTTCAATTTCAACAACTGAATCAATTTCAACGTTACCGTACCCAATCGCTCGTTGATTTCAGTCGCGAAAATGTACTGTTTTCGAAACGCTTCCCAACTGTTTCGATGTATTCGGTGACCTCCATTTCTAACTGTTGGGAGTTTTTCCGCCACTATAAAGCCTCGTTCAATGAGCTGGTATAGTGTTTGCTGTCTGATTCCATAGGCCTTTGATATCTGTGGAACCGTTAACCATGTCCCCAAGACTTGTTGTCTTTTCTGTCGCCACTGGCGTAACTCCGTTTCTTTAAAAGCCAGGCCGGAAATTCCCCTGAAGCCTTCGACTCTTGAAACGGGCTTGATCTCTCCTTCTTTCACAGTTTCAATCAATCCAACAATATCCATGATTTCCCACGGCCAATAACGCAAGATGTGATTCGCTGTCACGCAATCCTCATCCTGGATGCTGACCACAGGTACTCCCTCCCGGAGCTTTAGTACCTCATCCACATCGGATCTGGGCACGTACCAGGGCGAGACCGGAAGGTTGTTTTCGCGAATCGCATTGGGGAAAAGAATCCTTAATATCGCCCGCATGCGCTTGCGAGTAAGCCCAATAGCCCATCCCGCTTCCTCAATCGACATTCCCCCGGACAGGTATTTTCTGGCGACATCGATTTGATCTTTTCGGACCATCAAAAACTTGCGGCCTTTTTCGCTGATGTACTCTTGTGCCTCCAATTGGCCTTGCTGGACCAATCGCCTTAAACGACCCAGTGTGATACCCAGTTCATTGCAGACAACCCCACCTGGTAGCCATTCGACAAGCGCAAACTGGGGCTCGAGAAGTCTGCTATTCCGTCTCGCCACCCCTCCTTGCCAATTCAGAACAAGCCATAAGTTGAAAGCTTGTCGGATTGGTTCAAATGTATCTGCTTGCATAGCACGATACAGATATTGGAATGCCCAGCCGAAAGCGTTTTTCATCGACCGGCCGATCTCTGAGCGTGGCTCTTCCTGGAGCTGGTTCAGTGTCTTCTCGAATGCTGTCGGCCAATTAAAAATTATCTCGGCCGCATACGTTGATATGGACCACGAAACACTCATTGCGGCAGCCTCACGTATCTTGAGCGGCTTTGTTGCGACTCCTGGCCTCAGACAAGCTCCCAGATAGCGAATCAATTGCTGAGTTTCAGCTAGATTTGTTAATGCAACCGGTATAGGGAGATTCTCAAGTTTATGCCCAAGCAACTTGGAAAAAAGCACTTGAGAGAGCTGACTAGAACTTGGGTTTGATTTCACCGGTTCTTCCATCCGCAAATCAGCTCCGCATTGGCAACGGATCAACGAATCGCGATTCCACTTAAGATGTTGTGCGCAAGAACTGCAGCGATCCACAAGCATCACATCATGGATGGGGCAGGCATCGAAAAACATGAGCTCCCAACCTACACGCCAGTAATTGTTCTCGGCCAAGCAATGAGGGCAATATCGAGCATATCGCTCATTCCAGACCCGGGGATTGTCTTTTCTCCATATCGAGATCTGTTGCACTGACTGATGGAGGCTCGGATCAAGTTCCATATTTGGTAGATATCCTAAGACGGACAGGAATTCGTAGTCATAGGTGATCCCAAAATTTTTCAGGTCGGATAGAGTTATGAAATTTTCCGATGCCAGCCTAAACAGATATCCCTGTGGGCCTTCATCCTTGTAAGGTTTGGGGTGTATGAGTAGTGAGGGAATATCAGCCATGCTCTGCCCCTTTTTTCCGCCCAACCAGGCCATACCGAACTGCAACAGGAGATCCTATCAGCGTCGAATACCCTCCGGTTTCGTAGGGCTCTCCGGATTTGGTTAAAGGCCGGAGAAGTGATTTCTCACAAAAGGGATTCAGCCGATCGGGAGCGTTGTGCCAGATCTTGTTTCTGAACGCTGCCGCAAATATTTCGGAGGTGAGTTCGGAGCGATTGGTTTTTTTCGAAAGAAAAACTGCCTCTTCCAGGATTGTGCGCAGGAAATCGAGACGCCCCCCGCACGCCAGGATAAACCGGCGCGCCAGATTTGCCTCGTGGAGGGGCATTTCAGAGCCTATAGGCATGATTTCCGCGTAGGCCCGTAATAACCCACGGAACTCCTTGAAATCTTCGTCATCCTCATAGCTAAAGGGTGTTAACTCAACCCTCCCGCTTAGCCGTCGATTCAATTGTGCATTCGACTTGATGATGATTTCACTTTCGGGCAGCCCAGATAAAATCAGACACACGCTGGTCCGGTCCATGAGGTTTTTCAGCCAGTCAGAGATGTGCCGAAACACTGTCGAAGTCTTGGCGAAGAAGAAATGGTGAAACTCATCGATCAGAATCACCTCCACCTGACAGCGCTGAATGTAGGTGTAGATTCTTTGAGTCTTTTCTTCCGAAGAACCCTTGTGCGCAGCGATATCACCTAATTCTTGCAGTATCTCCTGGGCGAGATTCTTAACCGTTGGCCCACTAGGAACAGAGACGGAGAGAACGGGTATCTTGATAACACCATTTTCTGCCTTTCTTGGAAAATGTCCCTTGTAGAATTCAAGGATAGTCGTCTTGCCCACGCCAGAGAGCCCGAACAAGAGCAGTCCCGTCGCGCAGTGGTTGGTGTTGCTGTAATGGTGCGCCGAGGCTGTTTTCTCAATGGCCTCCAGAAAACGCCGATGCTTAAAGCACGTACTCCTTAGCGAGAAACCTGCACCATTGAGGTCTGGCCACGAGACGGTATTTTGTTTGATCAACTCGAGTGGCGTCATTTCTCGTCTCCTGAGTCGTCATCTTTTTTGGAGTCTTTAAACCGGGGCAATTCATCATCCAGACCCTCTGGCAAATCTGATGGGCCCGAGGGACCAGTATCGACTTCAGACTTGGTGGCATTATTTTCCTGGTTGGAAGCATTGATGAAAGTTTCGCTGTCTGTTGCCATCAAACCTGCACCTTTTTTTCTGCTCAGCATTTTTTTAGATTTGATGGCCTCCTGGATGATTCTCTGGATATCCTCCTTGGCCTCTAGCAGCTGCAGCAATGAGTACTGCTCCCCAAAGATTTTGCGCGCATGCGACCGGATCAACCGATGCACCATCCGATTTAGACCTGCCGCATAGTCCATGTTAATTGCTGGGACCTCTATGTATTCATCTACATACTTGTCGAAAACATGGATATAGCTGATGTCTTCTTCGTAAAATTTAAGATCCAGCCTCAGGCTTTCTCCGGCTTTGAGCCTGATTTCCTGCAGTCGCCGGCTGTTGTAGTGCAACCCATCCAGCTCCAAGCCGTAGTGAAAGAGTGTCCTGTTAGCCGGAATTCCCGTAATAACCATGAGTTGCTTAGGATCCACGGGTAACTCAACCTGAACCTTGCTGATTGAATCCATCCACTTTTCCAGTGGAATGAATCCTATCTGCCTATTTCGACTCATGTTGTAGACATCGACGATCCATTTGACGACCAACCGTAGTAAGGTCTCAAAGTCAATCGCGGCCAATTCTTCTGCTTGATAGTCTCCTCGCTGGCCGATATTTGAGAACACAGTCCCAGGGAGTTTATGTATCAGCCCGTCTTCCAAAGTCCGAAAAATACGTTCTACTGAACCTTTATATTGGGGAGTAGCTGCTGGACAGAACAGGATTTGAATGCCTAGTTCCTGACATGCTTTCTCCAGCGCGTCAGAATGTAAATCCATGCCGTTGTCCACGGCGATGAGAATGGGAATCCCAAATGCTGGCCATTTCCCCTTGATGTCTGGAAACCGCTTCAACCAATGATCTTTGGGCAAAATAGCTGATCGCAAGCATTGCAGTACCGAATAGCTTGAAGGCGGGTTAAATGAAATGAAGAAACCCAAAACCATTCGGGAATACTTATCCAAAGCCAAAGTCAACCAGGGACGACCGATAGGAAGTAGCGTTCCCTGATCCATGACCAACACGTCCAATGGCGTATGATCAATCTCAACCCTGGCCAGCACATGATCAACCTTGAGAGTGTCCAACGTCATACGGTATTTCACCCTGGCTGCATCTGCTCCAAGGCGACTGGCATCGACAACGTCTTGTCTTAACTGGTCAATCCAACGATAAACCGTCGCCCGTGAGAGAGGCCTAATCTTCTCTGCCTCTTCTTTACCTTGATTAAGTCGGGTAATTCTCAACAATATCGCTTCAAAAACGTCCGATTTTGGGGGGAGCTCCTTCTTCAAGTAGAACTCAGAAACTACTTCTTCAAAAATAGCGAAGCGGCCACCCCTTTTCTCAAATCTAGTGGTTGTCTGCTTTGGCAACAGCGAATTTATGGTTCTAAGGTTCCGATATTTACGCCACCAACTTAGAACGGCTTGTGGCGAAGGCGCATGGTTTTCGCCAAACTTATTAGCAATCTCACGAATTAAGCCGCGCCACCTCTCAATGTTGTAAGGGCAAATCTCAGGGTTGAGCTCTCTTACATAGCGTTCTCGACGACGTGCGATGTGTTGCCATCGTTCCGGGTAAGTACTTAAGTCTCGAGCAATTGCCAGATAGAAAGTGTTTTCTTTTGCACCAATTGAAGAAATGTCAATAATCCATTCCTGGCGATTCCATTTATCCAGAACTTCATATTCATCCAAGTTCTTAATTTCCCCAGTTTCATTTTGAAATTGCAGCTTCCCTGATGGTAAACGCCGCATTAATTCCCAACGCTCCTGAACCTCGATTAAGATAAGACCTCGTTTAAAATAAAATCTGATCATCATCGGCCTCCTGTGGAAGAACAATGTCTGTTTCTGGGATTGGTATATGGAGGTCACACCGAAGGGCGCCTATAGAAAGCATTTTTAATATCGATGATTCGCCATACGCCTCCGCTAGTTGAGTAAAGGTTAAGGATTTGGATTGAAGCTTTTTCAGGATTTCACGTCTGATAATTTCAGTTCCAAATGGCGTGTGCAGATACCTATAAAGCTGTTTCAGGTTGGAATGAAGTGGTTCTCGCCGAATCTGTTTTTCTGTGAGAACCCTGTATTCAAGAGAGGATTTCGAATAGTGAGCGGTTACTTTACTCAATTTGTTCGATATTTCAGGCGTAACAAGAACCAGTTCAGGTTTAACTTCCAAGTGCACTATTTCTTCACTTGATTTGATGATTTCAAAGTCCGGAAAATATCTCCTGTGGCTATCACTTTCATCATCGAAGTAATGGATCAAACACGGCTGTTCTTGATAATTCAGAACACCCGCAGAGAACTCAAACAACAAAATCGCATCTCGCTCCAGAAGCGACTCCCACTGCACCATTCGCTTGAGCTTCCTTGATGGAAAAAGCCCTCTCACTTTGCGACCACTTCGGGTCACGACTTTTCGTGCCAACATCTCATTACCTCCTAAATTTGGTTCTAATTAGCGAGTCGTTTTGTGTGGAATATCACCGAAATTTGGCGTAAACAGTCCCCTGGACGTTGATAATCCTTTTTAAAATCGACTCGCTATGAATGTGTTTAGCTTGACGCCTATGGTGTGGGAGGCAATAATGGCTTCATGTGATTTTTAGTAGCCTCACGCTACACACTTATAAGGGCCAGGCCGTTTGGCTTGGCCTTTTTCTTTATACTTTTCGCATAGTGCCCCCTTTGTCTTAAATCTATCAGCTCTGATGGGCGTGCTGGTTTACCGGTATTTTTAATACAGCACGTATCACTTCGACCTGAGTAGGGTGAATGGAATTTATTTGATTCATGAGCTCATTGACCAACACGTAGATCGATTCAGGTGTATTGATCGGCAACATAAATTTGCGTTGGGAGAGTTTGGCTGCGTTTTCTAATCTTTCTCGTTCTTCAGTGCTCAACAGCAGTACCCGTGAGATCTTTTCTAGAAACTCTTCGTTCGGCGGCCCTTTAAGGCCGTTTTCCATAGCTGATACGTAGCTTTGCTCGTACCCAGCGAGTTCGGCTATGTCCTTTTGAGTTACGCCACGTGAAATTCGTATACTGTGAAAGAAAGTAGCAAATGGACTCACCCATCATTCCTTTATAATTCAATAGAAATCTATGGTATGAGAAATAATGGGAAATTACAAGAATAAAGATTATGCAACTATATGATTATATTGCTTATTAATACACGCAACAGTTAATTATTACTTGCGTGACTCAAATAATATTTCGAGGCAACTCGCGATTGCATGGTGCCTGCTGTATTGAGACTTCAACGATCTGCTGAATCATTGCAGATGGGAGATGACCAAGAGTTCTACGATTATCCCTTGGGCCAAATGATAGTAACTTAGAAGTTGTGATGATTAATTTGAAATTAATTGTAGTCTTGATTGAATACTCTACTGATTTGCGACTTTTCCAAACGCTAACAATACGACCCAAGACACATGTTCAATAAATAACCATATGGCCTTTTTAAAATAGAGTCTGTTGATCATCACTATCGTCATATTTGGCTATATCTGCTCCATCGGGAGATGTGTTATCGTCAAGAATATAATCAAGAGTTTCGCGAATGTCTGGAAGCGCACGAGTTATCTTTATTCGCTTATATGCAGCCATTCCCATCCTCCGAATTGGACTAGCTAGTAGTGCGTTTAGAAAGCTGTGAGTAGACGTTTCGACATCTTCAAAATCTAAAACAAGCACCTGCCCTTCATCGACAGCTTTTAAAAGATGTCGATTTCTGTAACTTATAGCTGATTGTTTGTCCTCAGCATTTTTCCCAAAAAAATTATAAATATGAAGGTAGTGCCGATGTTCGGATTCTTCTTTTTGACGTACAGAAACTTCGGACTTAGCTTCTTCCCGCAGCTCTTGCATTATTTGATCATAAGCGAAGTTATAACTCTGATCCAATCGCATTGATATATAAACGAAAGTACCATTCCAACGACTATTGAGTGTATGACTAGTGAGATCATTGGGAGAAATATGAAGTACAGCATTGCCAGATACTATATGCATGTCAGCCCTAAGGCGCCTTACTATGCTTGATGATAAAAAGAGGCCCATACCGGCATTATTTCTATTGGAATATGGATCGTGCTTCCCAAAAGTACCCGAAATCTCAGGCTGTACTGCAAGCCGTAACGCTTCTTCTTCGTTTGCAATTGAAGGATATGCTTGTGACAAATGGGCATGTATTCCTACACCGATATCGGCAACGATAATGCCAATTTCATTGGCCTGTTCATACCAAGAAAACTGAAGAACTGCTGGTGTAATGAGACGACGATTCCGCCATTTAAAGTCACGCCGCCCGTGCTCGTTAGCGTTATATAGTAATTCTGCCAGAACATAGCGAAGAGTTCTTTGATATTCAACACCAAAGCGAGCAACATACGAAACAGCACTCTCAAGAGCTGTTTTCATATCTGCAGGGTTACGTACAGCTATAAGTGGTTTAACATTTGCAGACTTAAAATTCACAGTTGAGTCGGATAAGACTTGAAACACCCCTCGCCCGCCCATTATTGTCCACATATGGCTCGCGCTCTGTTCAGACTTTTTGTCGTAGATAAAGCTGATGGAGCAGCCTGCTTGGCGCAGATGCCAGCAGTACGGGACAAGAAGAGCCAAAGATTGATAATTAGCGCTAGAACAGCCTGTAAAGTCTATTTCTACAGGACAGTTTTTTAAGGACCAATCAAAGAAATCAACAACAGGGTCAAAATTTTTACTGCCTCCTCTATTAAAGGAGAAACCTGCTGGCAGCTTTATATGTACACGTCTCCGTGTCCTTAATTGACGTTTTACGGCATAAAGTTGATCCTGTAATGATCCCTTAGAATCCGCCAAGTAAAATCTCCTACTTAAGGAAAATCCTCGTTCTTTCAAGTTTCAACATTTTGAGAAAAGTCTCAACTTTTCTGAGATCCTACATCATCAGATATCAATGTTGGAAGCGCCCAGGGCGTTATTTTCAATGAAAGCACGGCGTGGCTCGACCTGGTCGCCCATCAACGTAGTGAAAATCTCGTCTGCAGTGATCGCATCGTCTATCTGCACTTTGAGCAAGCG
>CAIYDX010000255.1 GCA_903925005.1 uncultured Geobacteraceae bacterium
ACATCCACCTATCGGAACTGGGATCGGCCAGATGTAGTCACTCTCAATCACACCAGAAAGAACAAAGAGCAAGCGATTCTGGAATTGAAAGAAGCGGCTTAACAATCTAGACAAAGGCGACAACTCCCTTGACAACGACCGGTATATGGTCCTTTGTGATCAAGCAGATTAGCGTTTAGTATAGATCAAGTTACAGGGCAGATATTCTGGGGAACCAAATTATGCGTCAAAAAATTAGATTTGCTGTTTTGATAATGATCGTACTTACCTTGGTTGTTGGCATTGGCATGTGGTGGTTGCAATCCAAGGGGAGACAGAATTCGGTGTTTCGCGCTGCGCAGGTAAAGCGCGGTGACCTTTTGGCTTCGATCAGTGCCTCCGGCACGGTAGAACCGACCGAAGTTGTGGACGTAGGTGCACAGGTTGGCGGACTGATCAAAACTTTCGGCAAAGATAAAACCGGCAAAACTATCGACTACGCCTCAGTTGTTGATGCAGGCACAGTGCTGGCAAAGATTGACGATTCGCTGTATGCCGCAGCTTTAGAAACGGCCAAAGCTCAATTACAGCAGGCTATGGCTAATAAGACCAGCGCCGATGCCAACGTGCTTCAGATGAAAGCAAAATTGTTACAGGCGCAGCAAGACTGGGACAGAGCGAAGAAACTCGGCCCCTCTGACGCATTGGCACAAAGTGCATACGACCAGTACCTCGCTAGTTTTGAGGTCGCAAGGGCAAACATGAGTGCAACCGAGGCTGCCGTGGAACAGGCAAAAGCAGCGGTGTCTCAAGCCAGGGCCGCATTAAATACGGCACAGATCAATTTAGGGTACTGTACTATCACGTCTCCGGTAAAGGGGGTAATCATTGACCGTAGAGTCAACATAGGTCAGACCGTCGTAGCAAGCCTGAGTGCTCCGAGCCTGTTCCTCCTGGCCAAAGATCTCAGACAAATTACAATTTGGGTGTCGGTCAATGAGGCTGACATCGGCAGCATTTATAAGGGGCAGCCGGTTACTTTTACCGTTGATGCCATTCCCAATCGGGAATTCAAAGGGGTGGTCGGTAAGATTCGGCTCAACGCAACGATGACACAAAATGTTGTCACATACATCGTCGAAGTGGATACGAACAACGACGACGGCAAACTCCAGCCGTATTTAACGGCAAATGCACGATTCTTAACTGGAAAACGTGAAAATGTGATGCTCGTCCCAAATGCCGCTCTGCGCTGGGCACCGCGACCTGATCAAATTTTGCCCGAAGCTCGAAAACAGCGCCACGCTGCTAAAGGGTCCAATCGAGAAAAAGGCGGACACTCCAGCACAGATGGCTCAATAAAACCCCGTGGGACAATCTGGGTTGAAGCAGGCAATTTTGTCCGCCCCATACTTGTAAACACCGGTTTGTCTGATGGCGTTTTTACCGAGGTCGAAGGCAAGGAGTTGAATGACGGCTTGCGTATTGTTGCCGGAGAAGCAACGCGAGAAACCGTCGACGGTAAAGGCCCGGAACGCAGCCCGTTGCTCCCTCAGCCGATTGGTCGCGGACCGCAACAGGGGCAGACAAGTCCTGAAAATGTTGGCGCACCCCGCGAACGTTAGCAGAGAATCGAGCTGACTATGAATATGATTGAATTGCATGACATTTGTAAAACATACTATCTCGGCGAAGTCGCCGTACCGGTACTCAAGGGTGTATCTCTGGATGTTGCCAGTGGCGAACTCGTTGCGCTGATGGGAGCCAGCGGTTCCGGCAAAAGCACACTTATGAACCTGTTGGGATGTCTGGATCATCCTACTTCTGGAGAGTACTGGCTGGATGGCCGGGAGATTTCTCGGCTCACTTCCAAGGAGCAGGCTCGGGTGCGAAATCTAACTATCGGCTTCGTTTTCCAAAGTTTCAATCTGTTACCGCGCACTACAGCATTGGAGAACGTCATGATGCCGTTGACCTATTCCAGAGAAAACCTCAGCGAGCAGGAAAAGAAGATGCGTGCTACCGAACTATTGCACAAAGTAGGTTTGTCAGATCGCATCGATCACCAGCAGTCTCAACTTTCCGGTGGAGAACAGCAACGCGTAGCGATCGCCCGTGCGTTAATCAACCAGCCGCGCATTCTTCTTGCCGACGAGCCGACCGGCAACCTTGATTCCGGCACCAGCGAAGAAATACTGCATATGTTTCAGCAGCTCAACAGAGTTGAAGGTATCACTATCATACTTGTGACTCATGATCAGGGGGTGGCTCAGTGGGCTCAACGAACTATTCGCATCAAGGATGGCCTTCTGGCAGATGGCACTGATTCGTATAATGCGTATGGTGCCGTATGAAGCTGTACGGCACAACTAAAACCGCTTTGAGTGCGCTCCGGCGCAATCTCCTTCGCACAATGCTCACGACACTGGGCATCGTAATCGGCGTTGCCGCTGTGATTTCGATGATGGAGATCGGTAACGGAGCAACCATTGCCATTAAACGCACGATGGCCAGTATAGGCGCAAATACATTGGTAGTCGTGCCAGGGTCCGCGAATACCGGTGGTATTAACTATGGAGCAGGCAGCATTATGACGCTTACGCCGCAGGATGCTGATGCTATCATCAAAGAGTGTCCCGATCTTGGCAGCGTGGCGCCGGTAGTGCGCGCCCGGACACAGGTAGTGTACGGCAACCGCAACTGGGTGCCGAC
>CAIYDX010000256.1 GCA_903925005.1 uncultured Geobacteraceae bacterium
ACATCCACCTATCGGAACTGGGATCGGCCAGATGTAGTCACTCTCAATCACACCAGAAAGAACAAAGAGCAAGCGATTCTGGAATTGAAAGAAGCGGCTTAACAATCTAGACAAAGGCGACAACTCCCTTGACAACGACCGCCAAATCGAATCACCCCAATCGCGTGGTTGCCCCCAAGACCAAGAACCTTCTTTATCAGCTTTGGTCATGTAGCAATATTCCATATTGGTATCATAAATAGAATTTGGATCTGAGGTGTTACGAGGGGTTTTTACACTTTCTGCAACAACAATTGTATTGCGGGGGGCGTTTGAAGTAACAGGAGTATTTCTGAGTCGTGCCGACTTTTCTGCTTTTCTAATCTCCCTAGCAGCGCTTTTTGAAATCTTAGGAACTTTAACCTTGTTGCTGTTCGTCATTTGGGAGTAATCCAGAATAGTACTCGTACATATCAGCTATAGTAATTTCAGTCCACCCACGGTCACCATTGGATAATCCCGCCCTTTCCCGTGCGTTTATCCAAGGATCTTCCATATGCGTAAGATCGCTTAGCCATTGAGCAGGCTTGTCTCCATAGTAGGAAAAAACAGCATCAATAGTTTCTATTTGCTTGGGAGTCAGCGCACTTATGTCTCCTGCGGTAAGCGCAGCGGCATTAACCTTGAACGCGCCCCTGTGTGCCTCATAAAGTAGACGCACAACAGGACCATTCGACCACGCTTCAATTTTTTCGGAAAATATGGGTTCTTCATCCCATACAAGCGACCAAGCTTGCGAATAATACACAAGCTTTTGAAGCTTCATTGAAGTGATTTCTCCGGTCTTTTCAAGAATGTATTTAGCAACGTCAAAAACTGTAGCCATGACATTCTCCTTTTCTGTACACTGTATACAATCCACTGCTCTATAGCATCGTTATTGGTTAAATGTATATTTATTTTATATCATTGTTGTGTTGAATTGTAAATTATGCGACAGGATATGTCATGTGGGGTATAAATCTACAATTAGGCGTATTACACTGCGGTTAGTTTGGTGTCAATTTCCATAATCCAACTGGCGGGGCTCCAGGATAGAAGGATAGTTTATGGACTTAGATAACCTTTTGTCTGATATCAACAAGGAACACATTAGAAACGAGTGCCAATTTCCTGGCGGTCTCGTAATTACATTGTGCCCAGTATGCAACAGCATCTACGATACTGCTAAAATCCAAATGTATGCGGATACTGATGTTTATGTTGAATGCGAGTGTGGGTTAATCATCTGGAGCAACCTGTATTTTGAGTTACTTGAGAGTCGCCAAGCGAGAAGATCCATAAAGTTGGAACAATACTTGGAAAAACGCAGAAAAGCTGTTGCCTCAGAACCCGAGTAAATTCCCACTCAAAAAAACCAATTTTCAAACTGAGACTCTACCTCTTTTTTGGATTTTTTACTGGAAAGGCGACAACGAAAGGAGATCCTGTGAAAGGGTCTCCTTTTGTTACGACGAAAGTGTTACTCGTTCTACAATCATCTTAATCAAGGTTTTTAATACCCCCACTCCTCATGACCCAGCGGTGATCGATTCAACTCATCCCGGTAGAAATGCCACTTCGGCATAAACTGATCCATCAAAGCAATGAAGCGACTGTTGTGTGAAGGTTCCAGCAGATGCGCCATCTCATGCACCACCACATATTCCAGGCATTCCGGCTGCTTCTTTGCCAGTTCGGTATTGAGCCGTATGTGCCCTGAGCGGTGGTTACAGCTACCCCACTTCGTTTTCATCCTTTGGAAAAATGTCTTCTCCACCATCACACCCATGAGCGGTTCCCATTTTGCAATCAATGCCGGGACAACCTCTTTGAGCTTTTCTCGATACCATTCCGCCAAGAGAGCCTGCTTTCGTTCATCACTCGTGTCCTGGCGGATATGCAGCACCATCATGTTGTGTTTCAACGACACATAAGCCGCTGAATCTTTCTCCTCCACCTTGAACAGATAGCGCTTACCCCACAGGTAATGGCTTTCTCGATCAAGGTACTCTCGCGGTGTTTCACGTACCTGCTCCTGCAGCTTTTGCTGTTGCTTCTTGATCCAACCGAGCTTGGTGATGGCAAAAACGCGGATGTTGTCGAGAGTCATCCGTTTTGGTGCAGAGATACGCACCCTGCCAGCAGGAGGGTAGACACTCAGGTGAATGTTCTTGATGTCCTTTCGCACCACTTCAATGGCAATTTCACCAAGTTTAATCTGCGAGGTCATCAGTATTCTCGCTGCTTCTCGATAATAAGGAAGATCCGCTCCACCTCGGCCACGTCCTGTAAAATTCCATACAGTGCAGCCTTGATGACATTCTCCTTGGCCTGAACACCGCGCCAGCCGTCTGGCCGAGTGTGCTTGACCGTTTCGTCAATTCTGATGGCCAGATTAAGCACATCCTCTTTACTGGCATTCCCATACGCAGGTGATGGATCAGCCACACCACTCGGAGTTCCAGTCGATGCTCCTTGCATGAGATTGTTATAGAGTGCACGGCGCCCCGGTGTATCCAGTTGCTCGGGTGTATCCTCGGCCTGTCCAGCCGCCACTCTCTTCGCCAGTTCAGCAATCTGCTTCAGATACTCTTCGTAGTTTTCCGCCTGCTCTTTGCGGAACTTGATGATTTCGTCCAGAATCGCCGACATTTTGTCGTAATAGGCCGGGTCATTCAGGTGTTCCTTGATGATCTTGCTGCGAACGTTGTTCTCGATGGTCTCGGCAACAGCGTTCTTGTTCCCCTTGAGTCCATCCGGCAGGCTGTTGATGGCATTGGCAATGCCGGTGTTCACAATCAGGTCCAGCAGCGGCATATTGTCGAATGGAGATATCTTACGCGGTGCGTCGGCTTCGATATAGGTGTCGATGAGGTGCCGCATGTCGGCTTCGTAGGCTTTCAGGTCCAGGTTCTCACCAGCAGCATTGCGGATAATCTCGCGCAACTTGAGGTAGCGATCCAGATCCTTATTGATGCGCTTGATGTCGGCCTCGCTGTAACCAGCCTTGCCCAGTTCGTCCGAGATATTGGCATAGGCCCGCACCAGCGCGACCGTCGCTTTGTAGAGCGCAGCGCGTTGTGTCTCGTGTGCCTTCAAGTCGTCAGGTATCTCGGTATTGCCGCAGAAATAATGGATATACTCCAGCTCCCCCTTAGGCGGAGACACTGGCTCGCAGAGCATGGCGATTGCTTCCAGCGCATTGTCCAGTCGTTCCCTTCCTTTGGTCAGGCGGTCTTGCAACAGAACCTCGGGATCGACACCACCGGCACTGTGGTCCAACTCGGAGGTATACACCGCAATGGCGTTTTCCACCTTCTTGAAGAGGTCCTTGTAGTCCACGACATAGCCGAAGTCCTTATCCTCCCCATCCAGGCGGTTGACGCGGCAAATGGCCTGAAACAGCCCGTGATCCTGCATCTTCTTGTCGATGTAGAGATAGGTGCAGCTCGGCGCATCAAAGCCAGTCAGCAGTTTATCCACGACCACCAGCAGCTTCATATTAACCGGTTGCTCCTTGAACAGCTTCTTGGCGTGGTCCTCGTACGCCTCAGTATTGGGCATGCCCGTGTTTTTGAGCAACGTGGTGTAGGTGGTATAGATGGACTCCTTATCCGTCTCCGTGTTAGCACCGGTGTCTTCCAGGGTGATGTCTTTCGCCTGGGGATTGTAGGAGGTGACGACCGCACACTTGCCTTTGAAGGGCGTCTTCTGGAACAGCTCGAAATACTTGCACGCCTCGTAGATGCTGGAAGCCACCAGGATGGCATTGCCACGTTCGTTTGAGAGGCGCGGCTTCACGCTAAAGTCGAAGATGATGTCTTCCACCACTCGATCCATACGGGACCTTGAACTAAGCACATTCTGCATCGTGCCCCACTGTTCACGCAGGGCCGCCTTCTGCCAATCGTTCAGCCCCTTGGTCTTGACGTCGAACCAGGTGTCGATCCTGTCTTCCGAGCCGAGTCGCTGGTCGATGTCCCGCGCCTCATAGATCAGGTCGAGCACGACGCCATCTTCCACCCCTTCACTGAACTTATAGGTGTGGATATAGCCGCCGAACACTTCCAGGCTGGTCTGTTTGTCCTGCTTGAGCAACGGCGTACCGGTAAAGCCGATAAACACCGCATTAGGCATTAGTGCCTTCATGGTGCGGTGCAGCTTGCCGCTCTGGGTACGGTGACATTCATCCACGAATACGAATATCTCGCCCACCGTCGGGCAGGGTTGTGCTTCCAGGTCTTTGATGAACTGTTCGAAATCATCCACGCCCTTCCTGCCAAACTTGTGCACCAGGGAGCAGAGCAGGCGTGGCGTGGCCTGACCAAGCTGGGTCATCAGGTCGCGACCGCTGCTGGCGCGGGTCATGGGATGACTGGCAGCCGTGAAGACACCTTCGATCTGTTTGTCCAGTTCGTCGCGGTCGGTGACGATCACCACGCGGGCATTGGGCTTGTTCTCCAGAATCCACTTGGCCAGCAGCACCATGACGATGCTCTTGCCGCTCCCCTGTGTATGCCAGATGATGCCGCCCTCACGGCGGTGGACATGCTCCTGCGCAGCCTTTATACCGAAATACTGGTGCACACGTGGCAGTTTCTTCATGCCGCCATCGAACAACACGAAGTCATGCATCAGCTCGATCAGCCGCTCCTTGGTGCACATCTTGAGCAGGTATTTATCCAGCTTGAAGCGGCTGTTATCCGCCTCGTCTTCTTTCCATTTCAGGAAATACTTCTCTTCCGTCTTGATTGTTCCATATTGCAGCCCCTCGGAATCATTGCCGGCAAAGATGAACTGCACCGTGCTGAAAAACCACTCGTTAAACTGCGGCTGTTGGTTGGAGATGTTTTGGCGGATGCCGTCGCCAATGGAGATGCGGCTGTTTTTCAGTTCCAGCACACCCACGGCGATGCCGTTGACGTAGAGCACCAGGTCAGGACGTCGGTCGAAGTTGCCGTGCAGGGTGACTTCCTCGGCAATGGCAAAATCGTTGTTCCTCGCCTCATTCCAGTTAATGAGGTGGACCGTTTCTGTCACTTTACCAGCTTCAATCTTCACCGGTACGCCGTAGCGTAGCAGTTTATAGACTTCCTTGTTGTTGTCGTAGAGGGAGCGGTTGGGGTTGTCTGACTCGATACGAAGTTTGTAGATTGCACTGCTGATCTGTGCCGGATTGTAATCGTTTTTGGCAAGGTAAGCGCTGAGAAGGGTTTCTTCGATGTTGCTGTTGTTCGGGATGTCCGTCTTGTCGCCGAGGTAGCGATAGTCAAGTTCGTCTCGGAACAGGGCGATGACGCGGTTCTGCGTGGCGCGTTCTGGCTGGCCGATGGTCATATCAGTCGAATCCTTCCGGTAAGCAGGTTGTGCATCATGCCTTGCTTGAGCTGGCGGGTCTTGCTGAGTTTGGATTCGAGGCAGGTTATTTCGGTATCCATGTCGAAGAGGACGGCGGCGATGGCTTCTTGTTCGGCCTTGGTGGGCGGCAGGGGGACATCAAGTCCCCGCAACATACCCAATGAAATAAACTTCTGAATCCCCCCATCAAGCTTATTGTTGATGTAAAGCACGTAATGGGTTGACCTTAAAAGTTGAATAAGAAATTGGGATGATACTATTGTTGTGCTGGGCTTAAAGAGAGCCACATTTTTTATGCAAAAATCAGGTTCAAAATCCACCAAGGCGGCATTGCCTACAGTACCAATCATCGACATAAGTATGTCGCCTTTATTCACATTAGAACGTTTATTCACCTCACGGGCGTCGTTTTCTGAAATGAACGTAATATCTTGAAAATCAATTTTACCGTCAATTATGTTTTTAGAGGTAATGAAGGGTATCCCACTTTTAGTATACTTCGGGGAATCGTGGGTTCCATCTCTCACATCAGCAATCGAAGACAAGAAACACAAATTCCAATCCTCTGGGATTACTCCAACCTCGGTCTCCCCCTGTGTCAGGATAGTTGTCACCTCCCCTTTCCAAATTAATCTGTTACTCTGGGGGCACCGGAAAGGGGTAAATAATGAAGCATTATTCGAAAGAGCTGAAAGACAGTATCATTGCCAGGCTGCTTCCACCAATCAA
>CAIYDX010000257.1 GCA_903925005.1 uncultured Geobacteraceae bacterium
ATGCCTCGGATCGCTTCGAGCGCGACCTTTGCCTTGTACTGGCTGGTGAAACTTTTACGATTCTTTTCGCTCAATGCCTGCTCCTTTTTGTTGCAGGCTACCATCTTAAACTATTGTCCGAAATCCGGGGTCCACTATATTCTGACTGATACCGAGAAGCATGCTCTTTATGGTTTACCAGATTTCGATAAGTCACAACGAAGCGAATATTTTTCAATGACAGCCAAGGAACTCGCACTGGCAATGCGGCGACAAGGTTTTTCTGCCCAACTGCTCTGTTTATTACAGCTTGGCTATTTCAAAGCAAAGCAGGCATTTTTCACATTCACGCTCCAAGATATACCAAAGGATGATATTGAATTTCTTGTGGAAAGGTATTTCTCTGAAAAGCCCTTTTCCCCAGGGCCAGTTCGTCAGAAAGAATATTTCGTTCAACACCAGGAGATAGTCAAGCTGTTTGGTTACAACCGATGGTCAGAGGACAAGGAAGTACATCTTCTTAATGCGGCCACACAGTTGGCGTTACGCGATGTGACACCTGCCTTCATTGTTTCTGAGTTACTGGTTTTTATGAAGTCTGAGAAGATAATCCGTCCTGGTTATACCACCCTGCAGGCCCTGATCAGTAAAGTGCTCATAACAGAACGGCAGCGGCTTGGAAATTTGATCAAAGCTGCTCTGGATGAGGAGCACAAAGCAGCCTTACTTCAACTGCTTGAACGCGAAAGTGGCTTATCGGATCTTGCTTCAATTAAACAGGATGCCAAAAGTTTCCGTTATCGCATGATGGTTACTGAACGGCGGAAGCATACGACGCTTTCCCCTTTATATCTGATGGCAAAAGCAATATTGCCCAGGCTCGGATTATCTCAACAAAACCTGCTCTATTATGCATCGTTGGCTAATTACTATACCATTTACGATTTGCGTCGCATGAATACAGGCCAAAGCTTTCTGTATCTACTTTGCTACATCTGGCAGCGCTACAAACAAATAAGTGACAACATAACGCAGGCATTTAGTTACCACATGAAGCAGGTTGAGACCGGGGTAAAAGACAGCGCAAACAAGCGCTCAATGGAGGCCATGAATGACCGGCAACAAGCATTACCACTGGTTGGACGTCTTCTTAATCTGTATGTAGATGAAGACGTTTCTGATTCCATGCCATTTGGTGAGGTGCGTCAAGAAGCATTCACCATCATGCCAAAAGATGCATTATTGCTTGTGAGCACTCGACTTACTGAGAAGCCTGTCAACAAGATGGAGCTGAGTTGGCAGGCAATCGACCTACGGGCAAGAAAAATTAAACTCCAACTGCGACCTCTTGTGTCGGCGCTTGATTTTTTAAGTGTTTCAACTGACAGCCCCTGGCTTGCTGCATTGAATTGGATGAAAAATGTTTTTGATAACAAGGGGCGCCTTTCACAGCAACTACTGAGCTCAATTCCTGAACACACTATTCCAAAGCGAATCCGCCCATATCTTCTAATCCTTGATGATAACGGCGTGGCCACTGGACTGCGCGGGGAACGTTACGAGTTTTGGGTATATCGACAATTGCGAAAACGTCTCGACACTGGTGAACTTTATCTGGACGATAGTTTTCAGCATCGTCGCTTCAGCGATGAGCTAGTTCCCCTGGACCGCCAGGAGGCTGTATTGCAGGGGCTTGATATTGCATGGCTAAAACAGCCTGTTGAAGCCACACTTGACGCTGCTTTGGCAGAACTTGATAAACAATGGTGTGCATTTGATCGCGAACTTCGTCAGGGCAAACTCAAACACCTTGATTATTCCAAAGAAAAAAAGACTCTGGTGTGGCACCGACCAAAAGCCAATAAGGATGACGAACTGCAGAGTGAGTTCTATTCCAAATTGCCGGTTTGCGACATTGCTGATATTTTTCGCTTCGTAAATAGCCAGTGTCACTTCCTCACGGAGCTGACACCATTGCAGACGCGATATTCCAAA
>CAIYDX010000258.1 GCA_903925005.1 uncultured Geobacteraceae bacterium
AGACCGGGACGATGGTCAGGAAATACCAGAAACTGGCAACATATCAAAAAAGTATCACTAAACCATCACCGAATAAAGAAACCGGTTACTGCATGACTATTTTAAAAGGCGAAGTGACAACTTGCTTGACAACGCCCGGTCTGTTTATAGCCAGCTTTTGATTGGAACCCCGGCAAGCGTTTTTTGCCGGTGAGCAAGTCCTGCATGGCACCTTGTTTGAGGTGGCGTTTTTTGGTGATGATTTGCTCCAGGGATTCGATGAGGGCATCGGTATCGCTCAACGCCTCAGCGATGGCTTCTTGTTCTGGAAACGGTGGGATTGGAAGTTTTAGATCAAGGACATCATCAGTGTTGATATAAATCTGCGTCCCCGGTTTCGCCAATCCAACAAGAGCGTTGTGTGCTCGATCGGCGTTTATGGCATGGTGCAGATAAGCTGGGGAGACAATGTTTTTTGGCCTTAATCGCATTGTTCGCTGATTAAAAACAAACATGTCATTCTGCTCAATTAACAAAACCCGTCCAATAATTGCACCAACTGATGTTTTGTCATTCAGAGACATCGTTAAATCATTCTGTCTCAAAACAAATTTATCGACTTTTTTTCGGTGTTTAAAATTGATGTAAACCCCGTTGTCAATATAGCTGCCAGTTACAGTGTAATTACCGATTGAAATTACTTTCAATCCATCATCATTATTGAAAAGGTGCTCAAGAGAAGTCCCATTTTGGTATTCACACACATCTCCGACTCTTCTTGTATCCCAATCCTCCGGTATTACCCCAACCTCGGTCTGTTTGTAACCTGGCCTCAGTTCCATGAGAACCCCATCCGAGCCAAGTGGGCATTCACGGTTTGCTCCAACTCGGCAACCTGATTTGATGCTTCCGGCAGCGGCGTCTCATACCGCTCAGCCAAGTCCTTCACGCGCTGGGTGAGCGCCTGGCTGATACGATCCATTTCGCCGTGGATAGCGGTAGAGATGGTTGCCAGCCACTTATCTTCCACTGCCAGCGTCTTGATCTCTTCCTCGGAGAGCTTGGGGTATTTCGTATAGGCCATTGCGTCCAGTGCGGCCTCGGCTTCTTTTAGGGCTTTCTTGAGGTCTGCCTCCTGTGAGCTCAGCTTTAGCCAGACGTTGAGAACATCGGCCTCATCCTTGTCATCCTTGTCGCCTTTGATCTCTTTCAGCCGGGCGGTGACGTTGGCCTTGTTCACCTTGTCCAGCTCCGAGAAGGCACCTTCCTCGCCGCCATGTTCCTCTTCCATCTCGGTCATCTGGACGGCCACACTCTCCAGCGTTGCCTCCTGTTCGCGGATGGCCGCTTGTTGTGCAGCGAAGTATCTATCAACGATCAGCTGCTTGGGCACCAGGTCGCACGTCCAGCCCTTATCCTTCTCCTTGCCCTTTTTGTCTTTCTCAATAACACGGTAAGTCTCTGCCTTCCAGCCATCGGCGGCGATCAGGTAGCAATCGTCCTGCATGACGGTAGACCAGTAATCCATCAGGTGCTGATAGACGTCGTACTTATCAATCAACGGCTTGTCGGTGTAATGGGCGAGCAACTCTTCCGCAAGCAGAGCGATTACGGTCTTTGGGTGGCAACCGGCTTGCAGGCCCTTGAGTGTTTCGGTGCTACGCTGCTGCCAGTCGGCAAACAGGGCATTCATGCTACCGATGAAGGTGACGAACTCCGGATGCTCATAGATGGTGGGCTTGATGGCTTGCTTGGGTACAGCCAAATCAAGGTAACCGGGACGGTTAGCTTTGAACAGGGTCTGCCGCAGTTGCGGGCACACGTCCCAGTAAGCTTGCAAGGCATCCACATCAGCACCGGGGATGCCACCCTTCAGATGCCCCTCAATATCCTGAATATCCTCAGCCTGCTGGCTGTCGATATAGCGCGGGAGGTTGAGATTGAAGTCGTTCTTCTCGATCTCCTCTACACCCACCATTTTTGAGTATTTGGGAATCTCCAGCCGTTTGTTGAAGACATCGACGATCTGGTGGAGGTCGCAGTCGCGCAGGCGGTTCTTGTTGCCATCCTTGAGGTAGCCGCTGCTGGCGTCCACCATGAAGATTCCCTTGCGGGAGTGGGCGTTTTCCTTGTCGATAACGATGATGCAGGCTGGAATGCCGGTGCCGTAGAACAGGTTGGCGGGTAGGCCGATGATCCCCTTGATGTAACCCTTACGGATGAGGTTCTTACGGATATCAGCCTCGGCATTGCCGCGAAACAATACGCCGTGCGGCAGGATGCAGGCGCCTTTACCGGTGCTCTTGAGCGAGCGGACAATGTGGAGCAGATAGGCGTAATCACCTTGCTTGGCAGGCGGCATACCGAAGTGCTTGAAGCGTTCGTGAGGGTCATTAATCGTGTTGACACCTGCACTCCATCGTTTGTCACTAAAAGGAGGATTGGCGACAACATAGTCGAAGGTTTTAAGCTGTCCGTCTTCACTCGTAAATAGTGGATTGGCCAGCGTGTTGCCCTGCTTGATCAGTGCTGTGGGGTTGTTGTGTAGGATCATATTCATCCGAGCCAGGCCAGAAGTAGCGGCGTCTTTCTCCTGTCCATAGAGCGTGACCTTGGCACTGGCTTCGTCACCCACCTTCAGCAGCAGCGATCCCGAACCGCAGGTCGGGTCATACACCGTGGTGTTATTCGTCGTCTGCGCATCACGAATGCCAATGATCTGCGCCATGATTCGGCTGACCTCGGCAGGAGTATAGAACTGCCCCTTGCTCTTGCCACTCTCGGTGGCAAAGTGCCGCATTAGGTACTCATATGCATCGCCGAGAATGTCATCACCTTCGGCGCGGTTCTTACTAAAGTCCAGCGCCCGGTTTTCAAAGATAGCAATCAACTTGGTGAGATGATCTACCATCTCCGGACCGCTACCCAGTTTGGTTGCGTCATTGAAATCCGGCATATCCGACAGCTTGTTTGCATTGGCCAGCGGCCCAATAATCTTCTTATTGATCTGGTCACCAATGTCAGACTTGCCCTTGAGTTCAATCATATCCTTGAAGCTGGCACCCTCAGGAATGGTGATCGGTGCATAAGGCACACCGGCGTATTTGTCGCTGACATATTTAACGAACAGCAGCACCAACACGTAGTCTTTGTATTGCGAGGCATCCATCCCGCCACGCAGCTCGTCGCAGGATTGCCAGAGTGAGGAATAGAGTTCTGATTTCTTTATAGCCATGGGGGTAGGTCTCCAAAATGTGTTCTTATCTTGAGATATCTTTTTTGGACGCTATAGGGTGAAGCGGATAGTGTTTCATATCAGAAAATGGCACTAAATGACACTGGTATGAGTACCTATTAAAAGTAATGACGATGAGTAATAACACTGTACTCAGCAAACTGGACCGACTTGTAGGGACACTATCTCCAGCATAATGAAAGTTTATAATAACCTCCTTACTCTTTGTTCAGTCTATTACCTGATTGCTGGCTTGGTTTATTAGACGGAACGTATTACGTCACGTACAACGATACATCAGACGGTCTTGGGGTGAGATGTTGAGAGGGCCGAGGTGAGGGTAGAAGAATAGATGCTTGACCGGTTATTGCCTTACCCACCGAAGTGCTTTGCGAAATAATCAACAAGCTCCCCGGCCTGGGTGCCACGCCGGAATTCCTTCTGTTCCTTGAAATCAAGAGATGGAAATAAGTGGATGATCTGGTCATCGGAATACAGGTCCATCAGGCTTTCAGTCTCGACGGTTGATTTAGAACCTCCTACAAGAGATTTCGATGCCTCAACCGCAGCGCCTATCAATACGTCGGCAACCTGCACCGCGGGGCTCAACTTAGAATCCTTTTGAGTTACCTCTGACAGCTTGAGAGGGAATTTTAGGCTCGTAATTTTGGTTTCCTTAAACTCTATTTGGTTGTTATGTTCTATAAACTGCCTGAGAAGTCGATGGTAGTTGAGTAGATTTTTCGATTTGTCGTGCTCAACACGATACGCTCCGTCAGCCATAACTTCCATCCTACTGATCAAGGACAGAAGAACCACAAATGCTGCATCAGTTGTTAATTCGGGTGTAGAGATAGCCCCCAAACACTCTGGTGATGCATATGCAAGAGGTCCGAG
The DNA here is from genome assembly GCA_903925005.1 of uncultured Geobacteraceae bacterium. Lineage (GTDB taxonomy): Bacteria > Desulfobacterota > Desulfuromonadia > Geobacterales > Pseudopelobacteraceae > JACRCG01. Next base: position 4,112 of record CAIYDX010000258.1, read on the forward strand.
CGCTTCAGGTAGTTCCTGCCATTTCATTTGGCGAACAGTTGACACAAGGTCGTTGAGAGCTTCCAAAGATTTCTTGTTGATTGCTCTTTGAAAAGATGCCATCAGCGCATCAAACTGCGCCTTTCCGAAAAGGGATGGTCCTGCGCGGTATAAAAGGGAAGCCAATGAATAATTTTGCCCGTCTTCGTAAAAGTCGAAGCCCCTCTCGTAGTAAAACGGTTCCACTGCGTAATCCATAAACATCAGGCTCAACAAGAACCTTTTATCGCAAACGTATGTAATGCACTTCCATTGCGACAATACATCTCGCTGTAGGTTAAACAGGTGCTCACGATTTCCTGGCCGACGCGCTAGACTCTGATACTTAAGTTCGGGTGCTTTGAGCCTTGGAAAATGTTCCCTGATGAGTTCCGACGCTGCTTCATCGGTTATTGATGTGGCTGAAGCGCCTTGAAATCGCTGCTCTTTATTTAGCAGATCAAAACCTGTATAACCACTTTCATCAATGGTGAAGCGCTCCATCGTGGCACCTACTTGTTCCAGATAAAGGTCAGTTCTTATTCTCTGTTCTTATTCCTTGCCAACGGGGCCGGAAATCACCGGCGGTTTTTGGCCGGTGCATTTACGTGGTTGACAATCATTTCATAAAACTCCATTTTCAAGGCAGACCTGTCATTATCCCTGCTTTGACAGCACTTCGCTTTGCTTATATATATCAGCATAAGCCATGTCCACATCTTCTGGCTCATACAGCTTTGTTCGTTTGATCTCGACAAATTTATTGCCATCAAGTCTGTAACAGACCTCATCTCGCAGACCCAGTATAAATGGAAAGTCTTCTGAGGTTTCGTGAGCGACAATCTCCATTTTCCCATCGTTATCGATATCTTCAGCAACAAATCCATCGGGTGTATTCGTTAAGAGTTCAGCAATAAATTTGAACTCGCGATTTCGGAGTCCGAATACCTGCATCGCTGAGCCGTGGGCACCGTAAGGATATTGAACCATGAGTTCTTCTTGTTCATCTCCATCCAAATCAACATATTTTGAATGGAGCATTTTTTCTGAGTTCGTAATTCCGTATAACTCTGACGTTTCTGATTGGTTGTTTTGTAAAAGCCTTGTCATGTTGTCAAGCACCTGCGATGGCAAGCTACGTAGAATACCGTTCAGTTCTGCTTCAGCATTCTTTGCTCGGGAATTTTGCCAGAAGGCAATGCCAATGCTTATGGCAATGCTCAGAATCCCAAGGATTAATCCTAATATTGTATATGGGTCCATTCTATTTTCCTCAGTTTTGCCAACGGTGTTACCGCTGAGCCGCGAGCGTCAGCGAAACGGCTCTAGTGGCGTGTTGGGTTCAGCTATGCCTAAAGATAAAGAGGGTCCTTCCGCCACTTCTCTAATTCTGCAGCAATCACCGGCTCAATAACACCAAGATGGGTATTCTTGACTGAAACCGCGAAGGGTCAAGTTTGACCGAATAGCTTAATTATATTGGCTTGTTGG
>CAIYDX010000259.1 GCA_903925005.1 uncultured Geobacteraceae bacterium
ACATACCTGTCCTCGCTATCAGTTGTGTTGAACAGAAAATGATCCTAGTCTGTTTTGTGTTTTGCTAGTTTGTATTTTTGGAGCCTCGGGGACCGAGGTCACATGATTCAGACATTCAAGTCTGTATACCAAGTTTTGGTAATATGACCTTTTGTAGCAATATCCGGACGGCTAAAATGCCAACTAGAATAGCACCGGCGGCGTTTGCGCCGATTACGACAATTTTCATCTTCATCCGATTTTTCCATTATAAGTCTCAAGCAAGTTGAATATATTTCTATCGATGAGCTACATCTCTGAAGATTCGGTACGCGACCAACGCAAACGGCCACGCATGCCAAACCAGGTCAAAAATGTCGATCGGCCTTTTCAGAGTACCGGCCATCAGCATTCTGATCTTCTCCACAATGTGCGGCTGCGGAAAAAAGGGTGCAAACCCCAGCAGCAAAACAAGCGGAATGAGAAATTTGTAGTCAAGCAGGTTATTCATCACGAATTGCGCCTCTTATCGTCTCCGGACAAGTTATCTGTCCTGTTCGGCTGTAACATAGTCGGGCGGCAAATCACATTCAGAAGGTATCTGGAATGGGATCGGATAACGTATTCCCGCCTTGTGAGTTGCCGCAAGTCCCACAGCAGTTCGTTCCAACCACGTAAAGGGAATGCCTACAATCATCTCGTGATCCTGTGCCATGGCAAAGCGCCGGTCACCCATACAGGGAATTTCAATAGTCGGCTCTCCTGTGAGAGAAACCTGAGCAACAGCTCGGGAGCAGACACCCGCATCACCTGACGATTTCATTACAAACTCACCTCCCTGATGGTAAAGGAAAGCCTGTACAAAGCGCATTGCCTGAGCAGAGTTAACATAGATCACAACAAGATCGGGGGTAATGCCATGAAACGGACGCGCCAGCGGGTACGTTAACACTCCCGCTACACCGGGTTTAACCCGTGGCATCAACTGCTGCATGGCAACAGCTGCCTGCTGGGTTTCCTGATAAACGCACGTGTTTACTGAACCATTCATTATTCGCTGGGGAGGTTGTATCATACCTGTGCAGGCTGTTCCGATTGCGCAGTGCCCCGTTTTAGCGTCCTCCCAGGTTGACCAAGAGTACATCCGGCTATAGGCAATCTGTTGACAAATTGCCAATCGCTTGCCCCGCATCTTGATTTTAAGCCCGTCGATCATTGAGACATCCCGCACCAGATTAACACCTACAGGTTGAGTGGCGGGATTGACGGTTTCTTTGATAGTTGCCAGAAAATGTTCCATTTTAGCCTCCTTTTTCTCATGTGTTTGCGTCAGTTTAAATAGCGGTAATTTCAAACTCTGGCGGATCCATAATTACTTTTTTCACTGAGCAAAGTTCCGCAGTCTTGACGATTGCATTCCGGTATTTATCTGGAAAACCGGGAGGAAGAGATATTTCGATAGCTACCTTGACGAGTTTCTTTTTCCCATCGTCGGTAGTGGAGAACTCCATTCGCTGGGTAAGTGCCAATCCTTCTGTTGCAATCTGACGATGCTGACAAAAACTGAGAACATAAATTCCGGCGCATGTTCCAAGCGAGGAAAGAAAGTAGTCAAAGGGGGAAGGTGCAGTACTGCCTCCACCATTTTCATCGGGCTGATCAGTAGGAATAATACGTCCATTTATTTCAGCATTAACCTTATCTCCACCCGGGAAGGTGACTTTAATCTCCATGGCAGCTCCTATTTAACGTCTTTTGAATTTACGGCAAAATATTCATAAATTGAAACATTCGTTATGTGGCAGATGACACCGAACCGGTGTCAGGAAGGCATCCTTCAACCGCCGCTGTAACACCCACTGCCTGAAGTGGAAGAACCCACCGAAGAAAAGGTGGAAAACACTTTTTTTGTCTCCCACGAACCACAGTCTGGACAGACCGGCTTAGGCTCTGATGCGGTTTTATGAAGTTTTTCAAAATTACTGCCGCATGCAGTGCAGCTATATTCAAATATTGGCATTACGTACCTGTCCTTGTCAAACAGTTTCATAACTCTAATTCCCGACACTGAAAGACACAGAAGAATCTCAGTCCACTCTCAGGTTGTCTGACTCAATCTGCCCATCAGAAGGAGCCATTTATTCCAGTCATCCAATCCTTTTAAGTCTGAATTACC
>CAIYDX010000260.1 GCA_903925005.1 uncultured Geobacteraceae bacterium
GGCTGAATAATAAGGCGAAGGTAATCAGCCACAGAGCTTACGGCTTCAGAACGGCAAAGAACTATATCCTCAATTTGTATCACTGCATGGGCAATCTAACCATGCCTACTATTTTGCACAGGTTCGTGTGAGGAACCATATTATCTTTCTTCCGCATCAACTGCACCACCCACTTGCCCGACTGTGCCGATGGCGGGAGCCCGCCTCCGGGGAAAAGCCATTGCCCGCACATATAAAAATTCTTGAGTCCCGGCAGCGTCGTATCGAGACTTTTGGTGATGTTTTTGCTGGTCGGCATGAAACCTTCATAGGCGCCTTTCCAGACGCCGGTATACCGGACATCGGTTTTTGGTGTGGCGATGTCAATCACCTCGATATGCGCCGCAATACCGGGCAGATACTGTTCCAGAATCGCCCGTGAATCCTGCTCGATCTGCCTCTTTTCCGCCTTGTACGCATCGCCTTCCAGATCCCGCCACAACTCCCACGGAGTCTCATACCGCAGCACGATGACCGTCTTCCCCTCCGGCGCCATCGTCGGATCAAAGCAGTAATTCATAATCGTATAGCCGGAATCCAGCACCGTTCCGCCGATTGTACATCCCTTTGCCAGATAGGTCTGCACCGGAAATTCCGTCGGAACTCTTTTGTCAATACCAAAGGAAACCTGCACCAGCGGCGTGAAGAGCGGCCATTCAGCATAGGCAGCCTTTATCTTATCGGACAGATACTCCCCCTCAAGCATGTCATAAAGTGTCGCATGTCCGTCAGCGGCGCTGACGACATAATCTGCCTCGATTACGCTGCCGTCCGCAAGAGTAATTCCGATAGAGGTATCGTTCTCAACAATGATGCTCTTTACTTTTCTGCCGAGCGTCAGCGTCCCGCCAAGCGCGGCATATTTTTCCGCCATGCGCGCGGTCATCGGGAGCGAACCGCCGACGAGGTAGCCGGCATTCTTGTGGTAAAACCAGCCGAGCATCATCAGGAACGCCAGCGCCGAAAAATCCCGTTCTCCATACAGGTTGTTAAAGAAAAAAGAGAGCCGCTTGTTCTTGAAATTCAGCTTCTTAAAATAGTCGCGGCAGCTTTTATTGCCGTATTTCATCATCAGCATAATAGCTCGCGGCATTTTGCAGATGGCCCGCAGATAATCCAGCGGGCTTCGCAGCTCCGGCGGCGCGCTGAACGGCTCAAGACGCGCCCCTTTCCTCATGTCGGCGCACATGCCACGTATGGTCGCGGCATCTTCCGGGGCGATGTCGATCAGGTATTTTTCCCACCGGTCGATATTCGTATAGAGGATAAAGCTGTTACCCTGCTCATCGACTATTTTCGTATGCACTTCATGATCGATGATCTTAACACCGTCGGCAATGACTCCGGTTTCCTTCCAGATGTCGTGAAACGGCCCCGTCGCGGTACCGACCAGCCAGTGCAGGCAGTAGTCGAAACAGTACCCTTTTCTGTCCCACGCCGTGCATTGCCCACCTGGCAGAGTGTGCATCTCGATAATTTCGGTATCGTAGCCATACTTTTGACCATATATCCCGGCGGAAAGCCCGGCAACACCCCCGCCGATTATGACAATTTTTTTTCGCATGAACTCTCCGGAAAACCACGTTATTCGCCGTCTGTAACGTCTGTAACGCAATAATATATCGACGAAATATATAGTTTCAGCTTCCATAAGTCAAAGTGTTAATTGTGCTTAAATAAGAACTTTCTGCAAAACACTTCAACTTACTTCCCTTCCATGACGAGAGTGGAGCAGAGTTAAGCTGTATCGCATGCTATATCATGACCACAGCAGAACTGCCTTGCAGAGTTGCCGCCAAATCATGTATCCTTACATGTTGAATCTGCGCAGAAAGGATCACCCATGCTTGCAGTACATCTGATATCCGAACTGACCGCCATTGTCGGTTCCGACAATATAGCAACCGCCAGACATGATATGATCTGCTACGGCTATGACGCCACCCAGATGGAGTTCCTGCCGGATGCGGTCGTTCATCCGGCCAACTCCGTAGAGGTCTCGGCCATTTTGAAACTGGCCAACCGCGAGAATTTTCCGGTGTTCCCCCGCGGCGCCGGCAGCGGCTTTACCGGCGGCGCGCTCCCCAAGGGGGGCGGCGTCGTGCTGGTGACAACCCGGATGAACCGTATCCTCCGGATAGATTGCGAAAACCTGATTGCCGAGGTTGAACCGGGCGTCGTGACAGAACAGTTCCAGATAGCGGTGGAGAAGCTCGGCTTTTTCTATCCACCCGATCCGGCTTCGCTCAAATTTTCAACCCTTGGGGGGAACGTCGCCGAGAACGCCGGGGGGCCGCGCTGCGTCAAGTACGGCGTCACCCGCGATTTTGTTATGGGGCTCGAAGTGGTGCTGCCGACCGGCGAAATTATTCGCACCGGCGGCGAGACCTACAAGGCAGTGGTCGGCTACGATATGACCCGCCTCCTCTGCGGCAGCGAAGGGACGCTGGGGGTCATTACCAAGATCATTTTCAAGATTCTGCCGTTTCCGGACGCAAAAAAAACGATGCTGACGATCTTCGATTCGATCGACGGCGCCGCCAAGGCGGTCTCGACGATTATCGGCAACAAAATCATTCCGACCACGCTCGAATTCATGGATTATGCCACCCTGCAGTGCGTCGAGCGGCGCTTTAACCTGGGGATTCCGGCTGACGGGCGGGCGGTACTGCTCATCGAGGTGGATGGCGACCGCGATCTGATTGAGAAGCAGGCGGCGCAAATTCATGATCTGATCAAGCCGCTCGGACTCGTGCAGTTCCGAGCGGCCAAGGATGCCGCCGAATCGGAAGAGCTCTGGCGGGTGCGGCGGCTGGTATCGCCGTCGCTGCGGGATATCAACCCGACCAAATATAATGAGGATGTCGTGGTGCCGCGCAGCAAAGTGCCGGACGTCATCCGCGCCATCGAAAAAATTCAGGCGAAGTACGATATCCCGATCGTCAACTTCGGCCATGCCGGCGACGGCAATATCCATGTCAATATCATGGTCGACAAAGCCGTGCCCGGCATGGACGAAAAGGCGCACGAGGCGATTCGCGATGTCTTCCAGGCCGCGCTCGATCTGAACGGCACGATGTCGGGCGAGCATGGGGTCGGACTTTCCAAGGCGCCTTATATAGAGCTGGAGCTGTCGCCACACCAGATTGCCGCCATGAAAGCCATCAAAGCAGCTTTAGATCCGAACAATATATTGAATCCAGGCAAGATGTTTCCCTGGAAGGAGAAATCAGATGCCGCATGATACACAAAAAGAGATTCAGAAAGCTTCGCTGATAGGGCGCATTCTGTCGATGGAAGCCTTTCTGCTGATGATGGGGATTGCCTTGCTGGTCTACGGGATTTCCAACGAAGCGACCATGATTATTTTCTGGGGATGCGTCATTATTCCGGGCGTATTCGTACTTATCCACGTGCGCAAGACGGACTGGACAAAGCATTGGCAGGATATGGAGGCGGAGCATAAGGCCAGTATCGAGCGAGCCGCGCTGCGCAGGAGCGCGGCTGAAGAAGCACGGAAAGCGGCTGACGATGAAAAACAACAATAACAATATAATTCTGGCCTCGGCATCTCCGCGCCGCACCGAATTGATGGCGCTGGCAGGCATTCAGTTCTGCGTCGTTCCGGCTGATATCTGTGAAGATGTTCTCCCTGGCGAAGTTCCCGCCGATCATGTCATCCGCCTCTCACGCGAAAAGGCCGATGCGGTTGCTGCTGTTAATGATGCCCGCTTTTTCATCGGAGCCGACACGATTGTGGTGCTGGATGGCGCGATTCTCGGCAAGCCGGTCGATGCGGCCGATGCGCAGAGGATGCTCTCCGGGCTGTCCGGCAGGGATCATGAGGTCATCACCGGCTTCACGGTGTTCGACAAGCAGAGCGGCGTCCACATCAGCCGCAACGTCTGCACGGAAGTGACGTTCAAGAAGCTGGAAGAAAAAGAGATCGCCGCGTACATCGCCACCGGCTGCCCGATGGACAAAGCCGGAGCCTACGCGATTCAGGGAGGGGCGGTACATTTTGTCCGTTCGATCAACGGTTCATACACCAATGTGATCGGCCTGCCGATGACGGAACTGTATGAAGTGCTGCAGACCATGCAGGCAGTGGAATAGAGGCTATTTTATGAGCATCTCCGCCAACCTTGCCCAGATAAAGGAGCGCATCCGCGCCGCTGCCGAAAAAGCCGACCGCGATCCTGCCTCCGTCAGTCTGGTTGCGGTGTCGAAGACCCGTCCGGCGGCCGATATCGTTGCGGCTTTCCAGGCCGGCCAGACGGTTTTCGGAGAGAATTATATCCAGGAGCTGGTGCCGAAGCTGGCCGAAGTACGGGAACCGGTACAGTGGCACGTTATCGGCCATCTGCAGAGCAACAAGGTCAAATATTTCGCCGGTCAGGTGGCAATGATCCATTCGGTTGACCGCATTTCCCTGGCGCAAGAGATCGATCGGCAGTGGGGAAAATTAGGCAGGGTCTGCGACGTATTGATTCAGGTGAATATTTCCGGTGAAGCCACCAAATCCGGAACAACCGAGACCGGGGCGATGCAGCTGGTGCGGGTATGCGCGCTGCTGCCGAATATCAGAGTAAAGGGGCTGATGACGATGCCCCCCTTTTTCGATGCCCCCGAGGCCGCGCGGCCATATTTCGCAGAACTGCGCCGGTTGTCGGAAGCCGTTGCCGCCGAGCGGATCGCGGGGGTTGAAATGTCGGAGCTTTCAATGGGGATGTCGGGCGATTTTGAAGCGGCCATTCAGGAAGGGGCCACCCTGGTGCGGATCGGCACGGCGATTTTCGGGGAGCGCTGACACTCATTCTGTCCACGAAAAGCACGAAAATACACGAAAATAAAATATTGTAATGTTTAAACCAGAAAATCTTTAGGCCTATGTTTTTGTTTTCGTTCGTGACTTTCGTGTCTTTCGTGGATAACTATTTTTTGTTTTTACATTTCCGGCATTGTTTTCGAGTTCGGCGCGATGTCCGGCCGGTCCATCTCTTCAAGGTATTTCAGCACAAAACGCTGGACAGATTCAACAGCTCTAGTTATTTCCCATTTCTTCAGATCGCGCTCTTCCACCATGTTGCTGATCCCGCGTATTTCAAGGCAGTCGACGCCGCAGCGCAGACAAACCTGCGCCACTGCCGCCCCTTCCATGTTTTCAATCAGGGCGTTCCAGCGCTGCGCCAGTTCAACCCCGTACTGGCGGGTGCCGCTGCAGGTTGAGACGGTAGCGGAGCGGCCGCGCGTAAGATCGACGCCATAATAATCCGCCAGCTGCATCGCTTTTTCCGAGGCGTGCCGGGAAAGCGGCAGCATGTTGAAACAGTTCATCCCCCCCTGCTCCACAAAGGGGAGGTTCATGTAACGCAAATCTTTCCAGCCATCCGCAACAACCACGCCGTCATCCGCCAGAATTTCCTCGCTCGCCACAACCAGGTTGCCGATTGTCAGGCCGCTGCCGACGTACGCTCCGGCGCAGCCGATGTTGATAACGAGTTGCGGTTGATAGCGATCGATCATGACTGCAGTGGCGGCAGCCGCGTTGACCTTGCCGACCCCTCCGGCACAAACGACTACCTGAAGATTGCCGATAGTACCTTCGGCATACTCGTATCCCCCAGCTTTTATCCGGCCGGAATGTTCGAGCGCCTTTTCCAGCAGCTCAATTTCCAGAGGCACGGCGGCAATGACAATAATCGGCTTCATTCGGCTCCCCTTCGGCTTCGTTCCTGAAATGCCCGCAGATCTTCGATCGTATCGATATCCTGCCATTCAGGCAGGAGGGCAACCGTAAGACCCGAGTTCCTGGCGGCGGCCAGGCTCTGATCAAGCACAACGGCGCTGCTCCAGGAGATGTTCGTAAACAGATTCGGGTATGCCTGCCGCAGCCCGAGCAGATAATAGCCGCCATCCCTGCTCGGCCCGAAGACGGCTTCTGCCTGCTCCGCTGCCAACAATAGATACGCGTCTTGAATGTATGAGAGCGGCAGATCAGGGGCATCGCTGCCGATAATGCAACAGAGTTCGCAGCCGTCGGCAAACATCTCTTCAAACGCAACCTGCATGCGTTGTCCAAGGTCTCCCGGACTTTGACGACGGGAGGGACAGTAATATTTGCAAGCCAGAAGCGGGAGCGTCTCTTCTTCACATGCCCAGAAGACGACCGTCTCGACGTCGTTCAACTGTCGGGCCGTTCTCAGCACATCCCGCAGCATGGATTCATAAAGCTCCGCGGCGGCCTGATCGCCAATCTCAGCAGCAAGCCGTGTTTTGACCTGGCCCGGGAGAGGTTCGCGGGCGAAGACAATCAACCTTTTTTTCATTCTCTCCGATCCAGCTCCACGGCAGCGTACGCCGAGTGATTATGGATAGATTCGAAATTCTCCGCTTCGACTGAAAACCAGGTGATGTTGTCAAGCGCCGCCAGGCGGGAATGGGCCTCGCGCACCATGTCCTCAACGAACCGGGGATTTTCGTAAGCCTGCTCGGTGACGAACTTTTCGTCGGCACGTTTCAGCAGAGAGTAGAGCGGGCTGGAGCCGCACTGTTCGATCAGCTCCACCAGATCCTCAATCCAGATGAAATCACGGTAGCGCACCCGCACAGTCATTACACTGCGCTGATTGTGAGCCCCGAAACGGGACAGCTCACGGCTGCAGGGGCAGAGTGAGGTGAGCGGCACTTTTATACCGAGCACGAAATCGAGGGTGTCCGTCATCGAGGCGCTGAATTCGCAGGTATACTCCATCAGACTTTTGGCGCCCGACACCGGCGCGGCCTTGTCGATAAAATAGGGGAACTGAATTTCGAGATGGGCGCTCTCCGAACCGAGCTTTGCCTTCATCTCGTCAAGAATCGTCTCAAGCTTGTCAAGAGCGATCTGTTCACGGTACTTGTTGAGAATTTCCACAAAGCGGCTCATGTGGGTACCCTTGAAGTGATGCGGCAGATCTACGTACATGTTGATCCTGGCAACCGTATGCTGCAGGGTACGGTTTTTGTCCATCACCACGATCGGATATGTGATATCCTTGACGCCGACCTTGGCTATCGGAATACGCCTTGTGTCCGGGCGCTTTTGCATGTCCGGCATTGGCGCCGGAGCGGAATGGTGTGCGCTCTTTTTCATGGTTGTTTTTCCGCTTTCAGATTGATTTCCAACACGGTGCCGATCTCGTCCCAGATCCCGTCGCGCCCATCTTTGGAGAGCGCCGAAAACGGCAGCAGCATCGCTTTGTCGCGTTTGATCGCCGCAGCGATAATTGCTCTCTGCTTGGCCTGTTCATTTTTTGAGAGTTTATCACACTTGGTAAGCACCAGAATTGGCGGAATATTATACAGCTCCAGCCAGCGCAGCATCTGCAGATCGCCGTCGGATGGCACCCGGCGGATGTCGAGGATCAGTACGACCGCCTTGAGAGGCTCTCTGGAGGCGAGGTAGGCTTCGATCATCGGCCCCCACTGTTTGCGCAGCGCGGGCGGCGCCTTGGCGTAGCCGTAGCCGGGCAGATCGACCAGCGTCAATATGCCGTTGATGTCGAAAAAATTGATCAGCTGTGTCCGACCGGGGGTCGAACTGGTTCGCACCAGTCCCTTTCGTCCGGCCAATACGTTGATCAGCGATGATTTGCCGACATTGGAACGTCCGACAAAGGCCACCTCCGGCAGCCCTGGCGGCGGGTAATCTTTCGGTTTTGCGGCGCTTTTTATGAAATCGGCCTGAAATACATTCATTGATTCGTTCTCCTTGGAACTGCCATTATAGTGTTCCGAACCATTTAGATTCAAGCGCTTAATTCTTTTTCAACATTTTTGATAAATTTTCAAAAGCGCGTGACGTTCACTTTGATTGTGTGGTATATAGAGAACATCGTCTTTTGTCTGGCTTACGTTGAAGTGATACCTATACGGGCACAAGCTGCCCGATCATGTACCAACGGGAGGAGTCAAATATGGAAAGCGTGAATTCGAAAGATCGTCATGGCCACACCCCTCTGATCAGTGCTTCCAAAGAGGGGCTTAAGGATTTTGTCCAGGATCTGCTGCATCGTGGCGCCGACATCACCGCCAGCAGCGACAAAGGCAAGACCGCCCTCCACTATGCCGCTGCTAACGGGCATACCGAAATTGCCAGAATGCTGATAGAAAGGGGGGCCGATGTCGATGCTCGCGACCGCGAAGGGCATACGCCGCTGATGCTGGCCGCCATTTACGGCTGCAACCTGACGGTCCAGGCCCTGCTCGAAGGGGGTGCAAATCCGACGCTTAAAACGCCGGCCGGCAATACCGCCAACCTCTATGCCGAGAACAACTGCCATCCGCTGGCGTCAGCACTGCTGAAGAAGGCTGCGCGGGCGAAAACCGGCAACGCATGATCTGATCGGTAGCTGATTGCGTTTACGATGAAACTGGACGGGATGCGGGTGAAACCGCTGTGGTTTCGATATACTTGGTTGTAGCGGATATTTGATTAACTAACCGGCGAAGAAATATATCTTCGCCGGTTAGCTGTTTGTTTCCATTTCTTAGTGCACACACTTCAGCTTTGCCTGTCCGGCTTCTTCCTTGCGCGTTGGCAGCATACGGTTTTCTTCATCGACAAAAACCAGTTTCGGCTCATACTTGATCGCCTCGGCATTTTCCATGTTGACGAAACTGGCGATGATCACAAGATCCTTAGGCGCCACCAGACGCGCAGCGGCGCCATTCAGACAGATTACCCCGGATCCACGCTCCCCTTCAATGGCATAAGTCTCCAGACGGCTGCCGTTGGTTACATTCCAGACCGCCACCTTTTCGTAGGAAACGATATCGGCCGCATCCATCAGGTCACGATCGATGGTAACGCTCCCTTCGTAGTGCAGGTCGGCTCCGGTAACGGTGGCGCGATGGATTTTGCTTTTCAACATAATTCTCTGCATGGATTACAACTCCTCTCCGAGTACGGTATTGTCTATCAATCTGGTTTGTCCTATTTTCACTGCCAAAGCCAGCAGGGTGCTGTCATCGGCAATCTCCTGTTCATGCAGCATCTCGCCGTCGCGAAATTCAACGTAATCGATCTCCGCAACCGGCTCCTGCTCAATAACGGCACGTGCTTCCCTTGTCAAAACAGCAATTGAACGTTCTCCAGCGGCATATAGTTCCCTGGCCAGCTTGACGGCGCGAAACAGACAGAGAGCACTCTGCCGCTCGGACGGAGCCAGATAGGCGTTACGCGAACTCATCGCCAGGCCGTCCACCTCACGCACAATCGGCATGCCGACAATCTCGACCGGCATGTTCAGATCCGCGGTCATGCGGCGGATAACCGCTAACTGCTGATAATCCTTGCAGCCGAAGAGCGCCACGTCGGGGCGGACGATATTGAACAGCTTGGCGACGACCGTCGCCACGCCGTCAAAGTGCCCCGGACGGCTGGCGCCGCAGAGCGGCTGGGAGATATCACGCACGGTGACCCCGGCCTGAAAACCGGCCGGATACATCTCGGCCGCGTTCGGTATGAAGACAATGTCAACGCCGCACGCGTCGGCAATCTGGCAGTCACGTTCCATGTTCCGTGGATACCGGTCAAGATCTTCATTTTTCCCGAACTGGATCGGGTTGACAAATATGGAGAGCACCAGCACGTCACCCCGTTTGCGCCCTTCGCGCAGCAGAGAGGCATGCCCCTCGTGCAGATACCCCATGGTCGGGACAAAGGCGATGCGCCTCCCTTCCCGTTCGGGAGCGATGGCAAGCGCCTGCATATGTATGATGCTGTCTATGATCTTCATTGATTCCTCAGGTAAAAGAGTGTTCTTCAGTCGGGAACGCCCCGCTCCTGACCTCGGCAACATACTGGGAGACGGCAGCGGAGATGAGCGGCGCCAGATCGGCATACCTTTTGACGAACTTGGGCGAATATTTTTCGCACAATCCGAGAATATCGTGAATCACCAATACCTGGCCGTCACACGACGGACCCGCCCCGATGCCGATGGTCGGAATGGTCAGCTCGGCGCTGATATCCGCCGCCAGCGCCGCCGGTATCCCTTCCAGCACAACGGCGAAAGCACCGGCATGCTGCACTGCAAAGGCATCATCCATGATCCGCTCGGCCTGATCGTTTCTTCCCTGAACCTTATAGCCCCCCATACGGTGAACCGACTGCGGCGTTAAACCGATATGAGCCATGACCGGAATATCAATGGAGGAAACAGCACGGATAACATGGGCCATGTTGCTCCCGCCTTCAACCTTGACCGCCTCGGCGCCCCCCTCCTTGATCATGCGGCCACAATTTCGACAGGCATCCTCGATGCCGGTCTGATACGACATAAAAGGCATATCGGCAACCACAAGAGCCTTTGGATCGGCGCGTTTAACAGATCGTACATGATAGAGCATCTCATCCATCGTAACCGGCAGGGTCGTGTCATGGCCGGCCACGACAACACCGGCCGAATCACCGACCAGTATGATATCGACCCCGCCGCCATCGACAAGACGGGTAAAAGGGAAATCGTACGCGGTCAGAACCGTGATGCGCTGTCCGTTCTGCTTCATCTTCAGAATATCCGGTATCGTAGTTTTCTTTCTCATGGGGCTCCCAAGTTCTTGATAATCGCAACTCGCAAACAAAAAAACGCGCCGGAGGGCGCGTCGTGAACGGTCAGATCGGTAACATAGTGAAACCTCTCTGCGGGGGATTTCCCCTTCCGTCCCGGTTCGCTTCCGAATCCGTGCGGTATGTGCTTCAGCAAACTGCCGACATCTGATCAACTCCCGAATGGGTAGCCGTCACGGCAGAGCAACTATGCTAAAATATCAGAGCCGAATATTTAAATCCAGATATTTATTTGTTTCCAATCGTTCAACAGGCTGGAGCGTTCAGGTCTGGCTCTTCATATGCTCCAACTCCTTGACCACTTCAGCGCTCTGAGTTCTGCGCATCTCCATGTTATCAAACATTTCGGTAACCATGTAGCTTACCAGCTCCACATTACGCCGAATCAACTTGCCATCGTCAACCTGCCGCGATGTGGAAAAAACCATCTCATGGGTCATATCCTTGATTGTTTCAATGGATCTGGCGATACTCTTGGTGGCTTTGGACTGATCGGTTGAGGCTGCGAATATCTGTGAAGTCATGGAGCTGATCTCCTCCATGGAGCGCGCCACCAGCTGGACGCTGCTCACCTGCTCCTCTGTCGCCTGTTTTATCTGTTTGGTCATTTCGAGCGAGCAGTTGGAACTGTCGAAGATCGCCTTGAGCGATTCTCCAGTGGTATGCCCCAATTCGACACCACGGTGCACCAGCTCTTTGCTTGTCCTGATATTATTGGCGGCGGTTTTTGACTCCGTCATGATCTCTTCGATAATCGAGGTGATCTCACCGGTCGAATGACCGGTCTGGAGTGACAGATTACGGATTTCATCCGCCACAACGCCGAAACTTTTTCCGTATTCGCCGGCCTGGGCGGCAATTATCGAAGCGTTCAATGCCAGCAGGTTGGTGCGTTTTGTTATATCGTTAATAACGTTGACAATATTTTCAATGCGGGTGCTGTTTTCAGCCAGGCGCTGAATAGCGTCAAAAGAAAGGCCGACGGAATGTTTTATTTCGTCGAGAGCGGTAATCGTTTCCGTGACTACGGCACGACTCTCTTCAGCACGATCTTTTACCTGATGCGAAACTTCGTGTGAAATAGCCGCATTCTGCTCAACATTGCCTATAGTGCTGTGAATCTGCTCCATGGCCGAGGCCGACTGGTGGACAACCCCAGCCAGATGATCCAGATTTCGGGTAACATGCTCAATGGCGACCGAGATCTCGTTGACGGCGGAACTGGTTTCATCAACAGAGGCCATCACACCTTCGGAAGCAGATGCGATAATGGAGGTGCCGTCGGCGACGGAGTCGACGCCATCACGCAGATTGCTCACATTTTTGGCATAATCGTCGCGGCTTCCCAGCAGAAATTTGAAGGAGCTCTCCATTTCGGAAGTCAGGGTGTCTATCGATGCCAACAGATTTATACGGGTTATGGCGGACGCCACTTGATCGGCGAAAAGCATTATTGTATCGACATCGGAGTCGTTAAGCGCACGGTGGCTGTTTTTGTTGTCGATCCCAAAAATCCCGACCGTATCGGTCTTTACAACTATCGGGCACAAAATAAAACTTTTCGAACGCAATGGTGACAGCTTATTGTGGGGGGGCTTCAGATGGTAATCTTCGGGATATCGCGAGATATCGTCGACAAGAAACACCTTACGTTCATTAAAACATTTGGCAATGATCCCGATGCTGGAATCTATCGGCATGTAGACATCGGACGGGTCAAAACCATCGGTCCCGACAGCAGCTACGAAGCGGAGCCGCCTGTTTTCATCGGCCATCAGGATATTGACGCGTTCGTACCCAAGTATATTATGCAGCCCCTCGGCACAGAGCAGCAGTACTTCGTCAAGATTGAGCGATTTCTGAATCTTGCTGCTGATCTGATGAAAGTTTTTGATGTTCCTGTCCAGCACCTTGTAGCGATTTTCAAAGATTTCCTTCTGTTCGCCGACTTCCTTGTGAAGTATATCAAGCTCCACGGCCCGCTCACGCAGCTCATCGCCATTCTTGCCGATCATGTATCCAAGGACCGCAAGAACGATAGCGGTGCCGCCCCCCATATAGTTGTAAAGAGCAAAATGTTCGCTGTCTTTCACAATATCATGTAAAATCTGCTCGAAGAAACCACGCTTGGCATCAAAATAAAAAATCAGCCTGATCGCAATCCAGCCGACCGGAGCAGAAACGCCAAGCAGAAATCCGCCGATTGAAAACAGAATTGAATTCCTTTTCATAGTGCCTTCCTCAAGCCTGTGCCCGATCTTTATTTCTCAGAAGCAAATTTTTCATCAATGGAATGGCCGATCTCTTCCATAACCTTTTCGGCATCATCGATATTATAAGCGATAATATTTTTCAGATGCATGTACGAATCGAGATCAATCTTCTCGAATGTAAATCCGACGCCATCATCACATAAACGGGTGACGATACCATTGAAACTTACTGCAATTTCCGGCTCGGTTCCAGTAAGAACAATCGTAATATCGGCATGCTCTCCGCCGGCAAGTTGCTCGTTCGTCACCAGAAACATTCCGGTCATGCTGAGATTCTCTACCGCGCCTTGAAACTGTCGATCTCCGATCCTGATCGTAGCTCCGACATTAAATCGTACACGAGAAAACTTGCGGGTACTCATTCGTTACCTCCCGGCCCTGACAAACTGGATAAGTGCATTAACGAAGTCATTTTCTGCCGGTAAAGCGCAGAAAACAACTTCTAACTTACTAAATTTTCACGCTGCCGCTCACGTAAATCAGGCTTTACCGGCCGAACCGAGAACTGTCTCGTTCTTGTGTTTTACAAGCTTTACCAACTCTTTGCGCGCTTCGCCCAGATATTTGCGCGGATCGAATTCCTTGGGATCCTTGGCGAAGTATTCACGGATTTTGGCGGTTACCGCCAATCTGCCGTCGGAATCGATATTGATCTTGCAGACGGCGCTTGCCGCCGCCCTGCGCAGCTGCTCTTCCGGAATCCCCACCGCTCCTTCAAGTTTGCCGCCGTACTGGTTAATCAATTCAACATATTCCTGCACCACCGACGAGGCGCCATGAAGCACGATCGGAAAACCGGGAATACGCTTTTCACACTCTTCCAGAATATCGAAACGGAGCGGCGGAACCGGCTGGCCGGCCTTGAATTTGTAAGCTCCGTGGCTGGTTCCGATGGAGATAGCCAGCGAATCTACGCCGGTCCTTTTCACAAACTCTTCAACCTCTTCCGGTTTGGTGTAAGTGGAGTGCTCTGCCGAAACTTCATCCTCGATACCGGCCAGAACGCCTAACTCCGCTTCCACCGAAACATCGAACTGGTGGGCATATTCAGTCACTTTTTTGGCGAGCGCCACATTTTCATCAAAGGGGAGATGTGATCCGTCAATCATGACTGATGAAAAGCCGCTATCGACGCAGGATTTGCAGAGTTCAAAAGAATCGCCATGATCAAGGTGAAGACTGATCGGGATGTTGGAACCGGCTTCGCGCGCCATCTGCACCGCCCCCATCGCCATGCAGCGAAGCATGGTTTCGTTTGCATAACTGCGCGCACCCTTGGAAACCTGAATAATAACAGGCGAATTGGTTTCCACGCAGGCGGTTACGATCGCCTGAAGCTGTTCGAGGTTATTGAAATTGTAGGCCGGAATGGCATATTTACCAGCCATCGCCTTGCTGAACATCTCTTTCGTGTTGGACAGCCCTAATTCACGGTAATGAACCTTCTGCTTTTCCATTTCATCCCCCTCGGGTGCTTTATTATGTGGAATTCCACACTGCATTCAAGCATGTACGATTGATACAAATACCATGCAATGATTGCCGGTATTCAGTCTTTAGAGCACGCTGTATCTAGCTGATAATACTCAGTTTTTAGGTTGGTCTCGATTGTGTACTTTAAAGTGTATTTTGTAAAAGATCAAAATCATAACGACTGACAAACGTTAACAAGATACGCTAGTTACGAGAATTAGATACAGTCACAAAATGAACGATTGCAACTCTATCACTATGTCATAACATCTCGATAACGCAGATTTTTTTATCAACAGCTTTTTGATACCGCCAGAAATTTGTGTACCAAACTGTGTACCAAATCTGTGTACTAATTGTGTACCAAATTATCCGGCTTGTATTGGTCCATTTCTGTGGGCATCTTAAACGATACGAGTTGCTTTTAACAGCAATTTTTGCAGGAAGTTTGTAGTAGGTAACATATGCTGTAAAGCGTGGAGACAAGTCGCAGACAAGATAGTTTATTGGAACTCAAAGAATTCGCCAACGCGTTGATCGATCATCAACTACGCCAACAGCTTAACCAGGATAACGGTAAAGTTCGTGATTTAATTGTTGCCCATGCATTTACACCGCTAGTCTGCAGAAAGAGGTTCATATATGAGTCGGATCCCGTCAAGGTTTTTAAAGTGGTTTTTAAAGATGTCGGTCCACTCCCAGCTCCAACGACCTAAACTATAATACAAGAATAAACCGTCTATAACAGTTAGAAATACCGAGTATTTTCCCACATGCCCCACAGTGCATTTGCAAAATGTCGAGCAAAGCTGGGAGCATCAAAGAGTTGGGAGGCAAGTACCTGTCGACGCAAACCAGCCCGCAGGTCTGAAAGGTGTATCAGGTTCTGCGAGTGTATTACAGCTTTTGCTACATAGTCGTCATCATCTTTGGCAATCCAGTCGGATAATCCGGCATTAAAGGCAAGACTTTGACCACAACGGGAGAGAAAACTGTTGCCCTTACGACAAATAAACGGCACACCCATCCACAGAAGTTCGTAGGTTGTGGCTCCTCCTCCATACGGAAAAGGATCCAGAGCAATATCGACACGTTTATATGCCTCCAACAACTCTTTCCGTGGAGAGACGCCCTCTAGTATCAGCCTGTCCGGTTCAATCCCCAGCGCAACGAAGAGCTGTCGAGTCATTTCGCAGACTGTTGCGTCGCCAAGTTGTTTGGTTTTGAGAAAGAGACGAGAATTGGGGATAGCCTGGAGAATTCGTGCCCATAATGCCGACACATCATTGTTCATTTTAGATAGATTGTTAAAACTGCCAAAAGTAAGGGAGCTCGTAGATAATGCCGGCAAAGATCCAACTTCCGTTGCAACAGTTGGCGGCGTAAAACATGCCCAGACCTCCGGCATTCGCCACACATTCTCCGTAAAGTGCCAATCATTTTCCAGTGGCGTTGCATAAGGGTCGCCAAGTATGTAATCAATCTCAGCTAATCCGGTTGATGCCAGATATCCTAACCAGGTGGCCTGCACCCGGGCAGGTTTCCAGGCAAATACCGCTAATCGGTTATATGCGGTATGACCGGAGAGATCCACAAGCACATTAACACCATCTGAATGAATCAGGCTTGCAGCATCTTTGTCATTTAGGCCGGCCAGTGTTTTCCATTCAGAAAAGTACGTTTTGATTCTGGCGGTGAGTTCGTCTACCTTGTAGTTAGTGGAATAGGCAATAAATTCAATACGAGAAGGGCTAATTTGAGCTAATATGCTTTCCAGAAAAAAACCAACAGGATGATTACGTAGGTCGCCTGAAACCAACCCTATTCTGAGACGCTCTGGATTAGGCGCACAGTGCCAGTTAGTAAATTTTTTTCCCACTTTTTTTGCAGCCAACTGTCCAAACCTGCAAGCCTCTTCAAAGTAATCAGAGGGATGATGGCTGGGGTTTTTAGTCATAGTGAATAACATGCTGCTAAGCGCATTTTCGTAATCCGGCTTTATCCCTAGCGCATATCGGTAGCTGGCTTCAGCCTCATGCAGACGGCCCTGATCATTGAGAGTGAGACCAAGATTGCTATGTGCCTCTGCGTAATCCGGCTTAATCTCCAGTGCATGTCGGTAGCTGGCTTCGGCCTCCTTTAAACGACCCTGATCATTGAGGGTGACGCCAAGATTGAGGTATGCCTCAGCAAAATCCGGTTTGATTTCCAACGCGCACCGGTAGTTGGCTTCGGCCTCCTGCAGACGGCCCTGATCATTGAGAGTGAGACCAAGATTGCTAAGTGCCTCTGCGTAATCCGGCTTAATCTCCAATGCACGTCGGAAGCTGTCTTCGGCCTCCTTCATGCGACCTTGATCATTGAGAGTGAGGCCAAGATTGCTAAATGCCTGAGCATAATCCGGTTCGATCTCCAGTGCACATCTGTAGCTGGCTTCAGCCTCCTCCAAGCGACCCAGACCATTAAAAATAACGCCGAGATTGCTATGTGCCTCTGCGTCCATAGGCATCAATGATACCGCTTTCTGCATAGGTTCCAGCGATTCCATAGCACGCCCCTGCAATTTGATCATTAATCCAAGGCATTTCCAGATGAATCCGTGCTGCGGTAATCTATTTAATAACTGTTTAGCAGCAATTTCTCCTTCTATGTAACGGCCCTGATTAAATAAAGTCACTAAATTCTCAATTTCTTCCGAAATCGGCTTTGCGTCTAATGGCGAAAGAATAGTATCGTGTTTTTGTGGGGTTTGTTGGGTTTTGTCAATGTTCATCTTTCACCCAGGGTTGGCTGGCCGTCTTTGTTTGGTTAGTTATTTACTGCCCACTGGCGGACATATCAGATTTAATGTGACACTAATGGAATAAATATATGGACAGTTAACCCTCCATCGGGGGCATTTTCAGCAGTAACAAAGCCATGATGCAACTGCACGGCTCTCTCAGATATTGCAAGGCCTAGCCCTGTCCCCCCTGTCTGACGTTCACGTGATTCCGATGTACGGTAAAACGGCCGGAAAATGTTGCCCAGTTCGGCATCCGGCACACCCGGCCCGTGATCACGAACAATTACCTCGACCTTGTCCGGATTCAGTCGTTTGACGCTGACTTCCACATCCGTGTTTACGTTGGTATAATGAATGGCATTTCTAACAACATTTTCAATTGCCCTCTTCAATAAGTCATTTTTGCCAAGAACCGGGCAGTCATCACACTTAAGTAGCTTCACACCGCGATTACTGCCTTGAGCCTCAAAATCAGCATCTCCGACTATTTCCCGGACAATATCTGAGATATTAACCTGTGCAGTATCGAATGACTCATTCCCGCTTTCCAGACGAGTAAGAGTCAGCAGTTCGCCAATCATTTCGTTTAACTCCTGCGCCTCCTCTTCGATACGGTTCAAAGCATGTTCTGCTTCTGCTCCGGTGTTCTGCCTGGCAAGGTCAAGGGCAACATTGAGTCTGGCCAATGGCGAACGCAGTTCATGGGAGATATCGCCGATAAGCTGTCGTTGCAATTTCATAAGTGACTCTATCCGTTCAGCCATTACATCAAAATCTTTTGCCAGTTCGGTTGTCTCATCCTTACGATTGCCGATACGCGACCCAACCCTAAGGGAAAGGTCCCCTTCGGCGAAGCGGGTTGTTGCATCCCTTAAAACTACAAGAGGGGCAACAAGATAGCGCGCTAAAAGGTAGCAAACCAAACCGGATATGACCATAACGATAAGGACGCGTAGCGCCATATTCGGGACAACACGCGGTGGTGGCAATAAACCTTTTCGGCCAAACTTCCCGATAACAACGAATCGGCTTCCGTCAGGTGCTATTAAAGGAACTGCTAGCACCTCGACGTCATTATCCGTTGCATGCTCGTTTTTTCCACTACTAAGAGAATTTTCTGCGAGGCGAACGACATTCGGAGTTTCCGGACTGCCATCCGACTTCTGAAATTTGTTGTTAAGAAGGTAGGCGTCAATTCCACTCAATGTTTTCAATTGATCTGATAGTTTATTCGCCGTTTTATTGTCGCCAATAAGATGATATGCAAGCACCGCCTGTCCGTACAAACTCAACGAAGTGTTTATATGATCCCTCATCCTACTGAAAGGGCCGGAATTATCGATATGGTCCAACGCTATTTGAGTTGAAATTACAAGTACAATGATCAGCCAGAAGCTAAGGTATATCTTTACAAAAAAACCGCCTTTGAGCATATCCCCCCCCCAATCCTACCGGATCGTGTTCACTTTTCGGTTAATGCGTACAGGTACCCTACACTTCGGATTGCCCTGATTCTCTCACTGCCCGATACTTGATGGCCGAGCTTTTTCCTGAGTTTACTAACATATCCATCTATACTCCGGTCGTAAACAGTCAGTCTGCGTCCGAGCACTTTTTGGGTCAAATCTTCACGAGATAGCAATTCTCCAGCGTTTTTAAGCAACTGTTCCAACAATGCAAACTCAACCGTTGTCAGTTCTACCGGGTTCCCGGAGCAGACGACATTGTGAGTTCCCATATCCATTTCCACATCGCCAACAACAAGTTTTTTGCCTACAGGCATGGCTGAAGATTCTTCCTTGCCAGGTTTGGCCCTGCGAAGGACGGTGCGAATGCGGGCCATCAACTCACGGGTGTTGAAGGGCTTGGGCAGATAGTCGTCAGCACCCATCTCAAGGCCGATGATTCTGTCAACATCATCCCCTCTGGCGGTCAACATGATGACGGGGGTATCCATCCTGGTGCGGACGTGACGCAGCACCTCAAAGCCATTAACTCCCGGCAGCATGACGTCCAGGACGATCAAATCAAAATCTCCTTCGCAGGCAGCAGTAATACCCTGCTTTCCATTATGAACAGCCTCAACCGTGAACCCTTCAGTCACAAAGTATTCTGAAAGTAAGCCGCACAACTTTCTGTCATCGTCGATAATAAGCAATTTCTTCATCAATCAACCCCTGTTGTGAATTGCAATATGGAAACTATACCCCAAAATCATTGTGTTGAATGTCAATTTTTGTAGAGTACATTTGATGTCAAGTTTACACTTCTCCACAATTCTCTACAAATATACACACATATTTTCAGCTAGTTGGACATATTTTTGCTCATTCTGCACGTAGTTGAGTTATCTGCCTCAAAAATAACTTTTTCGGATCATTTTGTTAGATATTGGTCATTACATTGACTCTCTGCCAATATTTTGACTTTTCTTATGCAATGTTGATTCGATT
This sequence comes from uncultured Geobacteraceae bacterium, assembly GCA_903925005.1. Lineage (GTDB taxonomy): Bacteria > Desulfobacterota > Desulfuromonadia > Geobacterales > Pseudopelobacteraceae > JACRCG01. The sequence continues at coordinate 19,639 of CAIYDX010000260.1, forward strand.
TGGAGAATATACTTTGAGGCTTTTACCACATTTTCTGGAAAGGAGGTGAAACGATGCCCTGCCTGGGGCGTCAGTCAATAGGCAAGAATGGTTTTGAAGGAGGGCACAGGCATGTCATCTCCACACTTCTTTACAAATAACTACAAAACAACACAAATCTACAACACATGTTTGCATTTAAATGCCGATAGTTACAAACAGAGCGGCAAAAACGGATGCAAACCAAATCAAAGAAAAGGAGACAGCTAATGTTAAGTTCAATCGGTGGTGGCAGCGGCGGATTCGATATGTCCGCAATGAAACAGATGCAGGAAAAGATGTTCAAAGCGATGGACACTAATGGCGATGGAAAAGTCGACAAAAATGAGATGAGCGCGTTCCAGAAAGCCCAGCAAGCAGATGGGAAGCAGGGTGGGCCCAGTGTTGACGAAATCTTCAAGAATTCGGACTCAAACTCCGACGGGGGCATCACTTTGCAGGAAATGCAGGACAGTATGGCTAAAATCACGCAGCAGATGTGGAGCCAGTCTTCATCTCAAGATCCGTCAAGCACCGGCAGTACTTCCTCGGACAACTCAACATCAAGCACATCCAGTATAGACTCGTTATTAAAAACCCTCGGCACCGCCCTGCAGTCCGGAAACACCACTGATGCCAATACCGCACTGACAGCCCTGGAAAAACTGGCCTCATCAAACAGTGCTGACAGTTCAAGCACCAGTACAAGCAGCACAAGCAGTACAGATAATCCGTTCCTCAAGGATCTTCAGAGCATCGGCAGTGATTTGGCATCAGGTAATACGACTGATGCGCAATCAGTCCTGGCGAGCATTCAGCAGAAAATACATGGTCATCACCATAGACCTCCTCCTTCTGATAATTCATCAAGTACCAGTAGTTCTTCAACGGATTCAACAACCAGCGCATCCAGTATAGACTCGTTACTAAAAACCCTCTCCACGGCTCTTCAATCCGGAAATACGACCGACGCAAATACCGCTCTGACATCCTTGGAAAAACTTGCGTCATCAAATGGTACAGGCGGTTCCAGCAGCACAAGCAGTACAGATAATCCGTTCCTTAAGGATCTTCAGAGCATCGGCAGTGATTTGGCATCAGGTAATACGACTGATGCGCAATCAGTCCTGGCGAGCATTCAGCAGAAAATACATGGTCATCACCATGGACCTCCTCCTTCTGATAATTCATCGAGTACCAGTAGTTCTTCAACGGATTCAACAACGAGCGCATCCAGTATAGACTCGTTACTGAAAACCCTTTCCATGGATCTTCAATCTGGAAATACGACCGACGCAAATACCGCTCTGACATCCTTGGAAAAACTTGCGTCATCAAATGGTACAGGCGGTTCCTCAACAACGTCCACCACTGATACGGCAAAGACCAGTGACTCTGCTCTCTTTGCGGCGGCTGTAAAAAGTTATATGCAGGCAAGTTTCAGTAGTTTCAGCCAAAATGGCGCTGCATCGGCACTCTCGGCTTCTTCACTATATGCATAGCTGATGCTGTATTGAAGTTCACCATGAAAGAGCAGGCTGGACCTCTTTGAGGAGGCCTGAGCGAATGCCGACCGACTGACGCATTCGCCTCAATTCAACATGATGGAGACATCAGGGAAGAAATCGCCCCATCAGCAAGTAGAATCACAGCCTGCTTCTCATGGAAGCACCAAATTGAAAGGAGTGAATACCTGGCAAATGTTGACAGTACTCGTGCCAGTTACTATCCGACGTTTTCTCTTACCGGAACGCTTGGCAGCATCAGTACCAGCCTGTTGCAAGTGCTGCAAAATCCTTATGCTGCCTTGGGAGCCGGATTAACACTACCGTTTCTCCAGTGGAATACTATGAAGCTGAATGTGGAGATTTCGAAAACAGATTACGAGGAGGCGGTGGTCAACTTTCGGCAGACGCTTTATTCAGCTCTGAGTGACGTAGAAAATGCCGTAATCCGACTGAGCAAACTCAAAAATTGTATGACGCTGTATCAGGCGATCGGTGGTTCCATGCCTGTGACAACTTTAGCCGTGAAATAGGATCAATTACGGAGAGTGGTGTACCAGCGGTGTACCCACAAATCTGATTAATAAAAAAGGCTAACCACATGAAATGGTTAGCTTTTTTTATTTTAGTGATGCCCAGGGACGGAATCGGACCGTTTTTTGATCAGCCGTAAGTAGCTTAAATTGTGTCGCTACACCAGAAATTTACCATCGAACCCGTTGAACTAGTGTGCCAGTGGTGTACTTTGGTGTACTAACGAAGTTTCTATCTGATTCGGATATTTGTACAGTAAATATTTTATTGTTTATCGTCCGGCGCCGGATTGTGGAATCGGTTCGATTCGAGTTCATCTTCTTGTATCTCGTCTTCTGACTGATCCATAAGTTCAAGGTCCGGGAAATTCAGCCGCGCTTCGCGCTGGCGGATTACTCTCGCTAGACCAAAGTGCGGGGAATTAAACCCTGATAGGTTAATCTGAAATTAATCGTATAATCGATGAGTTAACGGCTATTGATAGAGTTTGCATGAGCCAACCCTATTTCTATCAAGTATTCGCGCAATTTTATGGCAAAACTGTGTACCAATTTGTGTACCAAAGCCCATAAAAAATAATAAAATCGTAGCGTTATAAGTACCTTATATGCCAACTGATAGAAGCACCATGCAACTATCGTATAATCAAGGTGTAAACTCGAATAGATTTAATTGCCTAAAACCGGCGGCGCCGCTCTTCTTCAGACATGCACCGCAGATGCTGATAACCGGTTGTATGGCCTGTACCGTCTGCAATAATAGACGTTGACAATTGTCATACAAATGTCATGCTCTTAACATGATTCTGATTCTGTGAATGTATGTGGGCACTGCTTGACATCTTTATTCGTGGCGGGCTGAGGAAAGGCGGATTGCATGTTTGACTGGTTACACAGGAGAGAAGAAACGGTAACTCAGTTTCCGGATAATGAGTCCGCGTTTGTCCACGCTTGCACCCTGCGATATCCGTTGCTTCTCGATGCGCGCATACCTGCTCTGGTTGTGGAGGAGGGACGCCGGGGAGCGGAAGGGGAACATTGGTATCTTCTGCATCTTGCCGGTCAGGAGAGAGTGTTTGACATCTGGGGTGCGACCTTGCCGGCTGCCCCTGCGTATCCGGAAGTGGGTGATCTGGTAGCCTTCCGTATCGTCATGTTTGCCACGGAACTGCCGGAAGAGGCCAGTCTGATCGGGTACATCGACTGCCGGCTGGATACGGTACTGAACAGCAGGAAGGGATGGCACATCGCTACGAGTTTCAGACCTGACAATCTCAAACCTGAACTTCATCTGGGATGAAGAACTCTTCCTGGAATCGCCAACGTGATGTCATCGGCATTCGGACGGCAGTGAGCTGTCGATAATTTCTATGATCTCCCGGTAAAGAGCTATCGTAACCGAGGTTTCAACCCATTTATCAGTCACGGCGCGAGCCAGGGAAATACCATTTACCAGGGTACCCGAAGTGATGAAAATACCGGCCATGCGCATTTCCTCGTCGGTCAGCATACAGATCCCGAAGAAGAACACCATCGCCATCAGCGCCAGCCAGGCAGCTTGCGGCCCGCGCAGCGGATTTTCCAGGACGGTCAGATAATCTATGTAGTAGCGTATCAGGCTGCGGCTCCGGCGCATGAATGCAGTAATATCGCTTTCACCACAGGCAAGATACGTAAATCTCAGAAACTTGGTTTCAGCTACTTTCCGTTCACTTTTCTTGCGTTCATTTACATAGCGTTCTATAGCCTCGTCGATCTTGGTCGTTGTCATGGAACACCTCCATTGGCGAAAGACAACACGTCAAACAGTCTAATCCGATACCACAAGGCATCTGATTAGAGAACCAATTGCCATGGTAGAAGTGTACCATAAAGCAGACAAAAATCTCACGTGAAAAAGGAAATTTTCCGACAGACCACGGTTCAGTCGATGGCCACTGAATGCCCTGATTTCAACCGCTATAAATAGGGTGAACCAACCTCAGAATCCCACCACGCCGCTCCGAGCGGGCAGCCCGAGCGGATTAAAATGAATCACACCCCACGCGAGAATGGCGCTGCAGGAATATCCGTCAAGTTCCGGCGGAGGATTCAGACCGAGAAAACGGAGCACCGCAAGAAGCAGCGCCTGCTCCCTCCCCGCAACGTTGCCCAGCCGATGTGAAACAAGATGATCACGTTTGCTCAGTTTTGCGCCATCCGGATCGGTTACCAGCGGCAGATGACAATACGCCGGTTGTGAAAAGCCGAGAAGACGCTGCAGATATATCTGCCGAGGCGTAGAAGCGAGCAGGTCATCTCCGCGCACCACCTGGTTCACACCTCCCAGATAATCGTCGACAACAACCGCCAGTTGATAGGCAAACTCCCCATCACCACGCCTTAGTACAAAATCTCCGGAGAGTGCGGGCAGCCTCTGGCATATGAGCCCTCTCCGCAGATCGGAAAAACAGATTTCCTCCTCCGGAACCATGACCCGCCAGGAGCGGACGGCCAGGCCGGCTTTCATCCGCCCCCGGCAGGTTCCCGGATACGCAATGCAATCATCGTCAAGATGCGGGGCTGAAGCGCTTTGGGCGATCTCCTTGCGGGAGCAGCCACAGGGAAAGATCACCCCCGCTCGCTGCAGCACTTCAAAAAAATGCCGATACTCACTCAGATGTCTGCTCTGACAGGCGACCTCGCCATCCCATAGCAGCCCGAAGGACTCCAATGTCCGCATGATATCATCGGCCATTCCAGGCACCTGACGCGGCGCATCCAGATCGTCCAACCGGAGCAGCCAACGCCCGCCCCCCTGTTTAGCCATCAGGTAGCTCCCGACCGCCGCCGCCAGCGAACCGGTATGCAGCGCGCCGGTCGGAGAGGGAGCGAACCGTCCGACAATATGATGGTCAGTGCCACTGTGCATGGGAATCCGAGACGTCAGCTAACGAAAGAACAGCAATAATCCGTTACGACCGGCACCTTCATCAGAAAGACGGAATTGGCCGGCACGTCGAATGCTTCACCGCCGCTCACTTTCCGCCACTCACTCTCCCCCTTGAGCTGCCACTCAAGTTCGCCCGACAGAATCTCCATGATTTCGGCGGCCCCGGTAGAGAATTCATAATCTCCCGCCTGCATCACTCCCAGCGTTTTTTTGGCGCCATCGGCAAATAGTACCGTATGACTGATAACCTGACCGCCAAAATAGATATTGGCTTTCTTGATAACGGTGACGTTCGTAAACTCTGACATAATTCTTCTCCTTAAGGTTGATTGTGCGGCCTGTTATACCCGTTTTGGGCAATATGAGGCAAATAAAAAACCCGCAGGATTCTCCGGCGGGTTTCCATAACTATTACGACCCATTTTTTAAATCAGTTGAATGTGCCGTGAACCAAATTAGCTTTCCAGGCGACCGTAGTCTGCCCTGGTGCCGGTGAAACTACCAGCTCGGGAGTAACCGTCGGAAATGCAACCTTAACGCGGCCATTTTCAACCTCTGCAAAGGCGCGGGCGGATTTGGCCAGCCCCAAGGCCGTACCGGCCAGAACACCGGATGCGGCGCCATACGCAATATAATTGGAATGGTCAAACGGTTTCGCCTGGAAAACCATGATTGCCCCGCCAACAAGCCCACCGATGGCAGCGCCGTAAAAAGCATCGGTAAAAACTTCCCTGAGAGTGTCATCAAAGGCAAACACCGAAGAGGCCGTTGATAAAAACGAAACCAGCAACATTGCCGCGACGAGCCTTCTTATCCGTTTCATATATGCACCACCCCATATCTTCAATTTATTTTTACACGCATTTTACTAGCATGCATGAGAGCATACCGTCAAGTTTGTATTTTGCAACTATCGGATTTTATTAACATCAGTGTCTTAGCCCCTGTATGAATCAGGGATCGCGCCAACAGCTCTTCTTCATCCCGGCTGTTCACGTCACCATCGAGGCGTGCCTGCAGCAGACGCTCCTTGATGGCACGAAACCGTGGGCCCGGTTCCAAACCGAGGCCTTGCAGATCATCGCCGTCAAGCAGCGGGGCAACAGCGCGCAACCGGGTCAAATAGAGCGACACAAAGCGCCTGACCTGCTCACTGCTGGCCCGGGCCGCAATATACAGCAGCATTTCCAGGGTGAGATCGCTGAACCAGCCGTACAGTTCGCTGTTACGTACTTTGGCAGACTGTTTCATACGCCGCTTGATCGTATTCAGAGTTTTAAATACCACGTGGCGCTGGCTGCAGAGCCGCGCGGCAAGCCGCCCCGGAATAGCCAGACGGCCACACGCATCATGAAACTCATCCGCCGCCAACCCATCCAGCAAGGCCATAAAAAATACCTGCCAGGGTTCGCAACGATCCTCCAGATAGAGCAGCCGGAACCAGGCCATCACCTGACCTGTTTCCCGCAGTACCCGCTCGGTGGCCGGCACCAGCTTGAGTGCCGGGTGTATAAACACCAGGAGCCCCAGAGAAGACATCCGCCCAATAGCCGCAGACGGCTCTTTTTCACACATGATCTGTATCAGCTCACTTAGCAGGCGCTCCCCCCCCAGCTTGTCAAGGAGATGCATCCGAACCGCGCTCCGGATCAGGTTCTCGGTATGCGGAGCAATATGAAAACCAAGGCGCTGCTCAAAGCGGATGGCGCGGAACACGCGGGTCGGATCCTCGACAAACGACAGGTTGTGCAGCACCCTTACGACCCGCTCCTGGATATCCTGCTGGCCGCCGAAATGATCGGTCAGATGCCCGAAACGGTCACTGTTGATGCAGAGCGCCAGCGTATTGATCGTAAAATCACGCCGGTACAGGTCATGCCGGAGCGAAGCGCGCTCAACCGTCGGCAGAGCGCCGGGGGACTCGTAATATTCCAGACGGGTGCTGGCCACATCGATCTTGCGGCCATCGGGCAGAACCAGCACCGCCGTGCCGAATTTTTTATGGCTGCGCACTCTGCCGCCATAACGCTCGGCAAAACATTCCGCGAAGAACACGCCGTCCCCTTCAACGGTCACATCAATATCGAGATTGTCTATCCCCAGCAGCAGATCCCGGACAAAACCGCCGACCGCGAAGACCGCCATCCCCAATCCGTCTCCGACCTCGCCAAGCTTGTGCAGTATTTCGCGGAGTTCAACCGAGAGCCTCTTGCCGAGCAGCCCGGCTACCGAACGGGTTCGAGTGGGAGCGTCCAGAGAGTCAAGATCATAAAGCGCGCCGATCTTCCCGCGGCGGCCTCCGTAAATATGACGCATCAGATCGGTCCGGGTCACCGCCCCAATTAGAGCCGCTCCATCAAACACCGGAACGAAACGGCGATTGCCGGTCACCATGTATGCTTGGATATCGGTGAGTGGCGTATCGGAAGTTGCGGAGAAGAATTCGGTATGCATGAAGTCCGTCACCGAAGAGTCGCCCAGCCCATGATACAGCGCCTTTTCAACGATCTTGCGCGAGATGACGCCGACCATGGTTTCACCGGACATTACCGGCATGGCGTTGCAATTGTAGCGGGTCAGAAGCTCGCGCGCCTCGTCAACGCAGACCGAGTCAGGCATGGTCTTGACCGGCGCCGACATGATGCTTCCCGCGGTAGCCTGCAGCCTGACTGACAGCGGCAACAATTCGTCAAGCCGCTCAAGAACCTGTTTCAGCGACCGATTATGCACGACAGCCGAAGCGGCAGTGGCATGGCCACCCCCTTGAAACCCCTTCATGATTTCGCCGACATCGATTTCAGGATTATGGCTGCGGGCCACCAGATAGACATGATCTTCCATGGCTACCGCCACGAACAGCGCGTCCGTGTTTTCCATATCCCGCATCAGGTGTGCCAGCGACGCAATATCGCCGATGTAGCGATCACAGGAAGCATAAGCAATCGAGATAACCAGCCCGTTCACCGAACTGGTCTTGATCGTCGTAAGCAGCTGTTTCAAAAGCCCCATCTGTGATCTGGTCAATTCCGGAGTCAGCGCATCGCTGACGACATTGAGCCGGGCTCCCTGTTCCAACAGCCAGCCGGCGACGCGGTAATCATCCGGCGTTGCCGACGCAAACAGCAGACGACCGGTGTCCTCATGGATGCCGAGTATGATCAGCGTGGCTTCTTCAGCGCTCAGCGAAATGCCGCGCTCCATCAGCAGGGTTGTCAGGAGGGTTGAAGCGGAACCGCAGTCGGCAATGGTTCCGCCGGTAGGCAGGATGCTTTCGTCCGTCACCGGATGGTGATCATAGATGTGGATTTCCAGGCCGGGGCGTTTCAATATCTCCGCAAAACGGCCGATGCGGGCGGCTTGCTGACAATCGACGATGATCAGGCGGGTGATCGATTCCAGGTTGATATCTTTGGCGCGGGTAAAGTGCGGCAGGTAATCCGGATGGCGCTCGACAAAATCGCGCACCCCTTTCTCCTGCGAACCTGAGAACGCAAGCAACGCGCCGGGATAGAGACGAAGCGCCGCCGCCATCGCGCCCAGGCAGTCGAAATCGGCATTGGTATGGGTTGTAATAACGTCCATGATCACCTGAAAAGTGATGACGACTTACTGTTCGACTTGCTTCCGGCTCACAAGCGGGTAGTTTTCGGGATAGAGAATGCTGTTAACATCGAGATCAATATCCAGTTCAGGCCAGTAAAGGTGATTTTCAGATGGCATTTCGACATGCAAAATCTTCTTTATTGACGCCTCCTGAAACCATGGGAAATGTTCAAACGCCAGAAACATCTCTCGGGCATCAATTAGCATCCAGATTCCATTGCATGAAATATTGGTTACTTCAGCCGGTAAAATGTTGTTGCCATGCTTTGCGGATTTCATTTTGATGCTCCTTAATGAGGCTGTCCGCCTCGTTTAGTTCTCTCATTGAAAGGCCGTGATTCTGGGCAATCTGTATTTCCGGCTCCAACCAGAATTTGGCTTCCCCGCTGCTTGACTGCACATTGAATATGCATTCTCAACTCTTCTCTGGAAAAGAAGTAGAAACGGAAACCGGCCTCACGGAAAACGGTTGGGCTCATAATTGTATATCCTCACAATTCAACAGGATTTGTCATGATATTAACGACCAGAGATAACAATGGTCAACCCAATTGTCATATCATCACAATGCACAATACCGGATATGGACAAATCAGACCCAGAGAATCTTTACAAGCGCCTCCACCTGCCGGAACTCGGGATCGCCCGTTACTACCGTCGCATTATGCTCCATGGCGGAGGCAACGACAAAGGCGTCGGCGTACGACAGGGCAAACTGCGCCTTCAATTCAGCGGCTCGAAACACAAGATCATTGGGAGCCGGCAGAATCACAATACCAAGCCGGCCAATGTTCATCACCACATCAAGCTTGTAGTGCTGGCCGAACCTCCGCTGGACCGTGTAAATGACTTCTCCCATGTTGATGACATTCAGCATGGCGCATACCGTGCCGCGCTGCACATCATCCAGAATAGCTTTTACCGGTTCATTGCCCGGTTCCTTCTGAATAAAGCGCAGCAGGGCAAAGCTATCCAGCATGAAATTATTCACGAACTTTGTCCCACTTCCGTTCCTCAAGCAATTCATCGGCAAGAGAAGGTTCGGAAGGGAGCATTCCCCACGCCGCAGCAACTGGGTCGGCCACGACAGGCGCTATGCAGACCACATTGCCATACTCCACAAAACGCACCTCGCTGCCCGGCTCAATATGGTGCCGTTTCCTGATATCGCCAGGGATGAGAACCTGCCCCTTTACCGTAACTTTTGATGCTTTTTTCATGACACACTCCAGCAAGGTATTACCATTTTAAACAATAGTAATACTTATTGTCAGGGCCTTCAAGCAAATAAATTTGATGGTGTTTTGATGGGGGGGGAGGAGTTTCGGCAGGAACGCCACTTGCTATGTCAGGCTTAGTTCAACTCGTAGATGA
>CAIYDX010000261.1 GCA_903925005.1 uncultured Geobacteraceae bacterium
CCCGCCGCAGGCAGCGAGGTGTGCCGACATATTAGACTATGCCGCATTGCTATTATGTCTTGCAAGCACATTGAGGCAAGAAAGACCAGGCTTCGCGCCACAAATTTTCGGGAATAAAATTCAGAGAGATTCTCCTTGGCTTTACAGTCTTATGTACCAGTGTAAATAAATATTGACAATACATGCTCCTCGATCTATCATGATTTATATCATGTCGGAACGTTCTTACCCCGCCACCAAAGGAGTGATAGATGAATGTATTTAGTCGAATCAGATTGGCCCGTACCTTGTCCGGGTTATCTCAGGCACAGATTGCTGCAAGGTTAGAAATTCATCCTTCAGTTGTGACGCGTTATGAGGGGACAAGAGAACCGGGGAAATGGACTTTAGAGAGGATTGCTCATGCAACGCAATTACCAAGCAAGTGGTTAACTACCGGTACAGGCTTTTTAAATCGTATCGTATGCAGAATCGAACTACCCGGACACGATTATTCTGTAAAAACCTTGAGATCTATCGAGAACCATATTGCAGAATTATTACCTTCGTTTTTATTAGAAAACCCTCCTTCAAGAATCGTACGACTAAAAACAAAAGCCTCTGGTGCAACACCTGCAGTATTCGTAATTTATAATGATTTATATTGCCTCGTCGTTTTTACTGATAAAACATCGCAATTGGTACTTAGCGTACTTAGCGATCATTGCGCATCAAATAATATAGTAATGGATTCATATGATATTTCATTGCCTGACTTTTTGAATGCTTATGTTCAGCCTGATTTTCAATATTTAAAAGAAGTTCTTGTTACTGCTCACACTGACGATAAATGGATTTCTGGTTATGTATCTTTGATTGCTGATATTATGCAACCAAAGATCGATGGTCGCCTCTACACGTTTCTCTGTAATATTCCACCTCAAACGACTGAAGAGCAGGAACACATGTGGCTAAAATTTATGGCTGACTACTTGAGGAGTGTTGGATGTACAGTTGATTTTAACAACAAAATCGATAGAGAGTCAGACCGTGTATTTCCGATTCCTAAATTCGCGCCAAGCGACTGGACATTTAAAGAACTCGGAATTGACCCAAATACAACAAAGGAGGCAGATGAATGAGTGTAAAACTGCATCCAAACTGGGATGGCTGGTGGGTAATTGATATATCTCCGCACGGTAGAAAAGGTAAGCGAGAAAGGATCAATTTCGAAGGCAGTGAAGTTGATGCAATACTGGCTGAATCTAATATTTTGAAAGCAGCACGCGGTGGCCCTAAAATTGCTCCCAAGCTTAACGAACTGTTACCTGTTTTTTTAGAAGATTATAAAAACAAGAAACGTCCGTTAACTGTAATTGACTTTATGTACTCATGGCACGAGCTGAGCAAAGACTTCGGCGATATGCGTACTTCACACATCACTGCTCTGCATATTGACAAATTCATTCATCGCAGAATTGATAAAGACCGCGTAAAAAAGCGAACCGTCAACAAAAATATTTCATACTTTTCATCTTTATTAAAATACTTAGTCAGTCGTCAGCTTACACCTCCCTTGGGCTTTAAATTGGAGGGATTCCCAGTTAGTCAAACAATTCCCGATTTGCCAGATATTTTGACTATGCAGGAAATTGCGGCAGTAATTCAACACGCGCAAACGCAGGATATTCGTTTGATAATGTTATTGATGTATTTGTGTGGTCTGCGTGCAGGTGAACTGCCTACTGTATGTGTCGAAAAGATTTACTTCGAACGTGGGCAAATTATTGTTACTGGAAAAGGCGACAAAGAGAGGATTATTCCTATTCCAACAGCTGATTTGGCACAAGAGCTTGCTGAACAAATGGAAAAAGTAATATCAGGCCCACTATTTATGAATAAAAGGACTAACAAGCCTCTTCAATCTGTACGTAAAAGTATTAAATCTGCTGCAGAGGCAGCAGGAATAAACAAGCGTATGTACCATCATTTATTTAGGCACACATTTGGTACTCACAGCATCAAAGCAGGGACGAACGCAAGAATCCTTCAAGAGATACTTGGCCATGTTTCAATGAATACGACGAATAAATATATTCACCTTGCCGGTGATGATTTGGTACAAGAGGGATGTAAACTGGGAGCCATGGTTGGCACTGGCTTGTCACGACCGATAAAAGAAAAGGAGATCGACTTAGAATCAATGGTATGGGAACTTCCACTGACGCATATCGCAAAACAACTTAAAATATCTGATGTAGCTGTTAAAAAAAGATGTACGAGGTTGGGAATAAAATTGCCGCCCAGAGGTTACTGGCAACGCAATAAAACAACCGACGCGACAACTTGACAACTTGACAACGTGACAAATGTTTTGTAGTTTTTCATCGATTATCCGAAACGACAGAAGCCGCCACCAATAAGAGTTCGGCTTCTGTCGTTTGAATGCAACCGATACCTACGGCTTCTGTAGTACAGGTCAATAAATGAAACCAAACAACCAAAGTGGAATTCGCTTCCCGTGACCGGTTTCTATGTTGTCCAGAGCCAGCCACGAATTTTCGATTTCCCTAATCTGTCCAGTGTCCTTATTTTTACCGCCCACCTCAAAGGTAACAGAGTCATCCACCAGAAAATCTCCTTTGGCTGGGACTGACAGGGTATGTGCTACACGAAGCATATTGACAAAGAAGGTTTCCCGCATCGCTCCGATATCCGGGTCTCGTGTGCGTGAAAGTGCGTGATAGAGATTCGGGTTGTTCAGGTAAATCTTTTCCGGCTTCTCCATCTCACGTAGCCCCTTACCGCTCTTGGTGACTGACAAAATAACGCCGGCGTCTTCGAGAAATTTCAGGTAACTCTTGAGAGTCCTCTCGTCGCCAATTCCCAGGAGGTTTTTCAGATGTTTCATGTCCGGGGTAAAGGGTACTAACGAGGCAACAATCGAGAGCAGCTTTTCAACCTTGCGGATGCTGGATCCAGTTAGCGACTGGTGGATGGCAGGCAGATCGGACTCCAGCGTGGTGTGAATATTCTGCTCAAGGGTCATGAAGAACAGGCTCTTATCCTCATACTCCTTAAAATATGGGTAATAACCATGCTCAAGGTAATCCCTGAACAGCGCAAGCACCTTCAGGCCATTTCTCTCAAGCTCTACCACGATTGAATCGGCGATCTCCTGATGATTTCCCAGCAGCTTTTCGAGCGATAGTGCGTCAAGGTAAATACCGCTATTCATGCCGATAAATTCACGAAACGACATCCCGTACATCTTAAATACAATGGCTCGCCTACTCAGGTCGTGGCTTCCCTTCGCAATTTCCAAGGCAGAACTTCCTGATGCGATAATCTTCAAATTGGGAAAGGTATCGCAGATACTTTTCAGTTCCATTGACCAAGCGGGATACTTGTGAATTTCATCAAAACAGATCAGCTCGCCGCCCATCTTGCAGAACTCGTCGGCTATCTCGTACAGAGACGACCGAGCCACCAGAAAATGGTCTGCCTGGATATAGAGAGCTTTCCGTCCTGAACGGTCATCGTTATACTGCTCCAATAGGTGCTGGATCATGACCGTCGTCTTGCCGATGCCACGTTGGCCGATGATAATTGAAAATTGATTGGGTAGTGGATGGTCTCGCAAAAAATATCGTTTGAAATCGCGGTTGCGGATTCTCAGGAAAGTCTGACTCAACGGAATAAAGTCATCAAGCATAGCAAATCTCCGAATAGTATTTTAAACCTATCTTACATGGTTAAAAATAGTAATGCAATACTATTTATCCGGAATTCAATGAGTTGATTGTGATGAAGAATTCCGTATAAAAGTGTGTTATGAGTCTCAGGCTGCTTCGGTATTAAGACCAGAAAATAGGAATCAGCGGCTTTTCCTATTTTGCCCTATATGGACAGAGCCTTTGAGCGTATTTCACAGTAGTGGTTAGAATCATCGGAAGCTGATAGAAAAAAGACAAGTGGCGTGACAACGTGACAAATATTTTGTCGATTTATATTATTATTATCAGTGTATTATACGCTTGCTGAGAGGATTGAAAATCCTCGTGTCGGCGGTTCGATTCCGTCCCTGGGCACCA
>CAIYDX010000262.1 GCA_903925005.1 uncultured Geobacteraceae bacterium
ATCATGATGCGTCTCCAGAATTGCTTGCACATTATCTTCACTTGCATTATCGACCAGCAATATTTCCAATTTAATGTCAGACGCATGCTTATAGATACTATCAATCAAATTAATTACATCATGAGATGTGTTATAGTTTACGATACTTATGGAGAGTTCGAGTTCTTCCATCTTTATCCTTTAACCTTTTTTTTGCATTTTAGGATTTGATATCCTGAAAGGGAGCATCCTATCATTTTGACGGGAAAGACAGCATCATTCCACTCAATCGGCACCATCAGAGCACTCCTTTTCAGTTCCTTAACATAGGTTTTATTTTCATAAACAAGTGACTCATATACTTTTTTAATCCGTCTTATGGCCCAATTCAATCCTTGTAATTTAAAAGGATGTGACTCTATGCTTAGCTGAACATAAACTTTCTCAATTTCAAAATATTTTCCCACCATACTTTGAAATTCAAGGAACCCCCATTCTTTTAAATGATATGGATTGACGGGCTTGATATCTTCAGACAGTTTAGAAATAGGTGTTGAAACATAAAAATGGCCATTGTCAGTCAAAAGGGAATAAACGTTGTCAAGAAACGTATCTGCATTTGGTAAGTGTTCAATAGTTTCAAAACTAACCACAACATCTACAGATTCATCTGTTTTAAAAGTTTCAGCATTACTTTCAACAAAAGATACGTTGGGATAGCTGTTTCTTATAGATGCGTATCTAATGGCTTTCGAGCTAATATCGCTGCCGATAACTGCTTTCGCCTTTCCCTCTTTCGCCAATAATAAGGTCCCATGACCACAGCCACAGGCAATATCTAACACTTTCTTGTCAGAAACAAACTGGGCAACCCAGTTATACCGCGCCAAATGTTCTATCTCAACGATTGCATCGCAAAAACCTGGCACCCATCTTTCACCTTCCTTTCTTATCAACAAATCAGCCATTGCTTCTAACTCAAAGGAAAGACAATATATTTCGTTTTTAAGAGTTTCTATTTCATTCATATTCACTCCATATCGACTAGGTGCCATTGTTTACGACATTTTTTCCATATATAGTAGCAAAAGGGTAAATTAAAAAAGGTCGTTAGAGCAAAGAAACCTGATATTGCTCCGAGTGAGCCATATTCTCTACCCAAATACCAGGTTGCAATTCCCTGTAAGATAGAAGCCATTACCGTCATTTTCATTAACGGTTCTTTCTTATGCGCTCGTAAATAACTTGCTAACGCCCCTCCAAGCACCTGTGAAAGCACAGCACCAAAAAGCATTGCAACCTGCCCAAAAGGGAGAAAGCGTTTTCCAAATGAAAGATAATACGTTTGAAATAAAAATATTGAGCAGATGCCTACAATTGCCCCAATCAACACCAATAAAACCATTTTTTTTGTTACTTGAAAAAACAGATGATCCAGGCCAACCCAATCACGAATTGCTATTAATTTACCAAATTCCGGTACCTTGGCTTGTAAGACAGTCATACTTCCCGCAGCCAAGGCATTGGCGGCTGTCATTGTCATCCCCATTTGGCCGGCAACAACTGCACCATGGTATTGAAATAAAACCGGGTTGAATAACTGAAAAATAAAGTACGAAGCACCAGAAGATACAGCCATCCGCCACTGCATCGGCCATATTTCTCCCCACCACGAAAGCCCCCCCGGGGTCTTCCGTTCCGCTCGTTCCTTACCAAACCACCCATGCCAGGCCAACTTCACCAGTTCCGGCCTCCTAGACAGGAGATATCCCCACGAAATCGCCAGTGCGCCGAGGTTAACAGCAAACGCTGCGTAAAGGCCGCCATGAAGTCCGATAACCACCCAGCAAAGGAGAGAACTCAGGAGCGCGGCGGCCAGTTCCCGCTTATTCACCGTAATGACATCGCCGCTCCCCATGATAATAGAGAAAAAAGGGGTCACGAAAATATTGAGCGAAGTACCGATGACCGCCAGAGCCCAGGGAAGTCGCCAGTGGAAATCTGCGTTACCTTTCTGCCCAAAAAAAACGAGCCCGACAGGTACAAGTATCACCATCATTAATATTGCAGCGATGCCGAACCACAAAACCGTCTTGCAGAGGAGATCGGTGAACCGCCGTAGCGCCACCGCGTCCCCTTCCAATCGCCCCCCTCGTCCCCAAGACAAGTTGACGAACTCGTGGCTGGCAAACTGCGCGAGTACGTACATCAACCCGAGATCAAAAAACATCTGGAGCCCTAGGAGGCTGCTGAAGGTGAAGTAGAAACCTTGCTGCGGTGCCGTTAGGCCGGTAGCTATGATTACCATCGTGATCGGCCCGGAGATTAGGCTCCAACTTCGTGCGAGAATTCCAAAGGTCACTGCGCGGTCAAAACCTAGGAAACGAAGTACTCTTTTAACGAGTATATTCATTATGTAGTTGTACCGGTTGCAAATATCATCTTCAACGGCATCCCCATCTCTTGTAATAACTGATGTAACGTATCTCGACGTTTTAACGAAGTAATGACTAACGAAGTACTCGTCAAGTTTGTTCCTTCCACCAGTGACATTATCGGCACACCAAAAAACAACTCTCCGCTCCGACCATCATCCATAACCGCAGCCAGTTTCAACCCGGTCTCCAGGAGTGACAGATATGCAACCTCCGCCACTTCATCCACCCCGTAAAAGGTGACCTCCCGCACGCCGGCAGCTTCCAGATGGCGGAACAGATCCAGATAATCCTGACGTGCTACCGTATAGAGGCTGGTGAAGTAACTGAGATGCTGATAGGCGAGACGGCTCTTTTCGGCAAGCCCTTGTGGTGTAAGAAGATAGGCGTAGCGGTTGCTGGGGAAGTTTTTGACGCGGACAAACCCCTTAGAAACAAGATTTTTCAGATAGGAGTTGACCAAACCGACTGCGATGCCGAGACGACGGGAAAGCTCACGCTGCGAAAGCGGTTCTTCGCCGCTGATCTCAGAGAGAAGCTGGAGAGAGCGGGATGAATCAAGCGGTTTTTGGGTTAGACTGTTCATAATGTGAACAATAATGCGAAGAAGGGCGAAAAGCAAGCATATTGTTCATATCATGAACAGGTTCGACCATTATGTGTTTGATTCCGGATGGTTTTCAAGAAACCACCGGTATGCTCCCGCAATTCCATCCCGCAATCCAACGGAATGGCGCCACCCCAGAGCATGAATCCGCGATGAATCGGCAAGCTTGCGCGGTGTCCCGTCAGGCTTGTTCGCATCAAATGACAATTCGCCGTTGAAGCCGACCACCTCCCGCACCAGCAGCGCCAAATCACGAATACTGATTTCCTGGCCGGAACCGACATTGATCAGGGCCGGCGCAACCGGATCATTCAGCAGCGCATCATAACGAACATCATCTAGGTTCATTAAAAAGAGGCAGGCAACGGCCAGATCATCGACCTGGAGAAATTCGCGCAGCGGCGTGCCGGTCCCCCAGATCGTTACGGAAGCATCGCCACGCAGCTTCGCTTCATGAAACTTGCGAATCAACGCCGGAAGAACGTGTGACTTTTCGAGATCATAGTTATCGTTGGGACCATACAGGTTGTTCGGCATGACAGATAGATACCTGGTGCCATACTGCTGATTATACGAGCGGCATTGACAGATTCCGGCGATTTTGGCAATAGCGTAGGCATCATTGGTCGGTTCAAGAGGACCGGTCAGCAGGTGTTCCTCTTTCATTGGCTGCGGAGCAAATTTGGGATAGATGCAGGTACTGCCGAGGAACAGGAGGCGCATGACACCGTTTATCCAGGAGCTGTGGATAATGTTGTTTTGAATCATCAGGTTGTCATGAATAAACTCCCCCTTATAGCTGCTGTTGGCGATTATCCCCCCGACTCGCGCCGCGGCAAGAAATACATATTCAGGCCGATGCTCACGAAAAAATGCTTCGACCGCGGCCTGGCAACAGAGATCAAGCTCCGCTCTGGATCGGAGCAGCAGATTGCCGTATCCCGCACTTTGAAGTGTTCTCACAATAGCGGAACCGACCATACCGCGGTGTCCTGCTACAAATATTTTGGCATCACTCTTCATCTGTATTTACAACCTCTATTCAATAAAATACTGTGTACTTAATTAATAAATACGCCGTCAGGACGGCTTCCCTTTGGAATCGCTGTAGCGGATAACGGTTGCCTTCTCCAGCGTGATTATGCCGCCCCCCATCATTCCGTCGATGCGAGGCATAATGGCATCTATCTTCTCCTGGGTATCAAGCACCTCAACCACAAGCGGGAGATCTGCGGAAAGATCCAGCAATTTTTGCGTGTGGTAGACCCGGTTGGCGCCGAAGCCGCATACCCCCCGCAGCACGGTCGCCCCGGCAAAACCCTCACTCCGGAGCAATTCCACCAGCGCCTCATAAAGGGGTTTATGTTCAAAACGGTCCCCTTCCCCGATAAATATCCGCATCAATACCTGTTCACCAATCAATTTTGTCATAGCAGTGTCCTTCTTAAGCCAAAGTTCGAACCGTAATAATGCCAAGCCAGGTGAATAAGAGACAGACCGCAACACTTGCCAATACGTTGACAAACGCCACCATGAACCGGCCATCTTCCAATAACGTAAAGGTCTCGTAGCTGAAGGTGGAAAATGTCGTCAAGCCGCCAAGAAACCCAACGGTCAAGCCAAGACGCAGGGTATCGGGAATCATCGTGCTGCGCAACCCCAGTTCCATAATCAATCCGATCAAGTAGGCGCCAATGATATTGACCGCAAAGGTGCCGTACGGAAAAGCTCTCCCGAGCAGACCGTATACCCATCCGGACATATAGTAGCGGGCGAGACCGCCACCGGCACAGAACAAGGCTATCGTAGCAGCTGTTTTCATCTCAAACATTTTGGACTAGAGTTCCTCTCCGGTAGTAGTCAGTACCAGCTTGCCATGTTTTACCCCTTTGACGCTTATCAGTTCGTTCGCAATCTGCTTTACTAGGAGAACTGTCCCGCGAATGACCAGCACTTCGAGACAGTTGTGGGCATCAAGATGAACATGCAGGGCTGACACAATCTGATCATGATGGGCATGCTGGTGATCGGTCAGCTTATCGGCAAGATCGCGAACGTGATGGTTATAGACCAGCGTCACCGTGCCGACCGCCTCCTGATCCTCCGCTCCACACCTCTCCTCGACCAAAGACGCTCTGATAAGATCGCGAATCGCCTCGGAACGGTTCATGTAGCTCTTTTGTTCAATCAGCTGATCAAAACTTTGCAACAGCTTTTCGTCAAGCGAAATTCCAAACCGGACTGTCTGCCCCACACTCTGCCCCCTTGAACCGAATCTACTGCCCGTATCCTAGCCGATTTTATCCCAATTGTCACGACCGGTGTATATTCTCTTTTTCGTGTAATTATTTTAGTATTTGTGTTACCAAGGCGGATGAGAGATGTTAAAAAGGATCTTACACCGAAATGATATCCATCAATGCCGCCGTCATTGACTTAAAACGGCTAGATCTGCTGGCTGCTGGTGATTCGTCTATTCACGCACTAGACGCGCGCGCCAAGGTACTGGTGACATTTGTATATATCGTTTCCGTTGTTTCATTCGGCAGATACGAACTTGCCCGCCTGCTGCCATTCTTCATTTTCCCGGTTGTCATGATTGCGCTGGCCAACCTGCCAACGCTTTATCTTGCCCGTAAAATAGCGTTCATCTCCCCTTTTTTGCTGTTGATGGGGCTATTCAATCCGGTTTTTGACCGCGCCGTGCTGTATCAAATCGGCTCACTGGAAATCTCGGGCGGCTGGATATCCCTTATCTCATTACTCATTCGTTCCCTGCTCACTGTCGGAGCAGCATTTATCCTGGTGGGGACCACCGGCTTCCCGGCCATCTGCGAAGCCTTGGAACGGCTGGGAATTCCGCAGCTTTTCGCTGTACAGCTGCTTTTCCTGCACCGCTACATTTTCGTGCTCGCCGAAGAAACCGGCAGGGCTTCACGGGCACGAGAACTCCGTTCATGCGGTAAAAAGGGACTAGGCATAGCCAGTTTCGGTTCGCTGGCTGGACACCTGCTGCTCCGTACCTGGCATCGAGCGGAGCGTATTCATACCGCCATGCTGGCACGCGGCTTTGTCGGCCGGTTCCATGCACACCGCCAATCCCGCTTCGGCGCGCGCGAACTCTGTTTTCTGCTCGGCTGGTCATCACTGATTATCGTACTGCGTACGTTTGATATTATTGACACTCTCGGAACACGGGTTGTAGGGATATTTACATGAGCCATCACATCGTCGAAGTAAAAAATCTACAGCACGTATATCCGGACGGCACTATCGCGCTGAGGAACGTCTCCTTTCGCATCACGCATGGAGAATCGGTAGCAATAATCGGTGCCAACGGAGCGGGCAAATCGACACTTCTGCAGCATCTTAACGGTGGTCTGGAAGCAACTTCCGGACAGATCCGGATCGGCGACACGCCGCTCTCGAAAGGTACGCTGCCCGGAATCCGCCGCACAGTCGGCATGGTTTTTCAGTATCCGGACGACCAGCTCTTCATGCCGACGGTATTCGAGGATGTCGCCTTCGGCCCTTTAAACCTGG
Source organism: uncultured Geobacteraceae bacterium (assembly GCA_903925005.1). Classification (GTDB taxonomy): domain Bacteria; phylum Desulfobacterota; class Desulfuromonadia; order Geobacterales; family Pseudopelobacteraceae; genus JACRCG01. The sequence continues at coordinate 6,565 of CAIYDX010000262.1, forward strand.
GACTCTCCGGGAGTGACGTTGACCAGCGGGTGACCGAGACCCTTGAACGGGTTGGGGCCGGTCACCTGCGCAACAAACCCCCCTACCACCTTTCCGGCGGCGAAAAAAAACGGGTCGCCATAGCCACCGTGCTGGCCATGGCGCCCGACATTCTGGTCATGGATGAACCGACCAGCGGACTCGACCCTTTTGCACGGCGCCAGCTGATGTCTCTTTTACGGGAATTTCGACACACTAAAATCTTCACCAGCCATGACCTCGACATGGTGCTCGATCTCTGTCAAAGGACAATTATTCTGCACGATGGGGCGCTAATGGCCGATGGGCCGACAGTTGAAATTTTTCAGAACGAAGCGCTTCTAGCGGCTTGCCGGTTGGAGAAGCCTTTTGCCATGCAGGGATGCCCGATCTGCAACAGAGAGCAGATACAAAAAAACGTTCCGAGGCAGGGTTTCACAACCCATAACCATTCCGCGTTACTTTAAGTATCCGAACTTCTTCATCCGGTAGCGGAACGCATCAATGCTCAGGCTCAGTTTTTTTGCCGCCTTCGACTGATTCCATTCCGTCATTTCAAGCGCCTGCCTGATAAGATCTTTTTCAACCTCTTCAATGTCTATCCCTTCATTAGGAAGGCGAAATGACGATTCCTGAGAAGATGGCTGCGGAGCCGCCTTGGTAACAATTTCAAGCGGCAGGTGTTCAAGCAGAAGCGTCTCGTCATTGCCAAGTATAATCGCACGTTCGATGACGTTTTTCAGTTCGCGGACATTGCCGGGCCAGCCGTAGTCAGTCATCACACTCTCTGCCATTCCGGCTATTCCCTGGACTTTCTTGTTGAAGTCCCTGTTGTACATACCGATAAAATGGAGGGCCAACGGAATAATGTCTTCTTTACGCTCACGCAGCGAAGGAAGAAAGATCGGGATTACCTTGAGCCTGTAATAGAGATCGTTACGGAATGTTTTTTCCTCAATCGATTTTTGCAGATCTTTGTTTGTAGCGGAAATTATCCTGACATCCACGGTAAAGACGCGGCTGCCGCCAATGCGCCGAAAAGAACGATCTTCGAGAAAACGGAGCAGCTTGGCCTGCATCCCCATCTCCATATCTCCGATCTCATCAAGAAAGACCGTCCCGCTGTCAGCCAGTTCGAACAACCCTTTTTTGGTGGCCTTGGCGTCTGTAAAGGCGCCTTTTTCGTGTCCGAACAGTTCGCTTTCCAGCAAGGTAGCCGGAACTGCGGCACAGTTGATGGCAATGAACGGTTTGTCGGCACGATTTGAACTATAATGTATCCATTTTGCCACCAACTCCTTGCCGGTGCCGGATTCGCCCTGCACCAGCACTGTTGAGGCCTCGCTGCGGGCAACTTTTCCAAGTATCTCCATCAGGAGTTTTATCTGCGGACTTTCGCCAATTATATTCGGCGGGCCATTCTTTTTTGTTTCCGTGCGGAGCCGGACAACTTCCTGCTTAAGATCCGACGTTTCCAGCGCTTTTTTGACTATGATCGATAATTCGTCGAGATTGAACGGTTTGCTGACATAGTCGTACGCTCCGAGCCGCATCGCATTGACGGCATTTTCAAGGCCGCTGTTGGCGGTAACCATGACAACAATGATATCATCGTCATGATCTTTTATTTTTTCCAGTACATCTATGCCGCTAATTCCCGGCAACTGAATATCAAGCAGGACCAGATCAGGCTGTTCCTCACGCACCATCCGCAGGGCGTCTTCTCCGCTCCCCGCGGTAACGACATCGTATCCCTGCTTTTTAAGATTTTGCTCAAGCGACCACCGGATAAGATGTTCGTCATCAACTACCAATAGTTTGTACTGCTTCATACTGTTACCTCGTTTACGTCACAGGATCCAGGATTGTACGCCGGCAGTTCAACTGTAAATACCGTACCGGCAGTGTCGCTGGTTACGCGGATTTCGCCCTTGTGCAGTTTTACCAGTTTATTGCAGATCGGCAGCCCCAAACCGGTTCCCTGTGCTTTGGTTGTATAGAAGGGGGTAAATATTTTTTCGAGTATCTGGGGAGGAATTCCTGGGCCGATATCGGAAACATCTACCCGCACATATTCGATGTTATCACGTATGGTCAGCGATGATGCAATGCCCAGCACCCCGCCCGACGACATCGCTTGGTAGGCATTAAGCACAATATTCAAAAACACCTGCTGCATCTGCTTGTCATCGGCATATACCGACGGCAAATCCGGTCGAAGTTCAATACGCCTTTCAATATTAACAACGCCGCGATACTGCGAAGCAAATTTTAGCGTTGTTGTCAGAATTGTATTTATATCCACGCATGTCAGTTCCGGAAGCGACGGTTTCCCAAAGAACAGCAGATCGTTTACGGTCTTGTCAAGGCGTTTGACCTGATCGATGACCTCCCTCAGAATTTCTCCCCGTGGATCATCCGCCGCCATATCATCTTTAATAATAGTCACCGCAGCCGATATTCCGGCAAGCGGATTTTTGATTTCGTGCGCTATGCCGGCCGCCATTTCACCGATGGCCGCCAAACGATCGGCCCGTTCCAACTGTTGAAAGTGAAGCTGTTCCAACTCGTTTTGCGCTACCTCAAGCCGATCTACCATTGAATTGAAAGTTTCAATCAATCGACCGATCTCGTCTTTTCCCCGGTACGCTATCCGGACCGCAAAATCCCCTTTTTCAACTTTCAGCATGGTGTTAACCATGTTATCAAGCGGTTTCTTAACGAATCTCAACAAGAGAAATGATATCGTAATCGCCAAAAATACTGTTATTGCAATCGACGAAATCACAAAGATCCGCGAGGCATCCAGCATCTGCATTTTTGTGCGGTTCAGCGAATAGTTGACATCAAGTATCCCGATAACCCGGGCCTTACTGCCATGGCAGGGGTGGCAGGCGGCCTCGTTATAGATCGGTTTGACCATTGCCAACACTTCACCATGCGGCGGGACTGTAAATATGCTGTAGTTCTTCGGACTTTGATAGATTTTGTAATCGTTAACGTTGACGGTCCTGCCGACTTCACTCGGAATCGAGGAGCGGAGGATTACCCCGTGCGGATGAAAAATACGCACACCGACCAGCTGGTTATGCTGTCCGACCATGGACAGGATTGAACCGACATCCTGAACATTGCCCAGATGCATGGTGTTGTAAATACTGCTTTCAACGGTATGAAGCAACAGCTCGGTACTTTCCCTGGCGGTATCGATAAACATATCGTGTTGATGACGGACGTTGAAGGTTGTATACATGAATATGCCTGCGACAAGCAGGGATATAGTGGTCGCAATTACGCGTGTTATGAGGCTACTAAACATGTCCGGCAACCTTTGCTGCTAAAATTTTTTCGTCGAATTCTCCCGCTTTCAGTCGGCGCATCATCTCCTTATGCTGCTCTTTCATCAACTCTTCAACGATTACATCCAGCTTATCCATCTTCAAGATATCGGCATAAGCTGTTTTCTTTGAACCGATGATCAGACCGCCACGATAGAGCAGTGTTACAATATGCGGGTTGGCCACGCCGCTATCCTCGGTCTGGACGTGGAACAGCTCCCCTTTGTAAGCAATATTGTGGTTGAATCCGTGAACCATTGCGATGCCTTTGCCGTACGGCACTTTTCAGCCGCTGACACCCAGTAGAAGCTTGATTTTTGCAACCGCTTCCATCGCGTCCTTCGCGTAAAGATCGGCGCCGATTCGGTCGGCATATTCCTGGGTTACAACCGCCCCGCCAACCATGGTAAAGGTTTTGATTCCGGCGGCTTTGAGCTTTTTAAGCACATTGTCCATCTCGGACATGGTTGTCGTCATCAGCGCCGAAAGCCCTACCGCATCAACCGCAAACTCTTTTGCCTTGGCGATAATGGTTGCCGCCGAAACATTTTTGCCGATGTCAAAAACCTCAAAGCCGTGGTTCTCAAGCAGGGTACAGACGATGTTTTTGCCGATATCGTGGATGTCGCCTTCAACCGTCGCCATCAGGATTGTTCCCAGGCTCTTGAATTTTTCGCCATGCATTTCCGCCTTTAATCGTGCGAAACCGGTCTGCATCGTATCGGCGGATTGCATGACCTGTGGAAGAAAATAAATGCTCCGGTCAAAACGTCTGCCGACCTCCTCCAAACCGGGGAGAAAACCTTTATTGCTGATTTCCAGCGGAGCGATCCCCTCCGCCAGCGCCTGATCAACCAGAGCAACAATGCCGTCACGATCGCCGCTGATGACAGCCTGCGATAGACGCTCAAAAATGGTACCAACTGTTCCGGCCAATGGCGTCTGCTGAACCGTCGCGGTCTGTTGATCGCGATACGCCTCGATATAGGCGGCAGCCTGGTGATCACGGTTAAGCAGTACCATCGCCGAACGCCAGGCATCCATCATCGGTTTGTCCTTCGGATTGATTATCGCGGCATCCAGCCCGGCCTCCATCGCCATGGCAAAAAACGCGGATGAGATCAGAGGGCGCTGCGGCAGTCCGAAAGATATGTTGCTAACCCCCAGCACCGTTGAAAGTCCCAACTTCTGTTTAACGAGGCGGATGGCCCGCAGCGACTCGGTCGCCCGTTTCTGTTCGGCGCTTACCGTCAGGGTCAGACAATCGATGATGATGTCGTTATCGGGAATGCCGACACGCCTGGCGGCATTGCGGATTCGACGGGCAACCGCCAGTCGCCCCTCGGCGGTTTCGGGGATACCCTTCTTGTCAAGGGTCAGTCCGATTATGGCCGCCCCGTATTTTTTAGCCAGCGGCAGTACCCGTTTAAGACTTTTGGCTTCTCCGGATACCGAATTGATCAACACCTTGCCGTCGGCGGCTTTTAGCCCTGCTTCCAATGCCGCAGGGCTGGAGGAATCCAGCACCAACGGCACACTGACCGCGCCGGTGACACAGAACACGGCCCGCTGCATCGCTGCCGGTTCATCGATGCCGGGCGCGCCGACGTTGACATCCAACAGTGTCGTACCGGCCTGCACCTGTTCAAGGGCCTCACGGCGAATGTATGCTACCTTCCCATCCTGCAGTTCCTGCGAATAGAGTTTTTTACCGGTTGGATTGATCCGTTCGCCGATAATGGCGGTAGCGGCTCCGGCGCCGACTGTTGCCCAGCCGGAGCGGCTGGAGAGCAGTGTCGCCCGATTGCGTCCGGCATCGGGGCTCCATGTCTGCTGCCCGGTTGCCAGAGCCTGTTTCATAGCGCGAATATGGGCTGGCGTCGTACCGCAGCAGCCACCGATGATCCGGACCCCCAGAGCGATCATCCGTTCATGATATGCCACCATCTCGTCCGGTGTGCCGGGAAATATGGTACGGTCGTCGATCAGTTGGGGCAAACCGGCATTAGCCTGCGAGATCAGCGGCAGACCGGTCACCCGGCGCATACGGCAGAGTATGTCGTAAATGCCGTCAACCCCCAGACCACAATTCGATCCGATGATATCGGCGCCGGCGGCTGTCAGCGTAATGGCAGCGGCTTCGGGAGGGGTTCCCAGAACAGAGCGGCCATTATCATCAAAAGTCAGCATGGCAACAATCGGAATCGTGGCCGAGACCTCACGTATCGCGATAACGGCGGCACGGCACTCTTTAATATCAAGGAACGTTTCAAGGCTGATCAGGTCGGCTCCCGCAGAAACCAGCGCTTCGGCCTGTTCACGAAATGCATCTTTCATCAAGTCGAACGACACCTCGCCGAGCGGCTCGACAAATTGGCCGGTCGGCCCGATCGAAGCGCCGACGTAGGCAGTTGAGCCGGCCTCCCGGCGAGCAATCTCAACCGCCCGGGTATTTATTTCGACCAGGCGATCTTCCAAACCGTAATGAGCCAGCTTGAACCTGGTTCCACCAAAGGTATTGGTGATGATAATATCGGCGCCCGCCTGGATATAGTCACGATGAACCGAAGCGACCACTTCTGGCATGGTCAGATTAAGTTCCTCCGGTGACTGCCCCGGCTTAAGTCCGCGCTCCTGAAGCATCGTCCCCATGGCACCGTCAAGTATCAGTACCCGTTCCCGGATCGCTTCGCGAAATGATTTCATTTTCCTGCCCCCTTACGTTTGGTAATCGATCCGGCTGAACCCTTGTCAGGCTCCGGCGAAGGGGACTGTTCCAGAGAATAATCGGGTGTCATCGGATCGGAAAGATCGAGATGGCGAAGAACAACAGCTTTATTGCCATCAACGTTTAATTTAACTTTTTGTATCTGTGGGAAATTTACTGCAACGGTGTTGACCACCGAATAAACCGCCAGCATTTCGGCGGAGCTGCCGGACGGCATCGCTCCGGCAAACATGCCGTTGAATTCAATAGTGGCCATATTCCCTTCGATGTGTACCGCATTGACGGCGGTTCCCTGCGGAACTGTCTCCTCGAACTCGCCAATCGGCCCGTTCAGCAACTCGTCAAGCACACTTTTCAGGCAGGCGTTGTCATCATCACAGGGGTCAAGCTCCCGCGCTTCCCGTGCCAACCGAGTCCCATCCGCGACAAAAAAAAGCGTCGCCGAGCGGTTGCCTTCCGAATGCTGCTCGGGCGGGGTGACCTGTACTACATAGCTTGAACGATATTTTTGCCAGACCATAATAGTAAAAAACAGTATAAAGACCAGAAACGGAATCAGGATGCTGATTGTGATTTTTTTTCGCGGGTGGGCCCTCATCACACAATCCCCTCTTCTTCATCAAGACTTACCTGAAATACATCCCCCAGCTTTCCACCAAGAAAACGATTGCCTACCCTGACAAAACCGGCAGGAATATCGCTGACATAATAGTTATGGTTCCCCTTTTCGGCCGGCGGCCGGAGCAGTCCTTTGTCCGCCAGAATGGTGGCCACGGTTCGGGCTGTCTCCTCGGCAGAATCCACAAGAGTCACCCCCGCCCCCATGACATCAGCTATCATCGCTTTAAGCAGCGGGTAATGGGTACAACCGAGTACCAGCGTATCCACTGCCGCCTCTTTCAGCTCATGAAGATAAATTTCCGCCGTCAACCTGGCGACTTGATTGTCAACCCAACCCTCTTCGGCTAATTGTACAAACAGCGGACAGGCGCTGGTCAGAACCTCGGCATTCGGGTTCAACCGTTTGATTGCCCGAGTATAGGCGCTGCTCCGGATGGTGCCGGCTGTACCGATGACGCCGATACGCCCGGAGCGTGTAACCTGGACCGCCCGACGGGCCCCAGGCTCGATGACACCGACCACCGGGATCGACAACTGACGCTTGAGTGTCGGCAACGCCACTGCCGAGGCGGTATTACAGGCGACAACTAAAAGCTTGATATCCCTTTTGATCAGAAACGAAGCGATCTCGCCGGCATAGCGCGTTACCGTTTCTGGGGACTTGGTGCCATACGGCACCCGGGCGGTATCACCGAAATAGAGCGTGTCTTCCTGGGGAAGAGCCTGCATGATTTCGCGCAGAACCGTCAGCCCCCCCACGCCGGAATCAAATATGCCGATAGACTTCCACGTCACGACGACGTCACCTCGCGGATCAGAATCATTTACAAAGAATTTTGAACTATATACTTTTTCGCATCATTCAGGCAAGCCATTTACTGCAATCCGCAGCCAAAAAGCCATATCTTGGCGGACAATTTAACCGATTGTCGATAATTGCATATTTTTTATGTTCAACCGCACCGTAATACGGTAGAGTTGCGCCGATGGCAGCTTTATAATCTGGGAGGTGTGTATGTTTTCCTTGGACAATGTCGGAAGAAATACAATTGCCATGGTTTTGGCAGGCGGAAAGGGTGAGCGCCTCAGCCCGCTGACCCTGCGGCGTGCCAAACCGAGCGTCGCCTTCGGCGGAAAATACAAAATCATCGATTTTGTCCTGAGCAACCTGTTCAACTCCGGCATCAAGAAAGTTTACATTCTGACGCAGTACCGTGCCTATTCATTGAACAAGCATATCCGGGAATCCTGGGGAAAATGGACCGGCCTGGGTGAGTTCTATGTGGCTATCTCTCCCGAAACGAGCAGTGAAAGCGAAGAGTGGTTCAAAGGAACCGCCGATGCGATTCTCCAGTACCTCCGTTTCGTTGAGTCCTCGGATGCCGACTACGTTGCAATCTTTGGCGGCGATCACATCTACAAGATGGACATCACCCAGATGATAAACGCCCACCGCATGAACAGAGCCGACATTACCATTGCCGCGCTTGAAGTTCCGGCGGAAGAGGCCA
>CAIYDX010000263.1 GCA_903925005.1 uncultured Geobacteraceae bacterium
CTGGTTGTCTGCCTGATCATTCTGTTCGCCAACCCTTACAAAGATATCGCTGTTAAACTGGCTGAAACTGTTGCCAAGTAACATCTGATTTCTGAAGAGCAGTTACAACAAGAAAGGGCATCCACATCGGATGCCCTTTCTTGTTGTGTATAATGTGAAAAAATAATTTACTCGTCGTCCTTCAACGTCCCTTCAGCCTCTTCCGATTCGGCACTTTCAGCAACATCTCCCGATTCCGACATGATCAATGTTCTGGCTGAATAGCGATAACCAGTGCCCCGGGTCAGAACGGCGTCAACATACTCGCTGCCGTTAAGAGGTTCCCTGTTGAGCGGTTGATATGACCGTACGCCGCCGACAGGTGAGCGATACAGGTTGTATCCGAGAATTCGACCGGATTTCAAGGTTTGTGAGGAGATGCGGAGCTTCACCTCGGTGGGAAACGACTCTGCTTTCAGGACGGGCGCAGGAAATGGTGCGGCCACGCGTACAGCGGCAATAAGAGATGAAGCGCCGTCAAGACCATCCAAAGTAAATGGCACGATACTGTACGAATATATATTTCCTGCACTCACATCACTGTCGAGAGTTACGAGGCGGTTTCCGAAGCGTTGCGTATCTGTCGGCATATGGTTAAGATAAAGCGTTCGAAACAGCCGAAAATCCGTCATACAGGATCGGCAGACCTCTTTCTGATCGACCTCAACCACACGCCGGCTGATTTTAACACCGGCCACGCCTTTAACCGGCCGACCGGCCAGGTCCTTGTCAGGGAGAGCAAACAGAAGCTTTACCGCTGAACCACTCTGTTGTGCAGTAACCGCCGCCGGTGCCGCAGGCACCAGCAGGTCGGGATAAATCAACGGTCCCTTCCTGCCGCACGCGGCTGCCAGCAGCGACAGGCCCACGACAAGCGCAGATCGCACAAGCATTCTCATTATTTTGCCTCTACAGGCATTATCGCGTCCAGTTTGATTTCGAACTGTCCGGCGCCGGATGAGAAACGCACCTTGTCCGCACGAATTTCCGTAATTGTGGCACCCTGGACAACAGCGCCTTCTTTCAGCAGAAAGCCGTTAATAACCGCTCTCCGGGTAGTGCGTTCGTCCTGCCAGGCTATACCGGACAGTTTGATGTCGGCAGGCGCCTGTACGGCTTGAACAGGCTGTTTTTGAACAGACGTCGATGGCTGAGGCTTGCTGATTTTCTTTGAATGCCTGACTTCCCTTGGCGGCGTTTTTTTATGCCCTGCCGTCGCCTTTTTTACAGGTGCAGCGGGCAGAGCGGCGACCTTAGTTTCAGGAGGCGCGGGAGCAGGTATTGTTTTGGGCTGAATCGCCACAGGAGCAGGGACAGGAGCTGGAATAGGAACAGCAGTCGGAGCAGGCGCTGCTGCAGGAGGACTTACAGGAGCAGGAGGTGTTGGCGGTACGGCCTGGCGAATGATGACAGCAGCACTCTTCCTGGCGTTTCCTTTAAGCGCAAACCAGGTTCCGGCGACGGTAACCAGTGCGACCGCGGCAACTAACGCAACGACCTTCCAGATGCCGCCTCCGGCAGCCGGCTGTTTCCGTTCATTAAACAGATCGCCGGCAATGCTGATTCTGCCATCCGGTTTACTTTTCTTTAATTTTTCATGCTCTATTTTTTTGAGAGCGTCGAGAATATAACTCATACAGTCAGATCACTTTCCGGCAAACAGCCGACGATAAATACGGAACCAGAAACCGTCATACGATTCAACCGGTCGAAGCTCCGCTATAACCTCCGCGGCAATTGAATGGGATACGGACTGGACTTCACGAGTCCAGGCCATAACCAGCGCCTGTTCGCAGGCCACATTTATCAACCGGGGGATGCCGTGAGAAAAACGATAGATTCGCCTGACCGCGGCAGTGGAGAAGATATCCGGAATACGGCTGCCGGATATCTTAAGGCGATGATTGATATAATGGGTGGTGTCTTCAAGCTTCATCGGCGTAAGCCGGCAGCGGACCGTAATACGCTGATTAAGCTGGCGGAGGTTGTGGCGCCGGAGAACATCGTTCAGCTCCGGCTGCCCGGCCAGTATGATCTGGATCAGCTTGTCCCGTTCGGTCTCCAGATTGGAGATCATGCGCACCTGCTCCAGCACGTCCGGTTCCAGGTTCTGCGCCTCATCGATAACAAGAACGACCGTCCGCCCGGCACTGTTCTGATCGATCAGAAAGCGGTTGAGCGCATCCAGATACCCGGAGCGATTCTGCTCGCCGGCCTCGACACCATACTCGCGGCAGATACCGGCGAGAAGCTGCTCGCCTGACATGCAGGGGTTGAAAATGAGGGCGCTGGTGTACTTATCCGGGTCGAGCTGAGTCAACAGCGTACGGAGCATCGTAGTTTTGCCGGTACCGACTTCGCCTGTCAGAGCGATGAAACCGGCATGACTGTCGACGCCATACAGCAGGCGGGCAAAAGCCTCACGGTGAATACCGCTCAGAAATACAAAGTGAGGATTAGGAGTAATCGTGAACGGTTTTTCAGAAAATCCGAAATAATCGCAATACATCGCTGCTCAGTTTCCCGCTCGCACGTTCTGAATTTCACTCCACACACGCTCGCGGGCCGTGCCGCCAGGAACATTGCGGGCATTGACGCTGGCCTCTACCGTAATACATTCAAAGATGTCAGTATCTATTTTGCCCGAAAAAAGCTGCCACTCGGCCAGCGAAAGATCGATAATGTCCATCTGGTTTTCCACACAGTACGCCACCGCTTTACCGACCGCTTCGTGGGCGTCGCGGAACGGAAGCCCCTTGCGCACCAGATAATCGGCAACATCGGTTGCGGTCGAGAAGCCCTGTCCCGCAGCCCTGCTCATGCTTTCAGTATTTACCCGCATCTCGCGTATCATATCGGCAAAGATCTTGAGGCTCCCCTTGACCGTGTCGATTGTATCGAAAAGCGGTTCCTTGTCTTCTTGCATATCCTTATTGTAAGCCAGCGGCAGCGACTTCATCACCGTCAGCAGCGCAATCAGATTGCCGTAGACGCGCCCGGTCTTGCCCCGCACCAGCTCGGGTACATCCGGATTCTTCTTCTGCGGCATGATTGATGATCCTGTGCAGAAACCGTCCGATAATTCGATGAACTGAAAAGCGCTGGTAGACCAGATAATCAGCTCTTCCGAAATACGTGACAGATGCATCATCAGAATCGAGGCATCCGCCAGGAACTCCAAAGCAAAGTCGCGATCGGAAACCGAGTCGAGCGAGTTACGGGTTATGGCCGGAAAATCAAGCTGTTCGGCGACATACTCACGGTCTATCGGGAAAGTAGTTCCTGCTAACGCCCCGGCCCCCAGCGGGAGCACATTGACGCGCTTAAGGCAATCTTCGAGCCGTGCCTTGTCGCGCTTGAACATTTCGACATACGCCATCAGGTGATGGGCAAACAGGATCGGCTGCGCGGTCTGAAGATGGGTAAAGCCGGGCATGAGCGTATCCAGATTGTCTTCAGCCTGAACCAGCAGCGCATCGATCAACAGGTCAAGATATGTTGTGATCGCGATGATCTCATCCCGCAGGTACAGACGGATATCAAGCGCCACCTGGTCGTTGCGCGAGCGGCCGGTATGCAGGCGTTTGCCCGCCTCGCCGATGGCTGCCGAGAGGCGTGCTTCGATGTTCATATGGATATCTTCAAGAGCAATGGAGAAATCAAACTCCCCCGCCTCAATCTGCTCCAGAATGGCACGTAGGCCGTGGACGATCTGCTCGACATCTTCGAGCGGGATTATCCCCTGCTTGCCAAGCATGCGGGCATGAGCGATGGAACCGCGGATATCCTGATGATACAGGCGTTTGTCGAAGTCGATGGAGGCGGTGAACTCCTCAACGAATTTATCGGTCGGCTGGGTAAAACGACCGCCCCAGAGTTTGTCTTTGGACATGGTGTAATGTTCCCTTGTAACTGGCCTTGAATTTGATAATGGCACACTATACGCGAAAAATTGATAAAATCAAAGCAGAGACATGTACTTGTTACTTGGCTCCGTGGTGCGCTTCTTCTAGTTTTTCATTCAGCCAGACCTTGGTGAGCGACTGATACGGCACATCCTGCCTGTTGGCGGTGATTTTGATGGAATCCAGCATCCAGAGCGGCAGCCGCAGCGATATGGACTGAGTCGTCAGTTTCAGATTCGGAAAACTGGCCTTGAAGGATTTGGAATGGTCAAAATAATCCGTCGTGTCGTGGGACAACCAGAACTCCCGCTCTTCAGCTTCGCTGGAGAACGCAGGTATCTCTTTATGCTTCCTGATCATAAATTGTTCGCTCCTTTCGGTGCATGCCCCTGTCAAGCTACTCACGCCATTCCGAAAACCAGCTTGAGCGCTTTTTGAACCAGAGCAAGTTCCTTGGTGGTGATTGCGCCTATCTTATGAACCAGGCGCGCCTCGGAAAGACACCGTACCTGAAAAAGATCGATGGCGGATGGCTTGGTCAATCCGTTGCTGCTGTCAGGCTCCAGACAGAGCATCCAGGGGACATCGCGGTAGCGCGCTTTCAGGTCGGTAAGCGGAGCTATAACCTTGAGAGGCAGGCCACCTATGGCGTCATCATTCAGAATGACGCAGGGCCGGGTTTTACGAATCTCGGCACCGATCGTCGGGTCAAGATTGACCAGCCAGATTTCCCCCTGTCTCATACAAACTCCTCAGCATCGAGAACGGTTAACGCCGTTAGTTCCTTATCAGCGCGGTACTCCTCCGCCATCTCCGCTACGATCAGCTTCAACCGCTCCCGCCGCTGCTCGGCGAGAAAATGCTCCAACGCCAACTTGTACAGTTCGGAGCGGGATACTTTCAACTCGGCTGAACAGTTGTCGGCCTCGCTGGCAAGCTCGTGGGGTACAGAAATTGTTACCCGCTCAACAGAGCGATTTGCAGTAAGCATCTGTTTACGCCTCCATAGTATGCATATTAATCATACTATCAATAAGCAGCACAATGTGCAAGAGATGAATTCCTGCTGCGTATCTGGCGATGTAGCGGGTTGTGGATATAGGAAGGTGGAAAAGACATGGCCTCCCTCCTGACAAGGGGGGATTGAGGGGGGTTGACTCATATCGCCGCATTATCTCTCTCCACAAACGACGCATACCTCTCCGATAAATCGCTCCAGTTCTGCGCGGTAAGCAGGTCGGACGCACCGGTCAGGCGAAAGCGGAACCTGCGGATACCCCCTGCACTGAATGCGGCGGGAAGCGGCCGCGATGTCCCCAGCTTGATCAGCCAGTAATCATTTTGATTGTCAGGAGCGACACTGCCGGCCTGATCAGCCGTCAATGTGTTGCGTTTGACCAGTTTCACCGGCTCAACCTCATACAGGTATTCAATCCGCCGTTCAGCGGCCCGGGCGGGATGAACAGCAACTGCGCAGAAACGGAGCTCCCGCATGACCGTTCGTGAGATTTTCTTGTCGGTCGTGCTTGCCGGTATATGATACCAGCCAGCAGTTCCAGTCATGAAGCGGTCAACATACTGTTTTTCTCTTTTTGATACATTGCCCAGCGCCGCCACCAACGTCAAATCGTCGTAGCGCTCCAGCGACAGTCCGGTCGGCGCAATGTGCACCGATTCATGCAGCAGATGTTCATCAGCATCGGGCACTCTGCAGAGAAGAGCGCCTTCGGATAGATCACCGAATTTGTCGGTCAGAAATTCTTTCAGCCAGTGATTTTTCTGCCCCGGCAGAAGCGGGAAACCGCCGATGCCGACCGTTTCGATGGCATCCTGATATGGATTCAGACCATCCTCACTGTCAAAAAAGCCCGGATAGAGTACAAATGCGCCGACCACAGGGCGGCTCTTTTCTGTCACGCCGTCATCAGCTTCTTCAAGGTGAATCAGGGCGTCACGATAGCGGTGCATCTGGTTTATGGCGTCATCAGGAATATGGTCATATTCATTATCTTCGGGCGATATCCGGTACTTGGCATCAAATATCCAGCGGATGCGTCTGCCGTCGGTGAAGGTCGCCTCAAGCAGGATATCCGGCTTCTGTGAAGTAGTAAATGAGTAGATACTATTGTTGTTTTTCCGACTGAAACAGGGTTCATGGGCCAGTCGAATTCTCAAGCCGTCACCCTTTCGTTTTAAATGAAAAGCGGTGCCCATGCCGTCAGCCAGCTCTTTTTCAAAGCCGTTGGTTCTCAAGGCAGCTTTGCGTGCTTCATCTTCTGAAAAACCCAGTGTCAAAAGCATACGCCGGATCTCCAGCAGACACCAAACTTCATACAGTTCCGCAACCGATTTCATGGACAGCGACGCCTGGCGACCGAAGAGATCAAGATACAGCTTCAGCTCCTGCCAGATGCGGTAAGCCTTGGCATAACCTGCCTCGTGATGCAGCACCAGCGATTCCTGCGCCATGCCTGAGAAATCGCCGACTTCACGGTATCGAGGTTCGGCCAGCCGCTGCTCCAGCGGTTTTTTTCCAGCCGGTCAGCTCGTCGAAAAACGTCCGGCTCAGCCGCCCCTGCTCGGGAGAACTGCCGCTCTTGCGGGCCTTCGTGATGAAGCTTGTGAGGTTGCGTGTGCAACGGGTCAGCACTATTTTCACAAAGCGGTTTTCAGGGGTATCCACAGACAGACGCCGGGTTTCAACGCGATGCCGACGGTGCAGTTCGGCATTGCCGCCATGCCCCGTAAACTGTTGTTGGAGAAAGACAGAAATCAAGCAAGACTCAAAAGGCGTTCGCAAAGAATGTTATAGGACTGCAAAACCGATCTCTTTGAGATACTCAAAAGTAGGGTCGTAATAATCATGCTTTCGAGTTGCGTCCTCAGAATTTCCGAATGGGACGACAATTACCATGCCTTGACGGGCACGTGTAAGAATCACTCGATAGGCATTCTTAAGATACTTTTTACGCTCTTCTTGGCGAATATGTTTCCAGCGACTTCCATGAAATGTCCAAGGTTCCCATCCTTGAGATGAATGTCTGAAGTCTGCATCCCAGATCACGCAAGCCCAATCCAATTCAAGCCCCTGCACATGGAACTCTGTTGCCACGTCTTCAAGATAATATGATGACCGCACATCATTCTTATCATCGAGAAACCAATGAATTGGATCCATAGGCGACTTCACATCGATAGCATGTGGTTTTAATCGTTCTGCTTGAGAAGAAGCAACAAGGCCATAACGTTCTGAACCACGAGCCTGATCTTTTAACCATTTTTTTGCACAGACAAGATCTCGGGTAATCACAATTGGGTATTTGTTATTCAGTGAAACCAGAGCTGAACGCGCTTCATTAATGTTTATGTCAAGAAGATGCTTGACCAATAGAGATACATTTTCCGCACGAAACGACCGCATCGAAACTGAAAGGTGCAATTCATCGAAAATTTTAATTGGAATAGAACGGTTATTAAGCTGATCCAAAACATTAGCTGCACCATACTCACTGTCGGAAAGTTGCGACGAAATGTAAATGCGCCATTCAGGGAACGAGCGATTCAGTGATTCAATCCATTCAGTTATGCCAGCCTCGCCAATGTTAATCTCCTGTCCTCCGCCGACTAAACAGACAACAACAGCCCAATCTTTATGACGGTCAAGACAGGAGATAAGAAATTCTGGCTCAGACTTGTTAAAGTTCGGAGTCCCTTTTTTTCGGTGCATAAAGCTTGCAGTTTGCTCAAGGTTCCAGGCGCGTTGAGCTTCGTCAAAAAGCGCAACATGTTCAATTGGAGGGGCTGTGTCTTGTAAGCAGGCATCTCGAAAATGATGAACATTCTGTATGAACATTTTTACTTCTCTAAGTGCTTCACCTTTTTTGACCTTGACTCCACGCTCCTTTTGTCGACGTACGCTGTCTCTCGCCAAGGCTTCACGCAAGATATCCACGAGAGGACCATTTCCAGACAGAAAAACACTATAAAGTTCACTGTTATTGTCAATATGCGATGTTGCTACATCGAGCCCTACGAGAGTTTTACCTGCCCCTGGAACGCCAGTGACAAAGCAGATCGATTTCTGGCCATGTGCTTGAGAGTGACGAATTATTGCTGACACACGCTCGGATGTATCACTGAGATTTGTTGCGCTGGCATCACTGCGAGAAATTTCATCCACGCTGTGTCCGCAGTACAAAGCCATTGCAGCTTCTACAATTGTAGGTGTCGGTGAATATCGTCCGGCTTCCCATAAATTACGCTGAATAGAGTCACCGTCGCTAAATATTAAAACCTGCTCAATTACATAACGGAGGTTTTGCGAGTCCGAATTGATGGGGTGTAGTAGATTGTCATCTTTTGATGTCGAAACTGAAAAAAAAGCGGTTGGATGTGCTGCCGTTGATATAAGTATCGGTGCAACAATGCAATTATGACTGGGTTCGTGAAAGTTTTTTAGGTCGAGTGCATAGTCGCAAACCTGATCAATGGCATGCAATGCAAAATCTTTCGCTCCAACTTTAAACTCTAGAACAAAAACAACGGGACCAATAAGCAACACAACGTCAATTCTACGCCCCATGCGCGGTATTGAAAACTCGAAGAATACCGATCCTGAATCAGTAGCTTCCGGTTAGGTTTTTGCTGTACGCTTCTTTTTATTTAACTGTCTGATTTTGTTTAAGTTGCCATGCTTTCTTGTTCTTTGTTTTTGATCTTCTGCTGCTTCATTGGCTATTTGATTACGTAGTTCTCGTACTC
>CAIYDX010000264.1 GCA_903925005.1 uncultured Geobacteraceae bacterium
AATTACAAAGGGTCGTTGATCGGAGGCAAGGAGTTTGATAAAGGTGAAAATACCAGCTTTTCGATTGGCAGAAAATGGAAGTTGTCGCCAAAGGGATGGTAGAACGGGTTATTATTGGTGGATCGTTTATTCAGCATGAAATTCCCGGTCGTGATAATTATCATCACGAGCAGGATTGCGCCAATCACCAGGAAGCGATCGATCTGGTCATCAAGACGGTTACCGATCCGGTTCATGGTGTTCTGAAAAGTGTTGACCAGATATCCGCGGTTGGCCACAGGGTCGTGCATGGCGGCGAGAAGTTCACCTGTTCCGTAATGATCGACGAAAATGTTCTGGACGCGGTAAAAGAAGTTCAGCATCTGGCACCCCTTCACAACCCGCCCAACATCGAAGGAATCGAGGCGGCTCAGGCTCTGATGCCGACCATACCGCATGTTGCCATTTTCGACACCGCTTTCCATCAGACTATGCCTGAGCACGCCTACATCTATCCGCTGCCGTACGAATGGTACGAGAAGCACCAGGTCCGTCGCTACGGTTTTCATGGCACCTCACACCTCTATGTATCAAAACGCGCAGCAGTTCTGCTCGGCAAGGACCCCAAAGACACCAACATCGTCACGATGCACATCGGCAACGGTGTATCACACTGCGCCATCAAAAATGGCATATCGGTCGATACCACGATGGGCCTGACCCCGCTCGAAGGAGCGGTCATGGGCACACGCTGCGGCGACATTGACCCGGCAATTCCAGCTTTCATGATGCAGAAGGATAATCTCTCGGCCAAGGAAATCGACAGCATCCTCAACAAAAAAAGCGGCGTCATGGGGATTACCGGTCGATTTACCGATCGCCGCGACGTCATCGAACACGCTAATGCCGGCGATAAACGCTGCATACTGTCATTGGAGATTGAAGCCTACCGTCTGAAAAAATACATCGGCGCCTTCATGGCCGCCGTCGGCAAGCTGGATGCGGTAGTATTCACCGCCGGTGTCGGAGAAATGGGCGCGGCTATCCGCGAAAAAGCGATCGAGGGGCTTGAACATATTGGTATTATCCTTGACCGCGAACGCAACAAAGGCGCGATGACCCGAAAGCGCGAAACCCTGATCACCACAGACGATTCGCCGGTCAAAGTATTTGTTATTCCAACCGATGAGGAGCTGGTATTCACGGAAGATGTCGTCGGCATCCTGAACGGCACCTACACCGATCATATGAAATTCCAATATTCGTTTGCCAAGACAGATTTTATCAGGAAATAATCGAATTAAACATTGAGATCAGATACAAAAAAACCGGCGCTGTGCCGGTTTTTTTGTGGGTAAAGAGGTTTAGAATGTTTTGGTAATCTCCCGAACCAGCGATGTTGCATATGAACCTTTCGGCAGCGTGAACTCGACCGTCACCGCATCTCCGGCAGCGCTCCAGGCAAGGTCACCGGCGGGCACCCGCAGCGGTCTCCGTTCACCTTCCAGCCGCAAACCGCCCGGCATATCGAACTGAGGCAGAGCAACACCAGCCCGCTCCAGAATTTCATGTTCGAGTTCCCATACCACCCCTTCGGGACGTTTCATCTTACATCCGAACATCGGTCCACTGGCCGATATTTCAAACGCCGCAGCCCTTCCCTGCTCCGCCGCCGCGTCTTCCACAAGAAAACAGGCGCCATTGACATGTTTACAGGCCAGATCACCGGTCAACAGTTCTTCGATCTGGTTTATCCGGCGCGCCACAGCCTGATCGAACAGAAAAGATTGAACTGCCGAGAGATACAGTTTCTTCAGGCGCGGATGCACTGCGGAAAATGCTTTCTCATACTCGCCCGGCCGGGCAGCCAGCCGCTGCAGCACGTCACGCTCCGTGCGGCAGTGGCGCGGAAACATTTGGAGCGCTTCGTCCGGAGTCCCGTTTTGATAGGCGCGGATGGCACTGCTCCACCCTTCATCCCGCACCGCATCGGGCGCGCCGATCAGGTTATCCACACACCCGCGCCAATCCCGGCGCAGCATCGCCGCACCAATCAGGTGTGAATTGCCTTGCGCGCCATAGCGTTGATAGCCAAAGTAGTTCGGCACGCCACGTTTCCCGAGTATATCCAGAATCTCCGGAACCAGCTGAGCGGCAGCGGTGCTTACCCCCCGAATAACTATACTAAAGCGATTCCCCTTGAGATGCCCCAGCTTGAGCTTGTTGGAGTGTCGCTGGGCCGAAACTACTTTTACGCCATCCGGATTCAGCGCGAGAGCCTTCTCCGGCGCGAGCCACTGGATAGAGATCGTCTGGCGGGTTACGCCGACGGCATCCTTCATACCAGCATAGCCGATATCGCGTTCCGGGACTTTCAGGCTGCCTGCAATGCGGCGGATCGCCTCCAGAGTGGTGATACCGCTTTTTTCGATGGTCATATAGCAGTGTTCGCCGGACCCGCAGGGGAGGTAGGAGGGGATCTCATCGACCTGAAAATCCTCGGGAGAGTCCTTGATAGTTCCACCGATGCCCGGTATGCCGGCGGTCAGGTACGGATGCATCTGTTTATCGGATGAAGATTCAATCACCCCAGCCCCCCGCTCTGCCGCAGCGCTTCATACAGCACGATTCCGGCCGAGGTCGAAAGGTTGAGACTGCGCACCTTTTCCGACGGCATCGGAATCGTGAACGAGGTATCCGGATTGGCGTCCAGAAGCTCTTCCGGCAACCCTTTGGTCTCCTTGCCGAAGACGATGTAATCTCCAGGCTGAAAACCGGCATCCAGATAACTACGGGAGACCTTGGTACTCAGATAGAAGAACCGCCCTTCTGGTGCGGACGCCTGCAGAGTTTCCAGATCAGGCCAGCGCTTCAGAGCAACAAATTCCCAGTAGTCAAGTCCGGCCCGCTTGAGATACCGGTCATCGAGGGAAAATCCGAGCGGCCCGACGAGATGGAGCAGTGTGCCGGTGGCGGCGCATAAACGGGCGATATTACCGGTGTTAGGCGGTATTTCAGGTTCGATCAAAACGATATTAAATGGTTTCATAGTTCATCTGTATACCACTAATTACGGCTGCCATGCTTGCATTTTTTTTCCTGCGGGGCTATTGTAGAGGATCAAAATCCATGACACTTGGAGATTCGATCATGAAGATAATTGTAACGGATGAAGTTTCGGCGGAGGGACTTGCACTTTTAACCCAGGAGCCCCGCATCCAGCTGGATGTAAAGCTTGGTTTGAAGAAAGAGGAGCTGTTGGCCGTCATTGGCGACTACGAAGTCATCATTACCCGCAGCGGTACGACCGTGGACAAGGCGCTTCTCGACGCCGCCACCCGTCTCAAGCTTGTTGCCAGGGCCGGCGTCGGGATCGACAATGTCGATGTTGACTATGCCAGCTCAAAAGGGGTGATCGTAGTCAACGCACCGTTCGGCAATACCAACAGCGCAGCGGAACATACCATGGCGCTGTTGCTTTCGTTCTGTCGCAACGTTCCGGTTGCCAATAGCAGCCTCAAGTCCGGCGAATGGAAACGGGCACCTTTTACCGGATACGAACTGAAGGGTAAAGTAGCCGGAGTAATCGGCATAGGCAAAGTTGGCGGACGTGTCGCCACGCGCCTCAAAGCATTCGATTGCGAGGTTCTGGCCTGCGATCCATATATTTCCGTCAAACGGGCCCACGACCTGGGAGTCAAGCTGGTATCCCATGACGAAATCTACAAGAATTGCGACATTATCACCGTTCACACCCCGCTCAACGAAGAGACCAAGGGGATGATCGGAGCGCGTGAGTTCGCCCTTATGAAAAGCGGCGTGATCATTCTCAACGTGGCTCGCGGCGGCATTATCGAAGAGCAGGCCATGCTCGACAACCTGAACTCCGGCAAAGTGCTGGGCGGGGCATTCGATGTCTGGAGCGAAGAGCCGCCTGCCACCGACACCCTCAAACAGCTGATCGCTCATAAAAATCTGGTGGTTACTCCGCATCTAGGGGCCAACACCTTTGAAGCGCAGGTCAACGTCGCCACCGATGTTTCGCAGGAAATCATCAACTATCTTGACGACAAGCCGCTTGAAAACGCCGTCAACATCCCCCGCTTCGACATGGCCTTGATGGATCAGATGCGGCCGTTCCTCAACCTTATGAGCGTGATCTGCGATTTCGGCGTCCAACTGGTCGATACCAATCTGGAAAAGATAACGTTCAGCTTCAGCGGCGCCATCGCCCATTACGACTGTTCGCCGCTGGCGGTCTGCGGACTTTCAGCTATCCTGAACCGCAAACTTGACCAGGATGTCAACATGGTCAACGCAACCTTGATCGCCGAACAGATGGGGATCGTCGTAGAGGAGACCAAATCGACCCAGTCCGACGCCTTCTCCAATGTCATCACTCTTATCCTCGAAAGCCAGGGGAAACGGCGGCTGGTCGCCGGTACCCTCTTTGAAGGACAGCCGCGCATCGTCCGTCTGCGCGATTACACGATGGACTTTGCTCCTGATGAGCATATGCTGCTGTTGAACTACGAAGACCGTCCCGGTATGATCGGTAAAATCGGCACCATCATGGGGCAGCATGATATCAACATCGCTTCGATGAACCTCGGGCGCAGTGTGAAAAAAGGGGAAGCGATGGTTATCCTGTCGCTTGACTCACCAGTCCCCCCCCCTGTTGTTGCCGAACTACAGAAAGCAACCGAAGCATCCTTCATAAAAGCCCTTAAAATGAGGAGTGGCGCCTGCTCCCGCAACTGCGGCTGCGGAGTATAAATTTATAATGCATTTTCCCAACATCGATCCGGTCTTCCTGAGCATCGGCCCGCTCCAGTTTCGCTGGTACGGGCTGATGTACGTCCTCACCTTTATCGCAGCCTATTTCATTATTCGATCCGAAGCTGCGCGCAAACAGCTCCCGCTCACTAAAGACGACATTGCCGACCTGGTTTTTTATGGTGCCATGGGAGTGGTTCTTGGGGGGCGTACCGGCTATATCCTGTTCTACAACCTTAAGTTTTATCTGGACAATCCGCTCAAACTCTTTGCCGTCTGGGAAGGGGGAATGTCTTTCCATGGCGGTTTTCTGGGAGTTATGTTCGCTTTTTTCCTTTATGCGCGCCGCAAGAAGATTCTTTATCTGTCGCTCATTGACATGGCGGCGCTCTGCGCACCGATCGGTCTCGGGCTGGGAAGAATCGGCAACTTTATAAACGGCGAGTTATACGGCAGAGCAACCGACGCCCCCTGGGGGATTATTTTTCCCGGCAGTGACGGAGTCCCGAGGCATCCGTCGCAGCTTTACGAAGCTTTTCTGGAAGGCTTGGTACTGTTTTTTATCGTGAACGTTGTCTCGAAAAAGACAACTACGAACGGCATGGCAACCTGCGCCGCCATTGCGGGTTATGGACTGTTTCGCTTTATCGTCGAATTTTTCCGTCAGCCTGATGCCCAGATAGGGCTCTTATTCGGACATCTTTCCATGGGCCAGCTGCTCAGCCTGCCAATGTTTATCCTGGGAGTTTCCGCAGCATTCATGCTGGCACGCCACGCGTCGAAACAATAATTACTCTCATAATTGAGAAAGTCCTGATTTGAGTTATAATGTAAGAAAAACACCGGGAGGGTTACAATTATGATCAGCAAGAAAATGTCGGAATCACTTAACACCCAAATGAACCTTGAACTTTTTTCTGCCCATCTGTACCTCGTCATGTCGTCCTGTGCCAACGAAATGGGTTTGAAGGGGGCGGCCAACTGGTTCTTTGTGCAATACCGCGAAGAGATAATTCATTTCATGAAGTTCTATACCTATTTAACAGATCAGGGTGTGGTTATTTCCATGCCGGCCGGCAAGGACGTACCAAACAAATACAAATCTCTGTTGGATATGATACAGAAAACCCTTGGCCACGAGCAGATAATTACCTCCTGCATTAACGATCTGAGCGAGCAGGCCGTCAAGGAGAAGGATCACGCTACCCAGATCTTCCTGCAGTGGTTTGTGACCGAACAGATCGAGGAAGAAAATAACGATCGCGACCTGATTGCCAAGTTGAAACTGGTCGGCGATAACGGGCACGGCATTCTTATGATCGACGGGGAGATGGGACAGCGACTCTTTGTTCCTCCGGTCGGCTCTCCGCTGGCTGTGTAGGCGAGACTAATGAAAATTCGTTTCTGCGAAAACAACAAGGGTAAAGGCAAGGTGATCCGGCGGCTCGAAGAGGAGTTTCCCGATCTGAACATCAAAATCAAGAGTTGTGTCAAGCAGTGTGGCAGCTGTCGCGAGCAGCCGGTGGCGGTCGTGGACAAGAAAAAAGTAACCGGCAAGGATGGCGATGATTTGTATGCCAGGATTATCGAACTGATTCGGAAGAAATCCGCATCGGAGTGACGAGAGAAGGGCCGGGGGAAACTTTCTCCCGGCCCTTTCATTTATATAGTCCTGCCGCTAGCCTCTCAAGTGATCGTCTCGGTCAACCTGCATATTCCTGATCGGAGAAATTGAAACCTTCTGTGTCGGGATGGGCATGGAACAGTTTTTTAAGCGACTCCAGCAGGGCATCTTCGGCAAAGTAACGCACTTCGTTCAGCAAGTTGGTCAACCCTAGAGCCGGGACCAGCCGGCATAGCTCGACAATACTAAACTCCTCCAGCACCGCCTTCAACATCCCCAGCAACTCCTCCTGACTGATCTTGAGGGTAAAAACCTTCTCACACAGAATCGGATCGATATCCTTCATGAACATCCGTATGAAACGGTCCAGTTCTGAAGTACTGGCATTGGCCAGAAAATGGGTCGCCAGCTGATTAGTTGCGATTTCGTACTTGTCGAACAGCCGGAAGTGGGAAGCTGACAGCAGGCTCTCCCGATCTAAGGTGTCGTTACCCAGACATTCAGCTATTTTTTCGGAAAAGAACCGGTAGTTGTCGAGAATGAACGTCATTCCCCAGCCACAAGGGGTGGTCCAGCAGGCGGAGTCACCGGCAAAGGCCACCCGATCCTCGGCTATCTGCTGCGACAGCCCACCCGACGGATACCACCCCCAGCGATCGCTGGTCACCTGCAGGTTGTGGAAATCACTGGTGGATTCCTCATTCCTGAGGATGCGGTAGTACTCAGCTTTCATCGTCTCCTTGTCCATTTTAACCTTGCGCAGATAGAGAATCAGCGAGAAGGATGTCTGACCGTCCATGATTTCGTACTCGAAGACCGGTTTACCGTCGTTCAGCGAACCGGGGTCGGCATCGGCGAAGGTCTGCCACATCATGTAGTCTCCCACCTGCATCGTGCCGAGACCGTCCGGATGCGTCCCGATGGCGCCGTAGACCGACCACCAGTAAAAATCACTCTGGTCGATATCGTATTTTTTCACGATGGCTGAATCATAGCCGGAGCAATCGATCAGCAGCCGTGCCCTAAACGAGCCGCAATCTGTGCCGACGAAGACGCCGTCGGCATCTGTCTCATGATCGAGATAGGCGCACTTCTGCAGCACGGTCGAGCCGTTTATGCAGATCGTCTCAAGCCAGTGCGTGAGGATTTCGTGATCCTTGATGTAGGGATAGCTGGGAAACAGCTTGGCCCGCCAAGCCAAATCGTCGCCATGCATGCTGTAGGTCTTGGTCATGAAGCGGGTCACTCCGCCATATGAAAAGGGGCGGGTTTTGTCGTCCAACACATCGGGGGGAATGAACCAGAAGCGGTCGGTCATACCGGCCACACCTTTTTCCAGCACCAGCACCCTATGGTTGCCTGAAAGTTCCGAGGCGACGGCCAGCCCGGCCGGGCCGCCGCCAACTATGATTACATCGTATGCAGGTTGGCTCTCCATGGCGCACTCCTTGATGATATTCTACGGCACAACAGCATATGTGCCGGAGCCTGATGTATCTGCTTCTACAATTGAGCCGCCATTGCTGAAAGTCAGTCGGACCTTAGTGCCGTTACTGCCGGAAAAGAGCAGTTGACCGGCAATCGGCGCTGCATCGATGGTTGACACCGTCAGCGGGATGACCGTACTGATGACTACATAGCCGTGGACCGGATCGTAATAGGTGCCGGTTACGGTGAGCGAATTCCCAGCCAGTGTCAGGGTGAAGTCCTTAATCCAGTATGTGCGACCGGAAACATTGTCGACTAGCACGACCGACATGGTCACGGTCTTTGTGGCGCCACTGATGCTAAAGGCCATGGTGCCGGTTAGCGTGTAGGATTTACCGTTATACGTACCGGTCAGGCTGTTCACACTTATGTTCATGCTGGTGAACGTGCCTGCTGTTTTATTGTAGACGCCGGAAATGCTCATTGAACCTGTCAAGACGGCAGAGGTGCTGGAATCCTGGTACTGGGAGAATGTAATCGTTCCGGTGAAGGAGCCGGTATTCTGATCATAGGTGATAGTGTAGCTGATTGAACCGTTGTAGCCGTTCTTGATGTCTTGAGCTGTCGCGGCAGCTAATTTGGCAGCCGAATTGTGTTTGGCAATAATTGTTGCTACGCTGTTCTCCAGAATGCCGGCTGTTTCCTGCAAAAGAGCAGACTGACCGCTCATATCTGCGGTCACTTTACCCGCACCGGAAGCAGCGGCTGTCAACTGGCTGCCTGTATAGGCGTCTGAAGACAGAGCCTTGGCATTGGAAGTGGTTATGGTAGCCTGGTTTGTTGAGCCGACGTATGACGGAGGCGCAGATGCAGTCGAACCGCCGCCGCCTCCGCAACCGGCCAGCAGCGATATTCCTGCAACAATCAGAGTTAGTTTTTTGAACATAATCCCTCCGTTATCGATTCTTTATAAGGCCCACTGCAGGGCCAGGATTGCTTTATTGCTGATTGTTCTCAGTTCACCCCTGGCAATTATTCCAACAATAAAAACGCCAGAAACAACTCCAAGCAGCCAAGCCGCCCTAAGCAGCCTCCATCCACACCTTCCTCTGCAACTTGAGCCGCAGCGGGCGCGACTTGATACTTCTCTTCCATATCAGCTCCGCCCGCTGGTAGTCGGTGATCTTTTTTCCGCCGGCGACCATCTCCCGCAGCAGCAGATCATAAGGTTTGGACATCTCGACCGTGCCGTGTTCCCATTTGGAAATCTGAGACCGGTCGCAGTGCATGTTTCTGGCAAAATCACTTCCCGACCAGCCAAGGTATTTCCGCAGGAAAACAATCTCTGACGGCGTCAAGGGGCCATTTTTCTTGATGATGGCCTGTGCCAGCGCATCGTGTAGCCCCTCGATGCTGGGAATTAGCGGCATAACGTTGCCGCAGGATGGACACCTCCTGACACTTATTCCCACGATCGTGACGTTATCCAGACCACACTCACGGTAGTGGTGGTTCTCCTTTTTCTCGATCATTTCCGTTTTTTCACACTGCCTGCACTTCATTACTCTCTCCACGCGGTAACCACTTCAAGTAAGGATTCCGATTCAAATCTGATTACGACACACATCTTCGGCGTGGCTACGCGGTAACGCCACCCGCCGTTCTCATACTCCCCTTCTCCCACCACCCCGCCACGCAGGACATTCACGCAGTCAACCGTGCTGATCCGGCGTTTCCTCATCTGTTCCTCGGCATGCGGCTGCGAATAGGTGACAATGCCCTTGCCGATAATGCGGAGAATTAGTTTTTTGGCCTCGGGAGGTCTTATGGGTTCAGTGAGCATCTTTTATAATACACCATTTTTCTTGATTACAATACAAAAGTTGTCATTTATACAACAATCCGTCTTCATCCGGAATTTTGTGGACAGTATTCTTAATTCCTATACCACTAAAAAATCACGAATCCTCGCCTCGTCCAAACCCAATCGCCCGTTTCTTCTTCCCCACCGGCGGCGCCATCAACTGCCGAATAGCGTCAAAGACCACCTTGAACTGGCTGTCATATTTGTTTTCCAAGTCGCTCAGGCGACGGGAAAGCTCCTTGTTGGTCGCAATCATCTCCCGCAGCTTTACAAATGCCCGCATGATAAGGATATTGACCTCAATCGCCCGGTCGGTGTTGAGTATTCCGGAAAGCATGGCAAGACCCTGTTCGGTAAAGACCAGGGGCGCTTTACGACGACCGCCATGGGAGGAACTTGATGTCGCAAAATGCGGTTTCAAGTTTATAAACTCCTGATAGGTCAGCTCAAACATAAAATCCGCCGGAAATCGCTTGAGATTCCTGCGTACCTGTTCATTCAATCGCTTGACTTCAACTCCGTACATTTCTGCCAGATCTTGATCCAACATCACCTTGTGACCGCGAATCAGATATATCTTCTGCTCGATTAATTCAACCGGTTCAACGATATCCATTTTCACTCCTCACCACCACCTGAATAATGTGAATACGTAAAATCACAAAAAAGCCGCCCCATCAGCTCATACACTGACAAAGCGGCCTTCACGCTACATTATATCGGCACCACACTCGTGGAATCACATTTTTCTTCGAGCACAATATCATTCAAAGCCTTTTCTCTCCACTAGCCGCCGCCTTGAGAATATTCACCATCAACTCTTTCACATTCCCATTCCCATTCCCATTCCCAATACCGCGAAACAGCTTCATCTCATTTAAGGCAAACGATATTTAAATTCATATTGTTTGTTTGTATCCTGTTTCAGGAATAGTTTAGCAAGATCAAGGCTCAGAATTGCTCCAGTCTCGCTGCCACGCCTAGTCACCCCCAGCGATAAATTGTTGTTATAGTGAATCAGCCCACCATAGCCAATTTGTGGTACGCTGTTCCTGTCACCGTAGACACCGACAAGGGATATACCCAATGGCAGTTTCATCTTACTGTCGCTCCAGGTCCATCCGTTATAACCGATTCCTTCCAGGACTATCGCTTCACGGAAGCGGTCCCCCGCCTTTGTATCTACATATTCCAGTCCAACGCTAGGATGCAACACGATTACTTGATAATCCGGGGGAGGAAGAAGCCCTTCTTTGCCCTTGTTTGCGGCACCATAGAGCCACCCGTTGAGACCTAGCTCCCAGAAAAACTGCGACCTGGCGTTGTTGAAATATTGCCCCCATTGTTCATTAAGCTTGCCCACATGTTTTGCAATCTTCCGTACTTGAATTGATGACACGTAATCAAGCGTACGTTTTGTAACTGTGACATAGCGCACTATCTGTTTAGCCCATTGATATCCTTTTACGCACTCGGCAGCATTCGCTTTATCCTTGCATATACCAAGTTCCGGCATTACAACACCGACATTCGCCTTGCCATCCGCAGCATGGTATTCCCAAAATTTAGGTTTATGCATGCCAGTTTCGTTCTCTATTTTGTCTAGAGGGTTGTCATTGAAAATATCTATTGCAATATCAAGTGATTCCGAAATTATATTTTTGTTATTTTGATCAATATTGCTTTCGTGAGCTAATGAATCTTTGATATGCTTCAATTCAGTTATAACAGTATTAAGCACTTTAGCCGGATCTGGTTCATTGGGCACTTTTTGCATAGTATTAATTAAACCACGGGCAAGTTCCCAGTTATCCTTCTGTCCACCAAGGCAATCCATAATGTAAAGCGTATCCACGTAGTAACGTGCCTTTGACGGGTCAGCAGCAAATTTTGCGTCAAACGCAGCACAAGAGGCATCCTTGTTCTCTTCACCAAGCGCAAATGTGGGATAGAATGAGGAGATGACAACAGTTAGCCCCAAAGCCAGCGTAAAGTTAAGTATAATTCGCATACATCACCTCCTTATTATTCCGATATCAAACTTCCGTATTTCAACAATGACGAGAAAAGCTCAGACCAGCTTCCGTTCTGGTGTGGCAGGACATTTTCCAACACCTCGTCAATCTTCGCCCAAGGTCCAGCCTGCCATTCATCTACAAAATTTTTGATCGCATCGGCCTCTTCCTTTTCTGAAATACAAT
The DNA here is from genome assembly GCA_903925005.1 of uncultured Geobacteraceae bacterium. Classification (GTDB taxonomy): domain Bacteria; phylum Desulfobacterota; class Desulfuromonadia; order Geobacterales; family Pseudopelobacteraceae; genus JACRCG01. The sequence continues at coordinate 11,873 of CAIYDX010000264.1, forward strand.
CCGGCCCTGCTAGATAGCGGAACAAGGGAATATGCACCTGAGGGCCTTTCAAATAGTGATCAAGATCGTGTACGTTCCAATCCAGAATGTGTCGAACAAGGAGCGCCTTAAAGTTTCCAGAAGAAGCAACATCCGGCCATGGAGCGGGTGGATCGAACGACTTGAACCAAGTGAAGGGATCTCTGCGATGCGCAACACTGAAATAATAGCGGCAAACCCTGTCCGGTAGAGTCGTCTTGCCGGGTCGAACATAGGAACTGTAAACAGGCGATGTTTCCAGAACCTTGCTGACGTTGGCCACCATCATCACAAGTTCGGCAGATGTGTCACCAGTCGATAAAAAAAGATTAGGTCTACCGGGAATGGCGGTATGATATAGGTCATTCAGTGTATCGTGAGCCACGGATGTGCCAAGAGAGTGCGCAAGCACTGACCATGAAGGTAGTTCGCCTCCTGTATTAGATACCAGCTTCTGCATGATCTGATCAGCAACCGTTACGCGCACCGCCATGCATACTGTAGGTACGAAGCGGTAAAGTAGAACGTCTAGTACATGCGTCCAGAGAAAATTGTCCGTGCTGGGGGCCTGACCTGCATCGACAAGTTTTTTTATGAAATCATCATCAAGTCCATTCGAACTCATCACCTTCAAAATTGCAGCAGACTGATCTTTCCACTGTATGCGGATATCCTCAAAAATCTTGTCGTAAGCTATCTCCACGATCGTAAAGCGCTGGTCGAACGGTAATGCTTTTAAATCAGGGAAACCATCATATTTCTCCTTCAATAAATTAACAGTTCCTACTGACCAGTTAGTTGGATGAACCCCCATTCCATGAACTAAAAACAATAGATGCTGAGGCATATAATTTCCTTTCAAATAAAGGTGGTTGTTAATGGTTCAAATAATCGTTACGACTTGACCGCACCGGCTAACTTGTTGGCTATGTAGGGAGCAAATACTCCAGCCTGGGCCAAAAGAAATGTTGAAACTCCGTTCAATTCAGGAACTTTCCCTGTGCAGGCAAATTGGTACAGAGTCGGTATTGATAGCCCTACAATCCAGACAATGATGCCGAAAAATCCGATGAAGGCCATGAGGCGACTGGAACTCCTTATGAAAACAGGATTGCCGTCTTTGTCTCTCAATACCGCACCGGTCGGGTCTTTGGCCACTTCCGATTCCGACAACGCATCACCAAGGCTCCAATCAGCATCTTTCAGGGCCTTCTTTACAACTATGAGAAAGCAAATGAACATGATTGCCGGAATCAGTGAGAATAAGACCAACCATGCGCTACATAAAGGTTTATCCGCATTATTTATGGGCTGGTCCGGTGTCTTTTTTTCTTCGTTTTTTGGTATATTTATTTCTTTTGACGTTTTATTTTCAGAACCTTTGTCACTCGTAACAGTTTTCTGAACGGGCATTACCGTTCCAGGCTGTTCTTTGTTCGGCTGCGTGGATTCAGCCGATTCGGACAATGCGGATTGAGACATAAAGCAAATCATCGCGATCAGTATTAACAAGTTTCTTTTCATAACCACTCCTTTCAAGTTAAACAGAATCGAAATAAATTTATGTTCACATGCTCCTCAAGCTGGCCCTGTACACCGTCTTTCCGCTTATTTCCTCACCGTCCAAAAATCATCCGAAAGATTTCGGTCTGCCAGATAATCATACGGAATCGTGAAGTACCCCTTCTTGCCCCAATCCGGTCCCCAAGAATTGCGCACCGTGAAACGCTTGGTTTTGTCGTCGTAACCGACCGCCATCACGGCGTGACCGCCGAGCGGGCGCTCCTTTGCTTTAGGCAGGTTCACAATGCCGTTTTTGGCGACTGTGGCCGATTCAAAGCCGTCGTAGACCGTGAAACCGAAGACAAAGGGGTAACTCTCCGCCAGACAGGCACGCATCTCGTCCACCGTGTTCAGCCTGTGGTAAGAGCTGATGGTGTGTTTCGCGGCTTCCTTGAAGCAGGCGGCGCTCGGTTTTTTAGTGAACGTTTCGATGTTGTACGGCCAGGACTTCTCACGGCAGACACCCTGCTTGGCCAACGTCTTGATGCCGTCACGCAGCATGGCGCCGCTGTCGCTGTCCACCGTCCCCTCGACGGTCCGCTCGTTGTAGTAGACAAACAACCGCGACAGGTCGGTGAAAAGTACGGTCCGTGCCTTATTTTCCAAAAATTCCAACGACCCAACCAAGGCATTGGCGGTGCAGCTTCCCAATTGCCCCTGATCCTCCACGGCAGAACAAAAGATGCGCAGATCGACCTTGGCCGGCACCACCGCAGGAACACGCATCACCGCCGCGTAGAGCAGGTCACGATGGTCCGGGAGATCTGGACGCCAACCGTAGTTCCGTTTGAGTACTTTCACCTTTTCAGTGGCTGTTGACATACATCGACTCCTTTTTTTAAAATTATGAATTGCTCCTCCCTCATCCTCCATCTAGTATCCACTGCAGTACTGAAAATGCATCGGGGCCCTGCTTCTGCCGATCCAATCCCCCCCCCAAGTGAATCCGAACTCGCGGAACAGCGCCACAAGCTCCGGGTGCATATCTCCGGTGCTTCCCTGACGGTTGGTTTCGGGGTTGAGATCGATGGCGATGCCCCAGCAGTGAGTCGAGAGCTTGCTGCTCTGTCGTTTCGGACGGAAATTAAAACAGCCGCCAAAGGCCATGATTTCGCCATTAAGCCGTTGCCGGTTTATCGTGGCAAAAAGTTCTGAAAAAACCGGAGCAAGCAGTATGTGGCAACAGATCCCTTTCACCTTCTGAGAGCGATCCCAGGAAAGCGGCATGGCAAAGGGGAGCCTTACGGTAACCAGGTTTTCAGTCTCCCACCTCGGCTTCAGGTGTCCGTCGTCGCGGTTATATGCGGAGATGTCGCCAAAGGTTGCAATAATGCCATCGAGTCCGCAGGGAGGCTTGACACCGCCATGCGACGGCGCTACTACCGCTCTAGGTTCGTCCAGTTCCCTGCGCAATGGGAGTTCCAGCTTCTCGCCCACCTGCAGCAGATCCGGATTGTCGAACCCGTTGTAGACTGCTATTTTCTGGGCAAGATCCGCACTGCCGTAGTATTTTGCAGCTATTTCCGTAAGGGTGTCCCCCGTTGTCACCTCGATTGACCGTGCCATATCCATTCCTCCCTGAAGTATTTATTATCAGATTTGATGTCGAAACCTTTCGCGCAGCCGTATGAATACACGGATAGTGCCAATTAATATCAGCCTGGAGGACAACGCGTTTTTATCAATTATTATAGCTAGTTATAATTCGCGCCATTACGGAACAAAAAAATTTGCTTTTGAATTTAAATGTTCCAGGTGAACGTTTTTTTACACTTTATTAAAAAACACCTGTAAACGTAGGCGCAGCAAGGGTTTGCAAATGTGTAAAAAAATGGGCACTTATTGGCAAAAAGTCTGTAAGGTCAGTTGTGACAAGCGTTTGCTGATTTGTAAAAAAATGGGCACCTGTGAAAATTTGTGTTGGGGATATTCCGGGATGGAGGGTTTCAGACAGCAGTTATTTAGGAAATATGATTTCAGATGGTACTACAGTTTATAAACAGAGAAGGCTGTGCTTCACGCACAGCCTTCTCACATTCATGTTTCTTGTCCCGCGCTGGCAGGATCCATGAGGCAGTTTTTAGCTGCCAATCAGTTCCGTTTATGTATCCTCACGCTCATCTATACATTGCTCCTTTCAGAACCTCATGCCTTGATACTCAGCAACTGCTTTGTCATCTCGTCGGCAGCCTTGATAACGGTGAGGTTCGTCTTGAAATTCTGCGCATTTGCGATGAGGTTTGTGGCTTCGCGTGAAATATCAACAGCGTCTTGCGTACCCGCTGTCGTTGCAGTCACTCCGCCGCCGGTTTTCTCCTGCAATGCGACCCTGGAAGCCTTAAAGCCGTCAGTTTTCAGGTTCGCCAGGTTATTCGCGGTTACCTGTTGACTGGTGCCAAAAGCCTGCAGTGCACTTCCTGAAATTGAGTTGATACTGGACATATCACCCTCCTTACTATACGCATCGGAACCGAGCTGATGAAACTTTAGAGCTTATATGCACAGAATACCACTTCAGAAAAAAAAGTAAAATTTTGATTTTATGGAGACAATTTCACACTCAAGGCTTTATAAGCTTATAAACGATCTCTTCTCCCTATAATAATCCCCTTAATTGCTAAGAAAGTAATACAGGTTCCTCCATTGCAGCATCAACTATCTCTGAAGGCATGGCCTTGCCTGGCTTTACACCCAAACCTTTCAGCATTTCAGCCTGACGGATGACGTTACCTTTACCGCTCACAAACTTGCCGTAGGCTTTTTCATAATCGTTCTGTGCTTGATTGAGTCGATTACCAATGCCCTTCAGGTCTTCCACAAAACCAACCAGTTTGTCGTATAGCTCCGCCCCACGTCTGGCAATCTCTTGCGCGTTGCGGTTCTGCTGCTCTTGCCGCCACAGATGGGCAATTGTACGGACGACAAACAGCAGGGTGCTTGAGCTGACCAGCAATACATTCCGTTTCCAGGCATCCTCCCACAGTTCATTGTCCTGAGAGATAGCCAGCATGAAGGCTGGTTCCACGGGTATGAACAACAATACGAAATCAAGAGACTTCACCCCATGAATATCATGATAGTTCTTATCCGACAGATCTTTGACATGGCCCCTCACAGAAGCAAGGTGCCGCTTAAACGCCAAGTCGCGACCGGCATCATCCTCGGCATTGACATACTCTTCGTACGCATTCAGAGACACCTTGGCATCAACAACGATATGCCGTTCCTCCGGCAGATGAATAATCACATCCGGTTGGACTCGGCTGCCATCCTCACGGGCATGGCTTTCCTGCACATCATACTCATGCCCCTTACGCAGGCCGGATGACTCCAGTATCTTTTCCAGAATCATTTCTCCCCAGTTGCCCTGGGTCTTGCTGGACCCTTTCAAAGCACGGGTCAGGTTGTGAGCATCATCAGACAGTTGCTTATTGAGGTCCATCAAGTGCTTGACCTGCGCTGAAAGAGCACTCCGCTCCTTCCCCTCCTGCACGTAGACCTCTTCAACTTTCCCTTGGAACTCAGTCAATTTGATCTTTAGCGGCTCCAGAAGTTGGCCGATATTGGTCTGGTTCTGTTCTGTGAAACGCTTGGCCTTTTCTTCCAGAATATCATTTGCCAACGCCTTGAACTGATTCGATAGCTGTTCTCGTGCATCATTGAGCAGAGCCAGTTTTTCATCGTTCTGGCTCCGCTCGGCATCCAAGGTGGTGGAAATTTCGGTAAACTGATTGTTTAAGGCTTGCAATTCCCCCAGCAGTTGATCACGGCGGATCGTAAGTCCACGTGATTCATCTGTGAGTCGGGCAATCTCCTGAATCTGGCTTGTAACGGTCGACTCGGCTCCCCCCAATTTTTGACGCAATGCGGAAATCTGTTGATTCTGTTCCTCGGAGGTTGCTGTAGCGGTTTTCAACTCCAGCTCTAATACCCGAACACGGCTGGCTCGTTCCGATAGTTGAGCAGATTCATTGCGCGATGTTTCCATTTGCTGCCGCAGGTTCTCTCTCTGCTGTTCCGAATCTAAGAGTTCACTCCGAAGACGACTCACATCTTCCGTTGCAGTGGACAATCGCTCATTCAAAAGTGCAAGCTCAACCTGCCCTTCGTTGCGGGCAATGTTTACAGCATCGCTTATGCGTTTTTTCAGGAATAGTCCGGCAACAGTGAGGCCGACTGCAAGGCCGATGACTAAGGTTATAATTTCCATAGAATCTCCCGGTACTAGATTTCAGATTAACATTTTGTTGCAAGAGTGTGTCAGCCGTGAGATCAACCCCTGACACAAAAAAAAATGATTGTCAGCATAAAAAATTGGGTTCCTCACACGAACCTGTGCAAAATAGTAGGCATGGTTAGATTGCCCATGCAGTGATA
>CAIYDX010000265.1 GCA_903925005.1 uncultured Geobacteraceae bacterium
AGAGGTTGTTGCGTTACTAGGCTGTATGATCCAGTTGATCGGGCATGCATTTTGTCATCTACCAAATGGTTCAATTTGAGCATATACATATAGCCAACCGTAACAGGGTTATCAAACTTACGTCCCGTTCGGCCGTCAATAAGAGTAGTCTTTCCTTCTTGTGGTAGTCCAGCCAACTTTAACATCGCTTTAATATCTGACTCATTTGCACCATCAAATACAGGTGTGGCCATAGGCACACCTAAACGCAAATTATTAGCGAGCACTAAAAGTTCATCATCATTAAAATGATTAAAATCAACTCGCTTCAATTCATCATGGTTATAAATTTTATCTAAAAACCCTCGTATTTCATGAACTGATCGCTGTTTTTTTAGCATCTCATTAATACAATTACCTAATCCTTTCGCAGCCCAACCTAAGTGAGTTTCAAGAACCTGACCTATGTTCATCCGAGACGGTACACCAAGTGGATTTAGTACTATATCAACTGGTGTTCCGTCATCCATATGAGGCATATCCTCCATAGGAACTACAATAGAAACAACCCCTTTATTTCCATGACGACCAGCCATTTTATCCCCAGGTTGAAGTCGTCTCTTCACGGCTAGATATACCTTTACAATCTTAAGCACTCCGGGCGCCAAATCGTCGCCTTGGGTAATTTTTTTACGGCTATCGTTGAATCGCTTCTCCATCTCTTTTGACAACAGTTCTAGTTGCTTAGAAAGTTGCTCAAGATGCTGACTCTTAGAGTCATCAGACAACCTAATTGAAAACCATTTATCCCGACCTATTTTCTCTAAATATTCGTTACTAATCTTTGACTCTGGTTTTAAATTTGATGGTCCACCAGTGGCTATCTGATCACTTAGTAAATAGCGAATACGTTCATATATATCTTCTTCTCGAATACGTCGTTCATCAATTAAATCTTTTCGAACGCGACAGAGTTGTTCCTCTTCAATACTTTTAGCTCGCGCATCCTTTTCTAGACCATCACGGGTAAAAACCTGGACATCAATTACTGTACCACTCATTCCTGAAGGAACTCGTAAAGATGAATCTTTTACGTCCGAAGCCTTTTCTCCGAAAATGGCTCGTAACAATTTCTCTTCAGGAGTAAGTTGAGTTTCACCTTTTGGAGTCACTTTACCAACTAAAATATCCCCCGCGGTAACTTCCGCACCAATATATACGACACCAGACTCATCCAAATTTGCAAGCGCCGATTCACCAATATTGGGAATGTCTGCTGTAATTTCTTCAGCACCTAATTTCATATCACGAGATATGCACGTAAGTTCTTCAATATGTATTGTAGTAAACCGATCTTCCTGAACAACGCGTTCAGAAATGAGTATTGAATCCTCAAAATTATATCCATTCCAGGGCATAAATGCGACCAAGAGATTCTGTCCTAATGCTAACTCTCCCATATCAGTACATGGTCCATCAGCGAGCACGTCTCCCCTGCGTATCTTGTCTCCTGTTGAAACAATTGGGACTTGGTTAATACAAGTATCCTGATTCGAACGAAAATATTTGGTCAAATTATAAATATCTACGCCAGCTTCACCTGCAGTTGTTTCATCATCATTAACACGAACTACAATACGAGATGCGTCAACTAAATCTATTATACCACCTCGCTTAGCAACTACAGACACCCCTGAATCAGTCGCAACAGTTCTCTCCATGCCGGTTCCAACGAGTGGCTTTTCAGCTCTTAGTGTCGGCACAGCCTGGCGCTGCATATTGGATCCCATCAATGCTCGGTTAGCATCATCATGTTCAAGGAATGGAATTAAAGAAGCAGCAACCGATACAATTTGCTTTGCTGAAACATCCATATAAGTAATTTTGTCTGGGGTAGTTAATGAAAATTCATTTTCATGTCGGCAGGGCACTAAATCTGAAAGAATTTTCCCATTCTGATCAACGGGGACTGTAGATTGTGCAATATATTGATCTACCTCCTCAATTGCGGATAGATACTCAATTTCATCAGACACCAATCCATTTACAACTTTTCTACATGGTGTTTCAATAAACCCATACTGATTTGTACGTGCATATACTGACAATGAATTAATAAGACCAATATTTGGACCTTCTGGTGTTTCAATTGGACATACTCTACCATAGTGAGTAGTATGTACGTCGCGAACTTCAAATCCTGCACGCTCGCGTGTCAATCCGCCTGGTCCTAATGCTGAAACCCTACGTTTATGAGTAACTCCAGATAATGGATTTACTTGGTCCATAAATTGCGACAACTGACTCGACCCGAAAAACTCTTTAATGGCAGCTGAAACTGGTTTTGCATTAATTAAATCTTGTGGCATCAAATTTTCTGATTCAGCTAAGCTCAAACGTTCTTTTACTGCTCGCTCAACTCGGACAAGTCCAACTCGGAACTGATTTTCCGTCATTTCTCCTACACTTCGAACTCTACGATTGCCAAGATGGTCAATATCATCCACCACACCAAATCCATTCCGGATATTAACTAATGTTTTAATTACATCAAGAATATCTTCAGCGGTTAGGGTGCCAGAACCTTCATCATTCTTTCTGCCAACACGACGATTAAATTTCATTCGTCCAACAGGTGACAAATCATAACGCTCTTCA
>CAIYDX010000266.1 GCA_903925005.1 uncultured Geobacteraceae bacterium
ATGCCTCGGATCGCTTCGAGCGCGACCTTTGCCTTGTACTGGCTGGTGAAACTTTTACGATTCTTTTCGCTCAATGCCTGCTCCTTTTTGTTGCAGGCTACCATCTTAAACTATTGTCCGAAATCCGGGGTCCACTATACCCATTCATTTCCTCCAGAGCACCCCCCGTTTCACTCGTTTAAACTCCTAGTCTGAATCAGCAGTTTGTTGTCTTGTCGTCTATGTAATTTTGTTGTTTCAAAATTTACAGACAAAGAACATTCGTACACGCATCCGAAGATTTCCAACGGCTTGCCTGTCGGTATGCATTTTTGTCAACTAATAATTTGGCCGAATACAAATCTAGCCAGAAATGTAATGCATAATCTGGCTCTGAGTTTGTAGCCACATTATGACTGTAAATGCCGAGTGTTTTATCTTACTCCGGCAAATAGGGAGAATTAAACTAATGAAAAGAAATATTGCACCTGCAATGGGTGTCGGACTGCTCGTAGCTGTAACCTTGTTAATGACCTCCTGTGACAAGAGTGCCAAGGAACCGGCAAAGACCTTACAGCTACCCACCGTGGCGGTAGCCAAAGCCGGAGTGGAGGATCTGTCGCGTGAACTGGTCATGACCGCTGAACTCCGGCCATTTCAGGAGATTGAAGTCATGGCCAAGGTGGCTGGGTATGTCAAGGCTATTCACGTGGATATTGGCGACAGGGTACAAAAGGGGCAGCTGCTGGCCGTACTTGAAGTCCCGGAGATGGCGGACGATATGGCGCGGGCGACATCCGCGCTGAAGGGGAGCGAAGCCGAAGCTGCCCGGGCCAGGGACGAGTTGCGCCGGGCAGAGTCGGTTAACGACATAGCTCATCTTTCTTATAAACGCTTGGCGGAAGTCGCGGCAAAGCGCCCCGGTCTGGTGGCTCAGCAGGAGATTGACGACGCCCGGAGCAAGGACTTGACCACGCAGGCCCAGGTTGCGTCGGCCAGGTCGAGTATCGAGTCGGCCAACCAACAGATTCATGTCAGCCGTGCCATGCTCGGCAGGGTCAAAACGATGCTCGATTATACCAGGGTGACCGCACCCTTCTCCGGCGTGGTCACCAAGCGCTTTGCCGATGTCGGCGCCATGATTCAGGCCGGAACGGCATCCCAGACGCAGGCGATGCCGCTCGTGCGCCTCTCCGACAACAGCATGTTCCGAGTCATTGTCCCGGTGCCGGAATCTGCGGTTCCGACTGTCCACGTGGGACAGCAGGTCGAACTGCGCATTCCGACGCTCAATCGGTCATTTTCCGGAAAGGTAACCCGTTTTGCCAATAAAGTCGCGTCCAGTACCCGTACGATGGATACGGAAATCGACGTGCCCAATGCCAATATGGTCATGGTCCCCGGGATGTACGCGGAGGTGCGGTTGAATCTGGACCGGCGAAAGGGGGTGCTCGCCATCCCTCTCTCCGCTGTCGATCTGGCCGGGAACGCCTCACCCAAGGACTCCAATGGAGCTGACGCCGCTCCGACAGCGGCCCGCACCGGGAAGGTGATGGTTGTGACGCCGGCCAAGCGCATTGAAATCCGGAGCGTCTCCCTCGGAGTCGAAACCGCCAACAAGATAGAAGTCCTTTCCGGGCTTAAGGATGGGGACCTCGTCGTGATCGGCGGTCGCTCCAACCTGCAAGCCGGTCAGGAAGTGCAGCCCAAGGTCACGACCATGGGTGGAGCGCCGTCCTAGGACGGCCAGAGGGAGGAGTTTGCCGTGTCTCGTTTTGCCATCAATAATCCATTTTTTATCATAGTAGTCAGCCTGATTATTCTCGTAGTAGGCACCACCAGTCTGAGCCGCATGCCGGTAGACATGTTCCCGGCAATGAATATTCCTGTCGTCGTCGTGGCAACCTTCTATTCCGGGATGCCGCCCGAACAGATTGAAACGGATATCACCAGCCGCTTCGAGCGCTTCTTCACGTTGGGAAGCGGCATCGAGCATATCGAATCCCGCTCGCTGCCGGGGGTGAGCGTGATCAAGGTCTATTTTCAGCCCGGCACGAACCCGGATTCGGCGGTAACAACAATTTCCAACCTGGCAATGGCGCAGCTGAGGCGCCTCCCGCCAGGGACGCTGCCGCCGGTGGTGCTCAAGTTCGACGCATCGAGCCTGCCGGTCTGTCTGGTTACGCTGAAAGGAGAGGGGCTGGATGAAACCAAGCTGCGCGACCTGGCGCAGTTCCAGGTGCGCAACCAGATTGCCGGCGTTCCGGGCGCCAGTGTGCCGCAACCGTTCGGGGGGCGTTACCGCCAGATCATGGTCTACACCGATCCCCATAAGCTGGAGGCCCACCAACTGAGCATCATGGATGTGGTGCGGTCGGTGAACGAATCGAACCTGATTCTCCCTTCCGGTGACGTCCAGATCGGCGCCTTCGACTACAACATCTACACGAACAGCCAGCTGGACACCATTGACGAGATCAACGATCTGCCGATCAAGATGGTCGGTCAATCTCCGGTGCGCGTATCGGATATCGGCATCGCCAAGGATGCCCAGCAGATCCAGACCAACATTGTTCGGGTTGACGGGCAGCGCTCGGTCTATCTCCCCGTCTTGAAACAGGGGGGGGATACGAACACCATCGCCGTGGTGGACGGCATCAAGCATGGGGTGCAGCACCTGTTCGACGTCCCGAAAGAGCTGATCAGCCGCGTAGTGTTCGACCAGTCGTTGTTCGTAAAAACCGCGATCGAGACGCTGCTGCACGAAGGGGCCATCGGCCTGTTCCTGACCTCGGTCATGATCCTGGTGTTTCTCGGCAGCATGCGCGCCACGGTGGCGGTATTCTTCTCCATCCCGCTCTCCGCGCTGGCGACTTTCATCGCGCTTTCCATGGGGGGGAGCTCCATCAAC
>CAIYDX010000267.1 GCA_903925005.1 uncultured Geobacteraceae bacterium
GTTGGTTCGATCCCAACTGTGCCCACCAAAAAACTACAAAGGACTCAGGCCGTTTGCTTGAGTCCTTTTCTGTTTTTGATTCACATTCCCCCATAAAAGAAGTACATTTACGACAGTTTTGAATTACCATGAACATCTGCCGACTAATGGAGAAATGCCATGCAACAAGCCCAAAAAGTTCTAGTTGTTGACGACTCTGATTTTCAGGCCGATATATTGGAATCTATTCTTGATGATCTGGGTATCAAGAATGTATCAAAAGCTATCAATGGTATTGATGCCTTGAAGTATTTTGCAGAAGCGTTACAGAACGGGGCTGCATATTCTCTTGTCTTTCTAGATATTGTCATGCCTGAAATGGATGGACAAGAGGCTCTGAAGCGAATGCGTGCTTTGGAAAAAGAGGTCGGTGTTCCTGAAAAAGATAGATCAACAATCATAATGACTACTTCACTTGACTCCACCGAAAATATGCTTACGGCTATTTTAGAAGGTGATTGCACTAATTATATCGTAAAGCCTGTTGATGAAGGTGACCTCAGGGCAATGCTCATCAAGTATGGTTTGCTTGAATAACCCGTTTATGATCAAACTTCCTATTGACGATACCCTTCCCGTTCTTCTTGAATCATTTCGTAATCATCAGAACCTCATCCTTCATGCTCCGCCAGGAGCTGGAAAAACTACGCGGGTTCCGTTGGCTCTGCTTGATATTATTCCTTCCGAAACCGGCCGCATTATCATGCTTGAGCCCCGGCGGATTGCCGCAGTGTCCGCTGCAGGCTGGATGGCGCGCTCTCTGGGCGAAGAGGTCGGGCAGACGGTAGGGTATTCTATCCGTTTTGATAATCGAACTTCTAAAAACACACGTATTGAGGTGGTCACCGAAGGGATTCTAACCCGCCGGATTCAGAGCGATCCCGGGCTAGCCGGCGTGGCTCTGGTCATTTTTGACGAATTTCATGAACGAAGCATCCATGCCGATCTTGGGCTGGCTCTCTGCCGTGAAGTACAACAGCTCCGCACCGATCTGAAAATTCTGATCATGTCGGCAACATTGGATGTTCAGCCGCTTTCCAAGCTGCTTGACAATGCGCCGGTAATTAGTTCGGAGGGGCGTTGTTTTTCGGTCGACATGAAATACCTTGACGACAAAGGACATGCACGTCTTTCACAAAGGGTGGCCGCTGCGGTTGTTCGGGCAGTGAATGAAACGGAAGGGGATATCCTGGCGTTCTTGCCGGGTTCGGGAGAAATCAGAGCTTGCGCCGCCCAGTTGGCTGAGTCCGGAATCGTCAAGCAGAATGTCATGCTCTGCCAACTGTATGGCGATCTGCCGATTGCCGAACAGCAGAAGGCCATTCAATCAGGTCCGTATCGCAAAATAGTGTTGGCTACGAGCATTGCGGAAACCAGTTTAACCATAGATGGGGTTCGTACCGTTATTGATTGCGGCGTGTCGCGACGGTTGCAGTATGACCCGGGCAACGGCCTGAATCGCCTTGTTACTGTTCGCGAATCGCGAGCCTCTGCAGAACAGCGTGCCGGGCGGGCGGGACGCACCGCTCCAGGGGTCTGCTACCGCTTGTACACCACACACACGCTGCACGCGATGGCTCCGCACACGCCACCCGAGATCTGCGTTACCGATCTGTCGCAGCTGTTGCTGGAACTGGCGGCCTGGGGCGTTGCCGATCCGATGCAGCTCGGCTGGCTCGATGCTCCCCCTGCGGCGGCACAAGAGTCGGCTCGACGCCTGCTTGTCGAGCTTGACCTGTTCGATGCCTCAGGGCGAATAACCAACCTTGGACGAGAAGTAGTGCGAATGCCGCTTCACCCTCGCCTCGGACGGCTGCTGCTTCGCTCAAGAGAACTTCACTGTCCCGGTTTGGGATGCCGGGTTGCGGCGCTTCTTTCGGAGCGGGATCTGTTCCGCTTCGATGCTGGAAATGGTCTTACACCGGCAAGCAGTTCCGACATTGCCGATCGTTTAGAGGCGATGTCATACTGGCGTTCTTCCGGGGGCAACGATCGTAAGATGGATTTATCGGCGGTAAAGAGCGTGGAGCGTGTTGCTCGTCAACTCCGGCAGTTTATGAATCTGCCAGAAACTGAAGAACGTTGGAGCTGCGATGATGACCGCATTCCCAGATTGCTCTTGTCGGCGTATCCTGAACGTCTGGCGCGGCGCAGAACTTTAGGTGGCGGATATCTGCTTGCCGGCGGTCGTGGAGCACGTATTTCGGAGCGGAGTGGAGTAAGAACGCCTGAGTATATTGTTGCCGTGGCGCTGGATGCCGGAAGCCAAGCTGAAGCGATCATCCATCTAGCCGCTGAAATACCGGAGTCCGTTATCCGTGATGAGCGTTCGGGACATGTTAAATCAGAAATGACTGTAAGCTGGGACGATCGTGAACAGCGCGTCACAGCCCAGCGGCTTGAGCGACTGGGAAGTATCCAACTTTCTGCCCAGACGGTTGTTCCGACCGCCGCTCAAGCGGTTCCGGCGGTGATCGGCGCGCTGCGCGCGGCAGGATTAAAACTACTGTCATTGAACGAGGCGGTAAGTCAGCTGCAAGGGCGTCTGATGTTGCTGCACACTGTTTTTCCGGAGCGGGATTGGCCGGATGCGTCTGATGCGGTATTGTGTGATACGCTTGAAAAATGGCTGGCGCCGTATCTTGAAGGGGTCAATACGGCTAGAAAGTTATCCCAGCTGGATATTGCCGACATCCTGAGACAAGGTCTGGATTATCGGCAGCAACGTGAACTGGATGAATTGGCGCCGACACATCTGTCAGTGCCGAGCGGATCAAAGATCAGGATCGATTACTCCGGTGAAATTCCGGTGTTGGCGGTGAAACTTCAGGAACTGTTCGGTTTGGCTGTTGGACCGACGCTGTGCAATGGCAGGATTCCGGTGCTGTTGCATCTGCTCTCACCAGCCGGAAGGCCGATTCAGGTTACCAGGGATCTGCGGGGATTCTGGGATGGCTCGTATCAGCAGGTGAAAAAGGAGCTTAAAGGGCGCTATCCCAAACATCCATGGCCTGATGATCCCTGGAGTGCGGCTCCGACGCGCCGGCTGAAGCCGAGAGCCTAGCAGGCACTCCGAAAAGTTATATCTGCAATCTGGTCGGCGCTACTCTGAATTATTCCTCTATCCCGGTTGGCAGCCAGATGCTGCAGTATGGCAAATACCAACTCCGCCTCCTCCGGTTTTCCGAGCAGAGCGGCAATTGCCTCCGCTGTCAAGCTGCGCGGTTCATTTTGCAGCAGTTCCACGATGGACTTCTGGAGTGAAATTACCGCGCCGGCCGCTTTCTTGCCGGCCTCCACTCCGGGTTGGTGATAGGCATTGATGTTGATCAGGCTCGCATATAACCCGACGGTACGCTCGAACAGTGCAATCAGAACGCCGATGGTATAGGCATTAATCTGGTTGATGGTAAGAGTTATCGATTCCCGGCCATTCTCATAGAGCGCCGTGCGTGTCCCTTGAAAAAAACCGAACAGAAAATCTCCGCTGGTAATCCCATCCTCGACAAGAAGAGACTTTCCCTCACGATCTTTCAGGACTTCGATAAAAGTGACAAAAAAGTTCGCCACCCCTTCCCGCAGCTGCTGCACATAGGCGTGTTGATCGGTTGAACCTTTGTTTCCGTATACGGTCAACCCCTGATTGACAAGCTCTCCGTCACGGTCGAACTCTTTACCGATAGACTCCATGATCAGCTGCTGCAGATAGCGGGAGAAGAGCAGCAGGCGGTCTTTATAGGGGAGCATGACCAAGTCCTTGGTGCCGCGTCCTTTCGTAGCGTAGTGCCACATCAGTGCCATGCATGCCGCAGGATTGCGCTTTGTATCCAATCTGCTGGTAATGTCGTCGCATGCTTTCGCGCCATCCAGCAGCTCTTTGATGTCGATCCCCTGAAGAGCCGCCGGCAGGAGTCCGACTGCCGAGGTTACGGAAGTTCTTCCACCAACCCAGTCCCACATCGGGAAACGCTCCAGCCACCCTTCGGCCCGCGCCAACCTGTCCAGTTCGCTTTCAGCACCGGTCACTGCCACGGCATGCTGTGAAAAATCGAGCCCGGCATGTAGATAAGCGATTTTGGCTTCCAGCATGCCGTTGCGGGTCTCCTTGGTTGAGCCGCTTTTCGAAATGACTATCGTTAATGTGTGTGAAATAGCCGTGCCCAGTTCAGCAAACACTTTGTCGATGCCGTCCGGATCGGTGTTGTCGAGAAAATATGCCTTCATCCTGTCGGAGGAGGATGTCAGTGCATCGGCAACAAATTGCGGCCCCAGAGCGGAACCGCCGATGCCGATAACAAGAAGGTTTTTAAATATGGCGCCGCTTTGCGCAGTGATTGCACCTGTGTGAATTTTTGCACTGAATTCCAGGATTTGCTTAATGGCAGCTTCGATCTCCTGCTTAATGTCATTCGATGGAGAAATCGACGGGTTGCGAAGCCAATAATGCCCGACCATGCGTCCTTCGTCACGATTGGCTATAACTCCCTTTTCCAAATCACTCATTTCGGAGAACGCACTCTGTATCACCGCTTCCATCTGTCCGAAAAAAGTGTCGGAAAACTTCATGCGGCTGATATCAAGTGTGAGTCCGATCTCGGGACAGAGACAGAGATGTTTTTGATAGCGATTCCAAAGGACAGTATTTTTTTCCATGAGCTCCTCCCGAGTTGCTGATACACAAAAAAGGCGGAGAATTCTCCGCCTTTTTTGTCAAAATCTATTTTTTGATGTTGTAAAAAACATCGTGTCCTTTGAACAGGGACGTGCTGTCCAGCTCATCCTCGATCCGGAGCAGCTGGTTGTATTTGGCTACGCGGTCTGTACGGCAGAGCGAGCCTGTTTTGATCTGGCCGGAGTTGACCGCTACGGCCAGGTCGGCCAGCGTGGTGTCTTCGGTTTCACCTGAACGGTGAGAAATGACGGTCGTGTAACCGGCCCGCTTGGCCATTTCAATCGCCTCCAAAGTTTCGGTCAGAGTGCCGATCTGATTCAGTTTGATCAGGATGGAGTTGGCAATCCCCTTCTGGATTCCCTCTTTTAGGATTTTCGGGTTGGTAACAAACAGATCATCGCCGACGATCTGAATTCGTTTGCCGAGGCGATCTGTCAACAGTTTCCAGCCGTCCCAGTCATTTTCCGCCATACCGTCTTCGATGGAGATAATCGGGTATTTATTGACGAGATTCTCATAAAAATCGACCATTTCTTTGGGTGTTTTTTCTTTTTGAGTCTCGTTCTCAAGAGTATACGTGCCATTTTTAAACAGTTCAGAAGAAGCAACATCAAGCGCCAGCAGAACATCTTTGCCCGGCGTGTATCCCGCCTTGACTATCGCTTCCATGATAACTTCCAGCGCTTCCTCGTTAGACTTCAGGTTGGGCGCAAAGCCCCCTTCGTCGCCGACAGCGGTATTGTATCCTTTGTTCTTCAGAACGCCCTTCAGAGCATGAAAAATCTCTGCCCCCATCCGGAGCGCTTCCTTAAAGCACGATGCGCCAGCTGGCATGATCATGAATTCCTGGATATCGACGTTGTTGTCGGCGTGAGCGCCTCCATTGATGATATTCATCATCGGCAGCGGCAATTCGCGGGCGTTGGCGCCGCCGATGTATTTGTACAAAGGCTGACCGGCTTCTTCGGCCGCAGCCTTGGCAACCGCCAACGACACGCCGAGAATCGCGTTGGCGCCAAGGTTTGTCTTGAACTCGGTGCCGTCCAGTTCGATCATTTTCATATCGATACCGACCTGGTCTTCAGCTTCCATGCCGATTACCTCTTCGGCAATTACGTTGTTCACGTTGTCTACAGCCTTCAAAACTCCTTTGCCGAGATAGCGTGATTTGTCACCGTCACGCAACTCCATCGCTTCGCGCTCGCCGGTTGAAGCGCCTGATGGCACTGCGGCCCGTCCAAAAGCTCCAGACTCAAGAAAAACTTCTACCTCCAGAGTCGGATTTCCCCGGGAATCCAGAATTTCTCTGGCATAGACGTCAACAATTTCACTCATGTACAGCCCCCTTGCATGGAATAATGTGGTCTGGAGAAGGTGCTCTCCAGTAAGACAGTGTTTATGTATACCATAAAAAAGAAAAAATACCAGCCCGCGGCTATTTTTCTTTAACACTTTCGATAGATTGATATTATGGGCAACTCGCTTCACAATCGTATGAATATATGCTATGACAAAAAACGGCACTCTACTGTTTGCCATCACCGCCTTTATTTGCATCGTTGATCAGAAATACGAATAAGGAGATGTTTAATTGAAAATAAAAATACTGGTCGTTGATGATGAATTGAGTATGCGGGAGTTCCTCTCTATATTGTTGGAGCGGGAAGGGTATGACGTGAGCGTAGCCGGTTCAGCCGAGGATGCGCTTCATTTGATGGAGTCGGCACTGTTCGATCTGGTGCTGTCGGATGTAAATATGCCTGGTCTTTCAGGTATTGACCTGCTAGCTCGTATTAAAGAAAAATCTCCAGAAACAGCTGTTTTGATGCTCACCGCTTTTTCAGCTGCCGAACAGGCGGTGGAGGCGATGAAGCTTGGGGCATATGACTACGTCTGCAAGCCGTTTAAAAATGAAGAAATTAAGCAGCTAGTCAAAAACGCCCTTGAAAAGCAGGGGCTCAGGCGTGAAAACATTCTGCTGAAGAAAGATGCCGGCGAACGGGACAGCTTCTGCGGCATTATCGGTAAAAGCCGGAAAATACGGGAACTGTTCGACATGATCCAGAAGGTTGCACCCAGTCAGAGCAGTGTGCTTATACTTGGAGAGAGCGGTACCGGCAAAGAGCTGGCGGCCCGTTCGATGCATACCTGCAGTCCTCGAAAATCAAAGCCGTTTGTTGCCGTAAATTGTGGCGCTATTCCGGAAAACTTGATTGAGAGCGAACTGTTCGGGCATAAAAAAGGTTCTTTCACCGGAGCAGTGAATGACCGCCCCGGTCTGTTCGAGCAGGCTGAAGGGGGGACGCTATTTTTGGACGAAATCGGCGAGTTGCCGCTGCTGATGCAGACCAAGCTGCTTCGGGTTCTGCAGGAACGAGAATTCAAAAGGGTAGGGGACGTACAGACCCGCAAGGCTGATGTGCGGATTATCAGCGCCTCAAACCGTAATCTTGAGGGGCAGGTAAAGGAGGGGTCGTTCCGGGAAGATCTCTATTACCGTCTCAACGTTGTCCAACTTGTAATGCCGCCGCTCCGGGAACGGATCGAGGATATTCCGCTTTTGATCGAGTATTTCTGCCGAAAATTCCAGACGGTTGGGCAACCTGCCTCGGCAACCATTACTCCGGGCGCTCTCAAGATGCTGATGAATCATCCTTTTCCAGGTAATATACGCGAACTGGAAAACTGTATTGAACGGAGTCTGATCATTGACCAGACTGTTATTTCCGAAAGCGGTCTGCCGAAACAGTTGCTGGTAAGCAAGCTGCCCTGCCTGACTGACGAATGTGATATCCCGGAAGGCGGAATGCAACTGGAGCCGCTGCTGGATGAACTGGAGAAGAAATACCTGCTTAAAGCGCTTGAAAAAACCAGTGGAGCGAAAAAGAAAGCGGGGGAACTGCTTGGGATGTCGTTCCGCTCGTTCCGGTACAGGCTGGCTAAGTTCGGTCTGGATTGCGGTGAAGAGTAAGTGCTTTTAGGAGCAGATACATATGAACTTAAATGACATTTATTGTCACCAAAACTGCCGAATATGGGTTCCAGTTGTGATGGCTATGTGAGCAACATAATTGTTAAGGTTATAAATTCAGATCGTTAAGACATATTTTAGTTTTGGACTTGATATTGCATTTTTGTTTGTTACTCTTACAACCAAGCTCTGATTTCAGAGCACAAACCATGAAAGGAGAAACATTATGTTGAACATGCTTCGTAGCAAAAAAGGCTTCACCCTGATCGAGCTGTTGATCGTTGTTGCGATCATCGGCATCCTGGCTGCTATTGCCATACCGCAGTTTTCGTCGTACCGTGCAAAGGCTTATAACAGTGCGGCAATGAGCGATCTTAAGAACATGAAGACCGGTCTTGAATCGTTTTATGCTGA
>CAIYDX010000268.1 GCA_903925005.1 uncultured Geobacteraceae bacterium
GCAAGAATCGTAGACAAATTCAAAGAACGAAAAGCTTTTTTAGGGGTAGAACCAAAATCAAAAGCAGAAACTACCATCTTAAACTAAAAGCATTATTGTCTTGACCAAAGGGTCCACTAAACAATGAAGCTGAAAGTTACAGAAATTGGCTCGAAAGCAAGTCCTTCGATGAAGCCGCAAGATTGGTTGTTCCTGCAGACGAGGATGCATTCCGCTCTTTGATGAAATCAAATTTTTATCCGGAATGGTCGAATGAGGGGTGCGGAGTCTGTCCTTATGCCGGGACGAGATGCGCCGATGGCGGACCTTTTTTAAGAAGGTTATCAAGCACGGCATCCGTTTATGCCGCCGTCCCGGGTGGAAGTCACAACTGTCTTCGCTGCCGACACTTTATTACAGGTACTCCCTTCCTAATTCAACTCTGGATGAAAGCCAATAAACTCATTGCAGATTCCCAGAAACTGGCTGCAGTAGTCGATCAAATGCGACTTGAACTTGAAGCTCTAGAGGAAGAGAAGTTTCGATTAGCCCAAAATGGGCGCCGGGACGCCATAACTGGCTCAATACGTAATAGGATCAAACAACTGGAGGCATCATACGAGTCGAACTCTATTCTTCTGAACGAGACCCTGTTGAGTCTACATGCCGCATACAGGTACATTGAGGGAATTAAGACCATAATTAAAGAAGATGAGCATAATGAAAATAACCTCCCTGTCTTGCTAACTTCTGATGAGAATATCGCCTTGGAATTCAAGGAAACCACAAGGTTTGAGCAGATAAGCCATATCATTTCTGCCTCACGCATATACCCGTTCCTCAAGGATGAGAATTCCGAAATGGAACAAGAAGTATTTCTGGATGTCGTCCTTATGCGGGAAAATCTTCTGCCTTTATGCATGAGGCCTTTAACCAAAATGCAGAAACGCGTGGCGGCTGACGCTGCTGCCGAATTTTTGCTGACAAAAGTTGGGGCAGAAGAAACTCAACAGATTTATGAAGGCAAAATTACATTACAAGGGCTGGGGTTGAACCCAAAATGGCTTCCCATTGCAATAGATGAAGCAGTCCCTACATTACTTACCTCATGAAGTCAGAATGTTGCAAATGGGTAGATCATCCAATGTGATTCCGCTTATTATTAAGGCTGTATTGCTGTCATTTGTACCAGGAGAGTGTGATGGCCACTAAGAAGATTGAACTAATGATAAATATTGATGACAGTCCTATCAACTGTGGCAAATATGAACAAGAGACACTTAAAGCTATTAGTGATTTTGATAAAGCAACTAATAGTGAAGCCGCTAATCAGGCTGTAAACAAGCTAATTGTACTCAATAAAAATGGTGTGCTGTTTTCGAGTAAACTTACGTTTATTTTGAACAAAAACCATCAATCGCGACTTCCTACATTTGAAACTCTACAGAATATACCTGGTTTTAGTGATATTAACAGCTATCTTAACAGGCACTGGCCCCGCCTTAATAACAGTTCAGTATTGCCTTTTTTTAAACGGATAATATTGAACCTGTTCCTCTGCAACAACGCAAATAATTTGCTTGAAATTGATCATAAAACCTGGAAAATCATCTTAGATTCATGGCGCGGAGACAATAAAACTTTTGTTCATCTTTTCGGTGCTGACGAAAGAAGACGCCGCTCAATATTAATGAAAATTGCAGAAGCATATTCAGCGTTGAAGAATGATTCTGCATACAAAAAAAATCTTGGCAGAAAACCTAAGATGGGGAATCAAGGATCTCCCACTTTCGAATATGTAATTCAAAATCCCACACCTGAGACTTTGCTTTGGACCCAACTTTTTGTTGAGTGGTTAAACAGTCAACCACTCAAGAATACAAATAAACAGAAAAGCGCCTTCAAATTATTTTTAGATTGGCTCGCAAAATACCCTCCTCATGTCTTTCGAAATCCTGTGGTTTTCCTTTCTGAACAGAGACGCTGCCCGTCCATCTATGATTTTTTTGGTGGCAATAAAAAAACTCGTCAAATCGGTATGATGGTGAAGTTCACAGAGTGGATAATTGGTGAACTGATGATGGATCGCAGTGAAGATGGAGTGGTGCAACTAGGTTATTCGATAATTACTGCCAACGAAGCATTACTATTGAAGCAGGGTCTCCCTCCAGTCAGGAATGCAGAATCAACTTCAACACCTCTGCCAACGCTCTGGAGACTCAAGGTCTTCAAGATTCTCACTGACAACAATTTTGCATGGCCAAAATCAATAGCAAATCAGTATTTTACCTGGACTGACCCGGGAACTGGTATCGAAGAACGAATTTGGGTGCCAACACTTACTTATATTTTTATAACAATGCTGGAGATCCCATTACGTAGATTTCAAGTTATTTGTTTGGACAGTGGAGAAGGTGATCTTGTTCTATACCCCCTGTGTCAGGATAGTTGTCGCCTCCCTTCCGATTTTTTGTGTTAATATCGGGGCGTAAGAAAAGGGAGCATTATGACTCATTATTCAGAAGAATTCAGAGCAAGTGTCGCAGCCAGGTTGTTACCTCCA
>CAIYDX010000269.1 GCA_903925005.1 uncultured Geobacteraceae bacterium
CCAGGCGCTGACGAGCACGGACCTGAACGCCCTTAGCTCTGCCAACCTCGGCAGTCTGTCGTCCACAGATATCCGTGCGCTGACGACGGCGCAGATCAACACGCTGAGCACCGACGCGCTGAACAACCTTACTACGGCGCATCTGACCTCGTTAACAACGACCCAGATCCAGGCGCTGAGCAGCACCGACCTGAATGCGCTGCACTCGGCCAACCTGCAGTCCCTGACGTCAGCGGAAATCCAGGCACTGACGACGGCGCAGATCGACACGCTGAGCACCGACGGTCTGAACCACCTGAGCACGGCGCAGCTGACCGCGCTAACGACGACCCAGGTACAGGCACTGAGCAGCACCGACCTGAACGCACTGCACTCAGCCAACCTGCAATCGCTAACATCGACGGAAATCCATGCCTTGACGACGACTCAGATAAACACGCTGAGCACCGACTTTGTTAGCTCGTTGAGTACTGTGCAGGTACAAGCCCTGTCTACTCAACAGATACAGAGCATAACTACTGCCGATATTGCTGCGATGCATTCTGCCGGATTGATTGATGCTCTTACAACAGCACAAAGTCCGGCATTGACGAGTGCTCAGTTGTGCGCAATCCTGGGTGATCCTATTGTACTAGACCTTACTGATGAAGGGATTCATACGGTCAGTGCTTCGGCAGGAGTCCACTTTGATTTGAATGCCAGTGGCCATAACGATAGTGTTGGTTGGATTTCATCCGGTAGTGGCTTCCTGGTGAGAGATGTTAACCACAATGGTGTGATTGATAATGGCAGCGAACTTTTTGGCACCGCAACGAAACTGGCGTCAGGAGTAAAGGCGCAGGATGGTTTTGCGGCATTACAGGCAATGGATTCAAACCATGATGGCGTAATCAACTCGAAGGACTCCGGGTGGAATGACCTCATGGTGTGGGCCGACAGTAACCAAGATGGTGTATCTCAAGTAAGTGAAATGCACTCGCTCCAGTCACTGGGCATAACCCAGCTTAACCTGAATGCCACTCAAACGGCAGTAAACAGCAACGGCAACTGGATAATGCTCGATTCCACATACACGACTACAGACGGCAAAACCCACGAGATGGCGGATGTCTGGTTACAGAATAACGGGACTACGACAGAGATAGCGGCACTGACAACCGCTCAGATTCATTCTTTGACTACGGCCGATATTGCCGCCCTGACTCCTGATCAGGTTCATGCGTTGACCACGGCCGATATTCTTGCCTTGTCACCCGATCAAGTACATGCGCTAAGTACGGCAGGTATTTCCGCCCTGACGCCAGATCAGGTCCGTGTCCTGACAACGGCTGACATCAGCGCCTTGTCGCCCGATCAGGTTCACGCTTTAAGTACGGCGCAGATACATGCACTTGATCCGAACCAGGTATCTGCTTTGACCACCGCGGAAATAGGTAACTTGTCTCCGGATCAGGTGAAGGCTCTGACTGTGGATGATATTGCCGCGCTGCATGATCTTGGTAAAACGGATAACCTCACAGCGCCGCAGCTTCAGGCGATTGTGAAACCGCATCTGCTTAATCCGGAGTTTGACGATGTCCTGTTCTCCGGAAATGTAAATATCCATACGAATGTAATTGCCGGAACGGATCATATCCAGATGGTAGTTTCCGGCGGAGCGAATGAAGCGGTTGAGCTCATTGGCAAACATGGTGATTGGAAGGATGCAGGAACCTTGTTAGTCAATGGGTCTGAACATCATGCCTATACGAACGGGCATACTGAAATCGTGATCCAGGGAACCGTAACAACGACGATAAAGGATGTGCTGATCGGATAAATTGGAATAAATGGCATTCAAGTTTCGCCGAGTCCTGTATCTGGGCTCGGCGTTTCTTTTTTGCCCGCCAGGCATGGCGCGTGGTGAGATAGGTTGTCTGCTTAACTCATTCAGCTACGATCGGACGCGAAAAATTCCTTGGCTTTTTCCATATCATCGAACATTTCAAACTTACGGTTGCTGAAATTGGAAACGATCATCAGCAACACCTGTTGCATACCGGACGCGCCGACCACCGCCGACTTGATTACATACGGTTCATTCTCCCTGGTCAACTGTTTCAGCTTTTCAACGACATCGAGATCGTATTTTGCGCCTGTGGCAATCGTAATGGTATAGACCGACTTCTTTGGCTGAGACCGTACCTGGAGGGCGCATTCGTTGATAATGGGCTGCATCTCGGTCGGTTTGCAGTTGCAGAAGTCCAGCACAAAAATCTTCTTTCCCTTATATTCTATGAATTGGGCTCTTTCCATTATATAGCTCCTTTCAAACCGAACGGTTTATTGTTAATGACTCCCGGTCGAACCAAACCCGCCGGTTCCCCGGTCGCTTTCCAGACCAAATTCCGCAACCAGACTCAAATCGGCCTGCAGCACCGGCACGAACATCATCTGACAGATCCTCTCGCCCGGTTCAATAGTGTAGGGGGCTGTGCCACGATTGACGATCCCGATTCCGATCTCTCCCTGATAGTCCGAATCGATAACGCCGACTGTATTTGCCAGCACTATGCCGTGCTTGATGCCGAGGCCTGAACGCGGCACGAGGAGGGCCACCAGGCCGGGGTCGTGAATGCTGATGGCAATGCCACTTGGAACCAATACGGTCTCGCCCGGCTGCACGGTTTTTGGTGTTTCCAGACAGGCACGCAGATCCAGTGCCGCAGCGCCGCTCGTTGCATATGAAGGGAGCGGAATGGCCTTGCCGATCAGTGGATTCATTATTTTGGTTTCAATTTTAGGTCGCATCATGTAAATTTCCTGTTTTTGAGTAGAGTCTTTTCATCGGCTCACTTTAGCAGAATTGACCAATAGGAACAAGGAGCGTTTTACCATGAAACAACGCGTTGTCAGCGGCATGAGGCCGAGCGGCAGGCTGCATATCGGACATTATCACGGAGTACTGGAAAACTGGGTCAGAATGCAGGATTCCTTCGACTGTTTCTTTTTTGTCGCCGATTGGCATTCGCTGACGACGGAATATGCCGATACCTCCGGAATTGCCCAGAGTATCCGCGATATGGTGCTGGATTGGGTGGCCTTCGGACTTGATCCTCAAAAGTGCACTATCTTTCGCCAAAGTCTGGTGCCCCATCATTCCGAGCTGAATCTGATCCTTTCAATGGTTACGCCGGTATCCTGGCTGGAGCGCAACCCGACATACAAGGATATGCTCGACAACATAGAACAGCGCGACTTGACGACGTTCGGTTTTCTGGGGTATCCGGTGCTGATGGCGGCCGATATTATCCTGTACAAGGCCACGCGGGTGCCGGTCGGACATGATCAGCTGCCGCATCTGGAAATTACCCGTGAAATCGCCCGGCGCTTTAATCATCTTTATGGCGAGGTTTTTCCAGAACCTGAAGCGCTGCTGACCGAGACCCCCAAACTGCCCGGTCTGGATGGGCGTAAAATGAGCAAGTCATACAATAATTCGATCTATCTTTCCGATACGGCTGAAGAGACCGGCAAGAAGGTTATGTCGATGGTGACCGATACCAATCGGGTTCGCAGGGCCGATCCGGGCGAGCCGGATATCTGCGTGGCTTTCAATCTGCACCGTTTGTACGTTCCCCAGGAGAAACTTGATGAGATAATTCCTGCCTGCCGCAACGCGACCATAGGGTGCGTGGAGTGCAAGAAAATATTGGCCGGCTTTCTGGACGAACGTCTGGCGCCATTCCGCGCCCGGCGTGAAGAGTTGGCCGCCAACCCCGGTTTTGTCGATGAATTGCTGCAGGAGGGGAGCCGGAAGGCCTCGCTGATATCTGATGCGGTGATGACCGAAGTTCGTACGGCGCTCAAATTCTGAAATGAAAAACTACTGCGGGGTCGATCTGCTGCGTTGCCGCTTGTTCGAAAACTCAACGTACTTGAGAGTACGTTTCGCTTCCTCGCTCGCTTGCGCCTTGCATATCGACCTCCTCATTACGTTTTTGCAGAGGCTCGCATGACTGTCGAGGCGAAACAACACCGTGACGAGCATTTACCGCTGCTGGACGGTGTTCATGAACAGTACAGCGTTCACCTCGACAAGTTCGATGGGCCGATGGATCTGCTGCTGCATCTGATCAAGAAAAACGAGCTGGATATCTGCGATATTTCGATTGCGGTCATCACCCGCCAGTATCTTGATTTCATCAAGCTGATGAAGGATCTTAACCTTGAAGTGGCGGGCGATTTTCTGGTTATGGCGGCCACGCTGCTGCAGATCAAATCCCGACAGCTGCTTCCGGTTGACGAGCAGGAAGAGCCTGAGGCGGAAGAAGGAGACCCGCGCAATGAACTGGTGCGGCGACTGCTGGAGTATCAGCAGTACAAGGAGGCCGGCATGGTGATCGGCGCGCGGGCGATGCTGGGGCGGGAAGTTTTTGCCCGCACGGCTACTGAACCGGTGCTGGCTGCGGCACAAAACGTCGAAGGGCCGCTGGAAGTTACCCTGTTTGAACTGGTAGATGCCTTTCGACTGCTTTTGCAACGCATTCCGGCCGAAAGTTTCCATGACGTTGCTCCGGGCGACTCGCTCAGCATTGCCGATTGTATCAACGAAGTTCTCTCCTTGCTTCAGGAGCAAGATACCGTCCAGTTTGACGACCTGGTGCGAGATGACGGTAGAAGTGAATTTACCCGCGAACGGATTATCGTCACCTTTCTGGCTCTTCTGGAACTCTGCCGTCTCAAGCTGATCCGTATTTTTCAGGGGAATGATCATGGCTCGATCTGGTTTGTTCCGGCAGTGGCCGCAGATTCCACCGAGGTTTGATTTGCCATGAACTCCGAATTATCTTCGATTATAGAGAGCCTCATTTTTACCGCCGATTCGGCCCTTTCAACCGATCGTCTCTGCGATCTATTGGACGAATATGAGCGCGATGAGATCAAAGCTTCTCTGGCAGAGATCGTTGACCATTATCAGGTAAGGGGAGGGGGCTTCGAGCTGGTTGAGGTTGCCGGAGGGTGGCAATTCAGAAGCCGCCCCGCGTTTCACAGCTACATAACCCGCCATATCAAAACCAGAGCGGCAAAATTTTCACAATCCGCACTGGAGACCCTGGCGATAGTCGCCTATCGCCAGCCGATTACCCGCGCCGAAGTAGAACATCTGCGCGGTGTCGATTGCGGCGGAGTTCTCAAATCGCTGCTGGAAAAGCATCTGGTGCGTATTATGGGGAAAAAGGATATTCCGGGGCGTCCTCTGATTTATGGCACTTCAAAGGAATTTCTTGAAATATTCGGGCTCAAGGATTTAAAATCATTGCCGACGCTTAAAGAAATTCAGGCCCTGGACGAACAGCCTCAGTATGAACGTCAGGAGGAGTTACAGCTTGAGCCGGAGAAGGCGATTCCGGTGGAGAGCCAGTTGCCGTTTGAATAGAGACAGGGGGGGATCATGCAGCGACAGCCAGCCGTAGCAGGTCAGTTTTATCCGGGGAGCGAACATGGCCTTCGCATCGCATTGTCCCGGCTGATACCGGAAAATGCCGCGCCGCAGCCGGTAAAAGGCATCATTTCACCCCACGCCGGTTATGTTTATTCCGGCGCGATCGCCGGCAAGGTCTTCTCCCGGATTGCCATTCCGGACACGGTTCTGATCATCGGTCCCAATCATCATGGCGCCGGGGCGGCAGCCGCGCTCTACCCCGATGGCGAATGGCTGACTCCGCTTGGGGTTACGGCTATCAACACCCGTCTGAACTCGCTTTTACTCCAGCATTCCCCGTACTTTCGGTCTGACACTGTCGCTCATCAGCGTGAACACTCTCTTGAGGTCCAGCTCCCTTTCATTCAGTATCTCCATCCAGAGGCGACTATTTCAGCGATCTGCCTCGGCCATGGCGACTATGCCGCTCTGCGTGACATCGGCCATGCCATTGCCGCTGCTATCCGGGAATATGGCGAAGATGTGCTGATTGTGGCCAGTTCGGATATGACTCATTACGAATCGGCCGACTCTGCCCGGCAAAAGGATGAAATGGCGCTTGAACGGGCTCTGGCGCTGGATGGCAAAGGGCTGCTGGAGGTTTGCCAGGGCCACAGGATCACCATGTGCGGCGTCATGCCGGCAACCGTCATGATTGAGGCGGCTATCACGCTGGGTGCGCAGAAGGCCGAGCTGGTAGCGTACGGCAACAGTGGCGACGTGAGTGGCGATAATGAACGGGTGGTCGGCTATGCGGCGGTGACGGTGTATTGAGATTATGTTGTTTCATGGATTATAAAATGTGACATGGCCATGATCTCCTATTTTGTGCCGAAAATCTTGTCTCCGGCATCGCCGAGTCCAGGCAGAATATACCCCTGTCCGTTCAGGCCGTCGTCAATCGAGGCGACGTAGATATCCACGTCGGGATGGGCCGCAGTGACCCGCTTGATCCCTTCGGGGACGGCAACAAGAAAAATCCCCTTGATTCGTGGACAACCGGCTGCTTTCAGCATTTCGATTGTTGCGAGCAGGGACCCGCCGGTGGCCAGCATCGGATCGATAATCAGTGCGGTACGCTCTTCCATCCCTGAGGCCAGTTTTTCATAGTAGGCGACCGGTTCCAGCGTCTCTTCGTTGCGGTAGAGACCGACTATGCTGACCTTGGCGTTCGGGATCATGTCGAGAACACCATTCATCATCCCCAGACCGGCCCGCAGGATCGGTACCACTGTGATCTTCTTCCCTTTTATCTGCTGGACGTCGATCGGGCCTGTCCACCCTGTGACTGTGATGGTTTCGGTTTCAAGATCCGTCGTCGCTTCGTACGTCAAGAGGCGCGCGACTTCGGAGGCTAGTTCGCGAAACTCTTTGGAACTCAGATCGGACTTGCGCATCAGGCCTAGTTTGTGCTGAATCAGCGGGTGCTTGACTTCGTATACCGCCATGTCGGTGCTCCCTGTTTGAAAAATAGTTTACTGTGGATTGAACAGCTTGGTTTTTCTCTTGGTGACAAGTGGAGGACATTTCACAATCTGCTGCCCCGACACTTTTGATTTGGCGCTGCCGCAATTTTTCAAAGGCAGGCATCACCTATTACCGCCAGCGGATGCAGCGCCGGATCGAGCCAACGCAGAATCCGGACCATATCAGACTCAGCCGCGGCGATGCAGCCTGCTGTAGGGGATATGGGACTGTGCCAGATGTGGAAAAAAATGGCGCTGCCATTCCCTGGGACGGTCGCCTTGGTGTTGTATTCGACGACGATGCCGTACTTGTACAGGTCATCGCCCCGTTTCATGATCTCGTAGGAGAGCCCTTCACCATCCTTTTTATCTGCCAGCCTGTTGTAACGGTCGGACCTGGCATCGTCGATCCAGATCATCTCCGGAGTAAGGACGATGTACGGCATCTTTGTCGCTAACGGCTCATAGCCGAATCCCCTCTCCAGAGTAAATACGCCTGATGGGGTCCGTCCGTCCCCTTCCCGCTTTTCTCCCACGGGAGCCAGGCCGTTTCTCCCCGTCACCGCAGGAATCGCCGCACCAAGCGGCTGCCAGCCGTCGCCGCCTCGCTCGTAGAGGCGGATCGCCATGCCGGTCTCTTCCCAGTCCACCACCACTGCTTGCCGGCTCGTTACGGGAAAAGTCCCCCGGCAATTTTCGAACGCTTGCCACGGCCCGAGATGACACCCCGCCAGTAGGATCAGGGCAAGTAAAAGTACACATTCCCGCACCATCATGATTCCGTCCCCTCTTGTCCCGTACAGCATTCAGTACCTGCCGTCAGCCGGGTCACCATCATGGCCGCTACGTTGTCGCCGGTGGCATTCAGCAAAGTTGCCAACGGATCGATGATTATGCTGATGGCTGCCAGAAGTGGAAGTATCTCAGCAGGGAAACCGAACAGTGACAGGATCAGCATCTCACCGATCATGCCGCCGCTCGGGATGGCTCCCACAACTACCCCGACCAGGATAGCGACCCCGACCGCCATGAGCAGCCGTCCGAAAGTCAGTTCCTGGTGGAACAGGCTCATCGCGAACAGCACCTTGAGCACGCCGCCAATTACCGAACCATCCTTGTGCAAAGCCGCCCCTATCGGAATCACCACATCGCAGACATCGGCCGGCACCCCCATTTTCGGCGCCGCTTCCAGGTTGACCGGCATGGTTGCCATGCTGGAACAGGTCCCCAGCGCGGTGAGGGACGGACCCAGCATATGAGCCCAGAAGCGGCGGACGGCGGCAGAACCACCGGATAAAAAAGCAAACAGGGAAAAACCCCCGAAAAAGTAGAGGGCGGAAAAAACGTAGTAGACAACAAAAACCTTGATATAGGCGCCGGCCAGCGCTTCGCCGGTATCTACGACAGTGGCGGCGAACCATGCCAGAAGCCCCACCGGGGCAAAGTACATTACGTAATCGATCAGGCGGATGAAAACCTTGGCCCCGGCGGCCAGGAACCGGCTAAATGATGCGCCCCCCTCCTTGCAGGCTCTGGTTGCCAGCCCGACTCCAACCGAAAAGACGATCAACGGGAGCATGGATTTGCGCGAAATCAGTTCCGGGAAATCGGCGGCGGTGAAGGCCTTCACCAGTTGCGCCGGCAGCGACGGCACCTCCTGCAGCGGCAGGCTTTTCAGGATAATTCCGACGCCGGGTGTCGGCTGCACCAATAGCATGAAGATGAGTGAACCGACAGCGGCAACGATGCTCGTCGCCAGAAAAACGAAGAACATGGCCCAAGAGACCCTTGACAGCCGCTTGCTGTCGGTACTGGCGGCAATGGCGGAAGAGACCGTGAAAAAAACGAGCGGCACGATGATCATGAAGATCAGGTTGAGAAACAGATCTCCCAGAGGGCGAATGGCCCGCGCCGCGTCGGGGCGGCAGGTGCCCAGCAGTACGCCGCCCGCAATGGACAGGAGCAGGAGCAGGGGAAATCCGTAGGTTTTCAGCAGCTTCATGGATACCTCGCGCCTGTTTTTATTTTGTGCAGCTTATCACACGAATTCTCCACGCTTCCGTTCCCTCATTCGACCGGAAAATCAAAATATGTTGCGGGAAACGGCTCATTCTCCAGGGTGAAATGCCACCACTCCTTGGCATATGATCTGAATCCCTGCTTTCTCATGGCACCCTGCAGAATTAATCGGTTTGCCCGCTGCTGCGCTGTTATGGCTGGGTATTCAGGCCATGATTCGGGGCCGAAAAAATCGAAGCTGGTCCCCATACTCAACTCCATGCCGGCCAACTCGCCACGAAGCGTTACAATCGTTAAATCTACAGTACTGCCGCGACTGTGCCCCGACCGGGCGGCGATGTAGTCATCCTTGAACAGGTTTCCCTTTGCCACGCCGGGATAGAATTCCGCTTTCATCCGTGTGTCGCCTGTGTCGTTCGCCCAGCGGACAAAATGGTCGACCGCCTGCTGGGGACGATAGGCATCGAAGATCTTGAGGCCGAACCCGAATGCGCGCAACTCTTCCTGAACCCTGCGGAGGGCCGACGCTGCCTGACGGGTCAGGATGCAGCGCGGTCGCCGATACCCGTCGATCTTCTCTCCGACAAAATTGTGCGTCGTCGCATAACGTAGATCAACGCGGATATCGGGGATAACCGTTTCGCAGTAGACGAAACCATCCGGCAGCCGCTCCGGCGTCGGTTCGGCAATTGCCGTTACCGCAATGAGGCAGACCAGCAGAATTGAAATGAACAGACGGTTAAAAGCCATAATAAGACCTTTTTAAGAGGCGTACATTAGAACGTCCGCAGCCCATTGGTTGAGACTCTTGCCATGAGCTTCAGCCATCATTGCCGCATGGGCGTGAACTTCAGGCGGAACTCGTAGCATCAGTTTGCCTGAATAGGGTTTTCGCTTTCAGGACTTTTTCAGAACTTGTCAAATTGTAGGCCCGTACTTCTTAATGGTTCTGATCGATAGGAAGCATTTCAGCAAGAAGGGTTTCAGGTGCGATGTCCTGTTCGTTTGGCCATGTTACAGCGCCAAACAGGATGCCGACACGATTGAAGTAGTGAACGTCTTTTAGTTCGCGAAAAACGCCTCGATCCAGATATGGTTTGAGATCAAATATACCTTTACGGCCATCCTCAACTTCGACATAGATACGATAGTCTGGCATCGGTTTTACAGTTTTCACATCCCAATACATAGCAACCTCACAGTGGGGTGATTTTGTAAGGATTCTCGCCGGCAACAGCCAGTTCCCAATCGGCCTGTAGTTCATCGAAAAATATTCCGAATATTCCGGGTACACCTTACTTATCTCGGCTGAATTAAATAAGGTGTTCCCGGAATTCCTGTTGTTGCTGTTATTCTTCTTTGAGTGGGGGAACCCCCAGTAGGTGGAATGTATGGTTTTCATCTTTACCTTTATACGCGGGTTGTAAATCCTGCCTCATTGACCTGATGAGGATGCTTAATAGTTGATCGTGACGGTCAATGTTATTGTCTGAGTTACGAAATGAGGTATGCTCGATGAAAACATCTAAAGCGGTCAAAACCTCGGACGGTGCTACTAATTGAATACCATTGACAGCATCGGAATACCTTTCCTGTGCTTCAGGAGTATCGCGTTATACCACGGTTCCAGACAGAGCTAAAATGTACTCACGATAACGCTCAAGCTTCATCTTTCTCCAGTCCGCCTCGTGCTCCGGCCTTTGGCGAAGTAGTTTGTGAGAACTACAACGACGACAGCCACACCTGCCGAAATCACAGCGGTCATTGTTGCAGTGTCCATTTGTTGTTTTCCTTTTAGTTGCTGTATGCAATGTGGATATTTATCCCTGACTTTGTTTTTAGTAGGTGGATAATACGAGCTTTATGAAGGCATTACAATAAGGATTTTGGAGGGTTGCACTATTATCAGACTAAGGCTCAAGCGCCTTAATAAGACAGCTCTGCACACATAGGCCACAACGGGTGCATAACTCGGGTTTGCTCAACACCGCACATTTACGAAAACCATCTACTTCGAGGGTAATCAAGCGGTGAGGGCACGCAGCTACGCATCGGCCGCAGCCGCTGCAGAGCTTTGTGTTGACGGTCGGCACAACCGGCACGCTTTCTACAGTCCCAGCTCCATCTGTTTCCATGTGAACTCGCGATTTGTCTGCTTGCGGTTAAAGGGGTAATATCGGGGACAATTGGCAACAATGGCATTTGCCAACTGCTTGCAGGTGCGGCGGCAGGATGTGCAGAGTTTGTTCGAGACTAGTTTATGTATGGTCTTTTTCTGTGTCATGGCGATTTGTCTGTGTAGGTGCGCGGTCCTTGACCCGCCCTATTGCATTGTTCTAAAGTGGCGACGGCAACAAATGGTGGCTTTTGCATCAGGGGCGGGTTGTGAACCCGCCCCTACGAAATATCTATTCGACAAACTTGACCCAGCCGAACTCATCTTTGAGCTTCCCGGTCTGGATGCCGGTCAGCGTGTCATACAGCCGCTGGGTGATCTCGCCGACCTTGCCGCCGGTCAGCTGCAGGACTTCATCCTTGTAGCAGAGCTTTCCGACCGGAGTGATGACCGCTGCCGTGCCGCTGCCGAATGCCTCGGTAACCTTGCCGGAGCGAATGTCGGCCATCAGGTCATGCACGTCGATCTGGCGCTCTTCCACCGTATAGCCGAGCGTGGGAGCCAGTTTCAATACCGAGTCGCGGGTGACGCCGGACAGGATCGATCCGGTTAGAGGGGCTGTGACAATGTGCTTGTCGTAGGCAAAGAACATGTTCATCGCGCCAACTTCCTCGATATAACGGCGCTCCCGTCCATCCAGCCAGAGCACCTGATCGTACCCTTTTTTCTTTGCTTCCAGTCCGGCCTTGAGGGAGCTTGCGTAGTTGCCGCCGGTCTTGGCTTCTCCCGTTCCACCCGGTACTGCCCGGACATAGCAATCTTCCACCATAATGTTGATAGGGTTGAATCCGGCTGCGTAATAGGCGCCGACCGGGGAGAGGATCACAAAAAAATAAAAGTGATTGGAAGGATGAACCCCCAGAAACGGCTCCACGGCAATCATGGCGGGACGAACATAAAGGGATGTGCCGGCAGCAGTTGGAATCCAGTCCCGTTCCAGTGAAACCAGTTTATTTATGCCGTCAAGAAACAGTTCTTCCGGCACTTCCGGCATGCAGATACGGTCTCCGGACTGGTTGAAACGGCGCGCATTCATCTCCGGACGAAACAGGGCTACGCGGCCGTCATCCCATTTGTAGGCCTTGAGCCCTTCGAATATTTCCTGGGCATAATGAAAAACCGCACAGGAGGGGTCCAATACGAAGGGTGCATATGGCTCAATCCGGGCATCACACCACCCCTGGTCAGCTTTCCACTCAACAACCAGCATCCTGTCGGTAAAATATTTGCCAAAGCCCAGCTGAGATTGGTCGGTAATCATGGTCTTCATCTTCTCGGCTGGTACCGGTACAACTTTAAAATCCATAATAAAGCCTCCATTTATCAGTGATACATTTGATTACTTATCATAAAACAGCAGGTTGCGGCAAGGTGAAAATCCTGGTCCCGATAAATCGGGATAAGTGCGTTAACAAAATTATTCTCTGCAAAAAAAGTCGCAGAGAACAATTTCTAACTTACTGCCCCGATAAGCCGGGATAAGTGCGTTAACGAAATTAATTCTCTGCAAAAAAAAACGCAGAGAATCAATTTCTAACTTACTAATTGACAAAGTCCAGCTAATCTGTTTTATTGCGGGCTCCAATGAGCGTAACTGTTCAAAATAACTGAATTAATTTAGTTTTGCTAAATAAATTTATCAAGGAGAGTATCTAAGTGGAAAAATACCGATTTCGTAAAGTCATGGCCGCCAATCGAGGCGAGATTGCCATTCGAATCTTTCGTGCCTGCACAGAGTTGGGAATCGGCACTGTAGCATTGTATTCGGAAGAGGATAAGCTTTCCCTGCATCGCTACAAGGCTGACGAAGCGTATCTGATCGGCAAGGGGAAGTCGCCTATCGACGCCTATCTCGGCATTGACGAGATCATTGCTCTGGCGATCAAGGCCGATGTCGATGCCATCCACCCCGGATACGGCTTCCTGGCCGAGAATGCCGAGTTCGCCGAGGAGTGCCGGGTCAACGGCATTACCTTTATCGGCCCTTCCGCCGAAATGATGCGTTCCCTGGGAGATAAGGTTTCCGGTAGGAAAGCGGCTATTGCCGCCGGTGTCAGCGTGGTGCCCGGTACGGAAAACCCGATCGAGAAGGAGGAAGAAGCTCTTATTTTTGCCAAGGAGCATGGCTATCCGATCATCATCAAGGCGTCGGCGGGCGGCGGCGGCCGTGGCATGCGCGTGGCCAACAACAAAAAAGAGCTGCTTGAGGGACTGGTTGCGGCCGGCAGTGAGGCTAAGGCGTCGTTCGGCAATGCCGAGGTTTTTCTGGAGCGCTACCTGGCACATCCGAAACATATTGAGGTCCAGGTGCTGGGCGACAATTACGGCAATTTGGTTCATTTCTTCGACCGGGACTGCTCCGTTCAACGGCGTCATCAGAAAGTGGTTGAATTTGCGCCATCACTCTCGCTGACTCAGGCCCAGCGGGAAGAACTCTGTACCGCGGCGCTCAAAATCGCCGGACATGTCAAGTATCGCAATGCCGGAACTATTGAATTTCTGGTGGACACCGAAGGGAAGCATTACTTCATCGAGATGAATCCCCGTATCCAGGTGGAACATACCGTTACCGAGATGATTACCGGGCGCAACCTGGTGCAGAACCAGATCCTGGTCGCCTGCGGGCATAAACTCTCCGATCCGGAGATCAATATTCCGTCGCAGAGTGCGATCGACATGCGCGGGTACGCCATTCAGTGCCGTATTACCACCGAAGATCCGGCCAACAATTTTGCCCCCGATTTCGGAACCTTGACAACCTACCGCTCGGCCGCCGGCTGCGGTATCCGTCTGGATGCCGGCAACGCCTATACCGGCGCCAGGATCACGCCGCATTATGACTCACTGCTGGTCAAGGTCAGCTCCTGGGGGCTCTCCTTTACCGACGCATCCAATATCATGCACCGTGCGTTGCAGGAGTTCCGTGTCCGCGGCGTCAAGACCAATATCGGTTTCCTCGAAAACGTAATCACTCATCCGGTCTTTCTTAAAGGGCAGTGCGATACCTCATTTATCGAAAAGCATCCGGAACTGCTCCGCTTCCGCGAAAAACAGGACCGTGCCAGCAAGGTCCTCAGCTTCCTGGGTGAAGTCATCGTCAACGGGTCGCCCGGCGTGGCAAAACCGCTCAAGTCGGCGGAACTGATCGAAGCCCGCGTACCGTTTGTCGATACCACCAGGCCGCGCCCGATCGGCAGCAAGGATCTGTTCATGCAGCTTGGGGCCGAAGGGCTCTCCAAATGGATCCTGGAACAGAAAAAGCTGCTGCTTACCGATACGACCATGCGCGATGCCCACCAGTCCAACCTGGCAACCCGCGTGCGCAGCTACGACCTGATCAAGATCGCCGAACCGACCTCCTACCTGGGTTCAGATCTGTTCTCGCTGGAGTGCTGGGGCGGAGCAACTTTTGACGTCTCGATGCGCTTTTTGAAGGAAGATCCCTGGCAGCGGCTGCACAAATTGTCCGAGCTGATCCCCAATATCCTGTTTCAGATGCTGCTGCGCGGTTCGAATGCGGTCGGGTACACCAACTATCCGGACAACGTCGTGCAGAAATTCGTGGAAGAGGCCGCTGACTCAGGCGTCGATATATTCCGCGTCTTCGATTCGCTAAACTGGACCACCGGTATGAAAGTCGCGATGGATGCGGTGCGCAAGTCGGGTAAAATCTGCGAGGCCGCCATCTGCTATACCGGCGATATCACCGATCCGAAGCGCGACAAATACCCGCTTGAGTACTACGTCTCCATGGCGAAAGAGCTGGAGAATATGGGTGCCCACATCCTGGCGATCAAGGATATGGCCGGTCTCTTGAAGCCGCTTGCGGCCTACAAGCTGGTCAAGGCGCTCAAAGAGAATATCGGCATTCCGATTCACCTGCATACTCACGACACCTCCTCAAACGGCAGCGCGATGCTGCTGAAAGCGAGCGAAGCCGGTGTGGATATCGTCGATGCCGCGCTGTCGTCACTCTCCGGTCTTACCGCCCAGCCCAACCTGAACGCGTTGGTTGCAACGCTCGAAGGGAGTGAGCGCGATCCGCTGGTAAATGCTCCGGGGCTGCAGAAATTGGCTAACTACTGGGAAACGGTCCGCGATTACTATTCTCCGTTCGAATCCGGTCTCAAAAGCGGCACGGCCGAGGTCTATCATCACGAAATCCCGGGCGGCCAGTATTCGAACTACAAACCTCAAGTTGCCGGTATGGGGCTGATCGAGCGCTGGGATGACTGCAAGGAGATGTATCACAAGGTCAACATGATGTTCGGCGATATCGTCAAGGTCACCCCATCGTCCAAGGTTGTCGGCGACATGTCGATGTTCCTGGTCAAGAACAATCTGGAGCCGGAAGATGTCTTCACTTCAAAGGAAGAACTGGCGTTTCCGGAATCGGTCGTCGGGATGTTCAAGGGGATGCTCGGTCAGCCGTACCAGGGATGGCCGGAGGAACTCCAGAAAATTATCCTGAAAGGGGAACAGCCGATTACCTGCCGTCCCGGCGAGCTGCTTGAACCGGTCGATTTCGAGGAGGAAAAACTGAAACTGGAGGAGAAACTGGGGCATCGCATCGACGACCGGGCGCTGGTTTCGGCGATCCTCTACCCGAACGTTTATCCTGAATTCGACCTTCATCGTCAGCGGTATTCCGATACTTCGGTTTTTCCGACTCCGATCTTTTTCTATGGTCTTGAGCCGGGTCAGGAAACCTCGCTGGATATCGAGCCGGGCAAGACCCTGATCATCAAGCTCAATGCCGTCGGCAAAGTCCAGAAAGACGGCACCCGCACCGTGTATTTCGAGTTGAACGGCAATAACCGTTCGGTTGTCATCCGTGACCAGTCGGTGCAGAGTGACGAAGCGGTACGCATCAAGGCCGATAAGGGGAACCCCTGCCACATCGCGGCGCCGATGCCGGGCAAGGTGCTGAAGGTGAACGTCAAGGCGGGCGATGTGTTCAAGGCCGGGGATGTGTTGATGGTTACCGAAGCGATGAAGATGGAGACCAATATCAAGGCCAAAGTGGATGGCGCAGTGGCTGACGTCAAGTTTAAAGAAGGGGATAAAGTAGAGAAGGAAGATCTGGTTATTGTTATTGTGGAATAGTACGTTCTGACACTTTGCATGTGAACGCTCCGCTTTCGGAAGAAGGCGGGGCGTTTTTTTTGTGTTGTTTCTTGGTTGGCGTGGTTTTGTAACCCCTCCTGTCCTCCCCTTTACAAAGGGGAGGGACGCGAAAATAAAGATTTCCCCCTTTTAAGACTAAGAGGGGGAAGGGGGAGTTATGAGGTGACAAAGAATCAAACACTCTCGATAAAAAGCAGCGCCGTATCTTCAAGATAGCTGACCACCCGCGTCAGGAAATGGGCTGCGGTCACGCCGTCGGTAATTCTATGATCGAAAGTCAGCGAGATCGGCAGGATCGAGCGAATGACAATAGTGCCCTCATGAACCCAGGGGCGTTCGGCGATGCGGCCGAAGCCGATGATGGCCACATCGGGCCAGTTGATGATAGGAGTGGCGAACAGTCCGCCGAAATGGCCGAAATTGGTGATTGTGAAGCTGCTCCCTTTCATCTCCTCCATGGTGATAGTCCGTTCGTGCGCTTTCCTGCCCAGTGCCTGAATCTCGGTTGCCAACTCGATGATACTCTTGAGGTCCACGTCGCGGATTACCGGCACCATCAGACCGTTCGGGGTATCGACGGCGATGCCGAAGTGATAATGTTTTTTGAGGATGATGGTCTCACTGTCATCGTCGATTGCGGCGTTGAAGCAGGGATAGTCGCGCAGCGCGTGCTGCACCGCCTTGATGAAAAACGGGAGGAAGGTCAGGTGCGTGCCGTGAGCCTCGACCGCCGCCTGTTCGCGGTTGCGGATCAGTGACAATTCGCTGATATCCGCCTCTTCCATGACTGTTACAAAGGCGGTGCGCTGCTGGGCAGCCAGGACGTTGCGGGCTGCGGCGCGCCGGACGCCCCGCAGAGGCAGGCGTTCGACCGGACCGAATGGCTCGTCGGCTACCGGAGCTGGGGGGAAGGCCCGTTCCAGGTCTTCCGGGGTTATGCTGTCATGGGGGCCGCTGCCGCGAAGCGTCAGCAGGTCGATACCCCGCTCACGGGCCAGTCGCCGCACCAGAGGAGTCGCTTTGACGTCGGTTCTTACCGCAAGCTGCCCGACTGCCGGCGCATCTTCTTCCTCGGGAAGCTCGCCGACGATACCTACAGATCGTGGCCGCACCGGAACAAGCGTTCCCTCTTCGATGGTAACAAGAATGTCGTCAACTTTGATTATATCGCCCTCCCGGCCATGGAGCATGCAGATCGTACCGGCACGAGGGGAGGGGACTTCAACCACCGCCTTGTCGGTCTCGACTTCGGCCAGAACCTGATGTTGTTCGACCTGTTCCCCTTCTGTTACCAGCCACCTGCGCAGTTCGACCTCGGCAATTCCTTCACCCAGATCGGGGAGCCTGAATTCATAATGCATGGTCAATACCTCATTACGTTGTTGATTGCGGCACGGATCTGCTCCGTGGTCGGTAAATAACTGTCGATCAATTTGGGGAGCGGCAGCACCACGTCAGGAGCCGTCACTCGCAGCACCGGAGCGCGCAGCCGCAGGATCGCCTCTTCCGCCACAGTGGCGGCAATTTCAGCGCCGAATCCGCCGCTTTTGGCCGCTTCGTGGACGATCACCAGACGGCCGGTCTTGCCTACAGAAGTCAGCACCGTTTCCCAGTCGAACGGGGTAAGGGTCTGGGGATCGATCACTTCGACAGAGTGGGAGGTTGTCGTCTTGAGCACTCTCTCCAGCATGCTTCCCCAGGCGATGACCGTCACATCGGTTCCCGGCCGGACAATTCTGGCGGTGCCGAGCGGGATGGTGTACTCCTCTTCCGGGACCTCCTCGCGCAGCATCCGGTAAAGGCGGGTCGGCTCAAGGAAAATGACAGGGTCCGGATCGCGGATGGCTGCCAACAGCAGCCCTTTGGCGCTGTATGGGCCGGACGGTACGACCACCTTGATCCCGGGCAGATGGCAGAGCAGCGCTTCGCTGCTCTCTTCATGCATTTCCGGCGCCTTGATGCCGGCGCCATAGGGGGTGCGAATCACAAGCGGACAGGTAAAGCGTCCGTGCGAACGGGTCCGCAAGCGGGATGCGTGGGAGTAAATCTGATCCAGGGCGGCGTAGATGAAGCCCATGAACTGGATCTCGGCCACGGGGCGCAGACCGTAGGCGGCCATGCCGATCGCCGCGCCGACGATGCCCGACTCGGAAAGTGGGGTGTCGATGACCCGCTCGGCGCCGTAGCGTTTCTGCAACCCTTCGGTGACCCGGAAGACGCCGCCGTCGCGCCCCACGTCCTCGCCTATCAGGACGACCCGATCGTCGCGGGCCATCTCCCTATCCAGCGCCTGATTGATTGCCTGTACCATAGTGAGCTGGGCCATGTCAGACCCCTTTCCGCTGTCCGGCCTGGCGCTGGCCGGGTGACGACAGGACGTGCCGGAACATGTCGTCCCGGTTGGTGGCTTCTACACCCTCCATGACTACGACCGCCGCATCGACATTGGCGGTTGCCCGCTGCCTTGTTTCGGCAGCATATGCTTCGCTCCAGAAACCGCACCGTTCCATGTATCGCTCCAGCCTGAGCAGCGGATCGCGGGCGCTCCAAGCGGCAACTTCGTCGTCGGAACGGTAGCGCCCGGCATCGTCCGAAGTGGTGTGGTTGGCCATCCGGTAGGTCAGGCACTCGATAAAAGTCGGGCCGCCACCACCACGCGCCTTCTCCAGGGCATCCCGCGTAGCCTTGTAGACGGCGAAAACGTCGTTGCCGTCCACCTGCACCCCTTCGAAGCCGTAGGCAAGCGCCTTCTGTGCCAGGGTGGCTGCGGCCGTCTGGCCTCTGACCGGCACTGATATCGCCCACTGGTTGTTCTGGCAGATGAAGACCAGCGGCAGCCGGAAGACCCCCGCCATATTGAATCCCTCGTGGAAGTCCCCTTTGGAGGTAGCCCCGTCGCCGAACCAAGCCGTTACGGCAACCGGGTCGTGCCGGTAGCTGGCCGCCATGGCGGCGCCGACAGCGTGGGGAATATGGGTGCCGACCGATACGCAGACCGGAAAGATGTTCAGCGATGACGGCGCCTGCTGTCCCCGCTCGTCCCCGCTCCAATACTGTAAAATATGATGGATGGGGTAACCGACGGTTAGTTGGACCCCAACTTCGCGGAATGAGGGAAATAGCCAATCGCCAGACTGCTGTGCAAATGCGCTCCCCACTTGGGCCGCCTCCTGCCCCAGGCTGGGTGGATAGGTTCCGATCCGCCCTTCGCGCTGAAGAGATATGGCCCGCTGATCGAAAATTCTGGTCAGCACCATGAGTTCGTACATGCGCCGGGTATCCGCCTCAGGCAAAGGAGGCATCAACGTTTCGTCGACCGTCCCGTCCGGCGCCAGGATGCTCAGGCGGTGTACCTCAAATGCAGCGCAGATTTCGTCGGACATGGCAACTGTCTCCTCCGGGTGAATGTCTCTGATCTAAGAATACACCAACGGCGCATTCGATGCCACTGCTTTCATGCCCCCAGATGCCGCTGCTCGCTGCCTTTATCCATGTTTTGCAGCGGACATTGCAGTACCTTGGAAAGAAGAATATAATGCAACTAAGATTCACAAAACGCTTATCCTCTGCTGTTGGCAGAGTTGAGAAGGAGGCGATGCACAATGAAAAAAAATCCGTTCGGATTTGAGCAAGTCAAGGTTATCGCAATTCCCGTACGGGATGCGGTTCGTGCCCGGGCATTCTACGGCGAAACTCTTGGTTTGGAGCCTGCGTTTGAAGTAAAGGAGCAGGTCGGGTTCTATATCGGGGATATGATTTTGATGCTGAAGGAAGATTTCTACGCCACTCCTACGGAGTTACCGAATCCACGCATAACAATCGCTGTTGGAAATGCCCCGGACGCGGCAAAGGCCCTGAGCAAGTGTGGAGTTGTCATCAGGGACGAGGTGCAGACGTATGATGGTGAATACTTTGTAGGAAGTTTTTTGGATAGTGAGGGGAACAAACTTTGGTTCTGTTCACCGGTAAAAATAGTTGTATAAAATTTTTCTACGTCACGTACGTGACGTCGGTAGGTATAGGTGTAACGACCGTTGACCGGCGTACCTGTTTTTGCAAACGTGGACGTGTAAAGGCCTGCATCAACTGCTGTGTTGCAGCCTAGTTCAACGAATTGCAAGTTAATCTTACCGGATGGTCGGTTCTCCAAAAACAACTTCATAGAATCTCCTGTTGGTAGGTACTTTCTCAGTCAATGGCAACGGCAAAGCAACACTGGTCCGCCTGTTGATAGTTGCCGTGCTAAGGTGTGCAAACACAGTTGGTTTTTCGATCAAGTTCCCTCGGGGACCA
Organism: uncultured Geobacteraceae bacterium; assembly: GCA_903925005.1. Classification (GTDB taxonomy): domain Bacteria; phylum Desulfobacterota; class Desulfuromonadia; order Geobacterales; family Pseudopelobacteraceae; genus JACRCG01. The sequence continues at coordinate 20,546 of CAIYDX010000269.1, forward strand.
GGATCTGATGTGCCGTTGCTGCCGCAGGCGGCCATCGTTAGTCCGGCAAGAATGGTTAATCCAAGTTTGCAACAATTCATAAAAAATCTCCTTTATCATTCTGCCAGGTACCTCTCTGTCTCTGGAGGGCTTCAATGTTTTCTATCTGTTCAGCTATATAACGTTTTATCGTCAGGCGCATCTCCCGGTCCGGCACGACAGAGACCGGGATCAATCCAGCCGGCAAATTCCTTGATGCGCCCCGGGTCCAGTTGTGACAGCATTCGCAGCTCTGCCTGTGTAAGGCGATACCCCTCCTGTAAGCAGGCCGCCTCCAGTGAATCGGTCGTCTGAGAATGAAACCGTTCATCAGTGATCATTCTTCCCAATATCCGTTCAACCGCTTCCTGCGACATGGCATCATCCTTATTACGTTTCACTGTCCCATATTGGACAGAGACGGCCTGATTTTTTAGTCGTTACGGTATATGTTACGAAATGTGTGCCATATATGTGATTTGTGATATTTCAGTATGTTGGGTAGAATGAGGCTGTTAGAGATGTCCCACACCAGGCATGTTGTCCGATGCGGGACAGAGTGCGGGGAGTGAGATCATCAGGCAATTCCCTGGCGCCACGCGAAAGCCCTTTTCTGGGATAGCAGGACATCCTCGAAGGTGACTCCCATTTCATCCAGATGCCTGTCAAGATGGGTAAAATCCAACTGCTCGACCAGTTCTGCCGCATGGAGCAGCTTTCCCAGTACCCCCTGCCGCGCAACAAGAGCATTCTTGATATCATCGGAGAGGTTCAGTTTTCTGACTACTTCATCAATCGGAATATCGTAGACCTTCTCCAAAATAGATAGTATCCCGGTCATGAACGCTTTTTCTGCCGAGTCATGGCCCCATTTCAAACTCTGATGACAGGCGGCCATGTTTTCCATGAAACCGGCCCGGACGGCAGCCATGTCTACAAGAGGATTTTCCATTCCGCGCTTGTCGCTGCCGGCAAAAAGTGCCAACTGGACCCAGCGTTTGATCTGTTGGCGCCCAAGGACTGCAATTGCATGGCTGACGGTGCCGACTTTGTTCCGAATGCCGGTACCAACCGAGTTGACCAAAAGGAGAAGTTTGTAGGTAAGCCCGGCATCTCCACGAAATACTTTTTCGATCTCGGCCTGTTCCCCATCCTCGCTGAGCAGGCGCATCAACTTGAGCAGAGTGGAGCCTGAATCATCCATCTGTTTCTTTTCCATGACCGACGGTTTGGCAAAGTAGTATCCCTGAAACAGGTCAAATCCAAGATCCAGACAGAGCTTGAATTCCTCCTGAGTCTCTACCTTTTCCGCAAGCAGTTGCATCGGGTAGCGTCGAAACTGTTTTACCATTTCGGTCAATCCTGCAGCTGGACTCAGCATGAGGTCAACCTTGACGATGTCTACTATCTCGTACAATTCGTGGTAAACAGGGCTGTACTCATGATCATCAAGGGCCAGCGAAAACCCGTTTTCCTTAAGTGCCCGGCAGCGTCCCACCAGTTCCGGCGTAACCTCCAGGGTTTCCAAAAGCTCGATAACTATCTGTTCTCCTGGCAGGATGTTTAATGAATCGTCCATCAACAGTTCCAATTCAAGATTGATGAACCCCTTGTGTTTCCCCAGCATATCTTCGATACCGAAGCCGGTCAAAGTATTGATGATCACGCTGGCGGTTGCGTGCGAAGCGTCAGTTATGTTTGCAGTCTTGGAGCCGGAAGAGCGGAAGAGAAGTTCATAGGCGATAAGTTCTTCGCTGCGGTTCAGGATCGGCTGCCTTCCAAGAAAGTAATTTCCATTTGCCATATCATCCCCCTAATGATGCTAATAGCTGTCAGTGATCCTTGTTCAGCACGGCGCTGATCAGAAAGCTGTCCTGCGCGGTGGCAAAACCGAGGGACATGGTGTAGTTGGGCTCGTGGGTTGATATGATAAATTTTTTACCTGTCATGATCGATGGCAGAGAAATCCTGATGTCCGCCCCGCCGCTGGAGAGGTGGTTCTTGAAGGCCCCGGCGATCATGTTGGCTAGTTCCCCCATTGCATCGTATATATCTTCGTCAAGTCCGGCCAACTGCATCCCCCTCATGCCCGCGGTAATGTCTATTGCCAGCCCCCGAGATGCATGCAGGCTGACCACTCCGTTGTATGCACCGGCCAAGCCGATCATGGCAGTGACACAGTCTTTAGAGTTGTTGGCGAGACTGGTCATCAGTGGAAGTGGAAAGATGTCATGCATGCCAACCATGGTGCTGAAGACCTTCCTGACGTCGCTGATCAGGTGTTTGGCAAGACCAGCTTCATTAAATTGTGAAGTGCCTGACGGTTCAAAATGCATACAAACCTCCTTGTAATTACTAAGCGTAAAATTCGTTCAACCACTTCCTGTGACATGGCACACTCCACAATCACTTTTGTCTCATACAGGACAATATCGACTAAATATGCCAGTCGTTATCTCTGAGATAGCGAAATGCATGCCAAATAGATGATTTGTGTAATTTAGGTATGTTGCTTGAATGGGAAAATGTACGGGTTGTCCCAGGCAGGACAATATGTCCGGAACGGGACACTTGAGGCTAGGCGACAGCAAACCTCCGAAGGGTCATTTCTCCGGAGTTTTTCTACACATTTTTCGTTAGTAGAACAGTTTGCGGGAGGCCTTCAGCAGACGAGCGGCAGAGGATTTGTTGTTATCGCTTTTCTCCATAGCCCACTCCATGACCTTTTGGGTGACGGCTTCAAGAGAAAAATCTTCTGATGAGAAGCTGAAATTGAGGGATATCCGGTCATTAGCCGGATCTTCGTGGCTGGGGTCTGATTGCTGAAGGCGCAGGTGTTCCGGTTGGATCAGCTCCCCATTAGTTACAATAGCGGCATATTCAAGCCGGTTGCGCAGCTCTCGTACGTTGCCTGGCCAGTCATTGCTCACCATCAGGCTGAGGGCCGCCTTGGAGATGCCGGGCAGCGGTTTGCCCTGCTGTTGCCGAAAGGTTTGAAGAAAATGTTCTACAAGCTGCGGGATATCCTCGCGGCGTTCACGCAACGGGGGGATTGTAATCGGAAAGACATTCAGGCGGTGGTAGAGGTCACTTCTGAAGCTTCCCTGATTGCTGCATTCATAAAGGTTGCGGTGGGTGGCGACAATGATTCTGAAGTCGGCGGACACCTGGCGGTCGGAGCCGACTTTTTCATAGACTCTCTCTTCCAGGAGACGCAACAGCTTGGGCTGGAGTGACAACGGCATATCGCCGATCTCATCAAGAAACAGAGTGCCGCCATTGGCGCGACAGCACTTCCCGTCACGATCGCGGTCAGCGCCGGTAAAAGCGCCTTTCACATGGCCGAACAGTTCGCTTTCCAGAAGTGTTTCCGGTATGGCGGCGCAGTTGATCGCCACAAAGCTGGTCATGTTCTGTCCCGAAGCGATATGGATGGCCCGAGCCAGGACCTCTTTTCCAACGCCGCTTTCACCGAAGACCGATACGGTGGTGCGTGGCGAGGCAGCCACCTGTCTGGCCGCTGACAGGGCCACACCCATGGAGGGTGAACTGGTGGTAATGTTCTGAAAGCTGAACAGTTCCTTTTCGGCGTCCACCATTCGTTCGTAACTGATCCGTAGCCGGGCGTTTTTCAGCAGCCGCTCAACTACCAGCAGCAACTCTTCGCGATTGAGCGGTTTCAAAAGGTAGTCGTCAGCTCCCTCTTTCATAGCCGCTACGGCACTGTCAACGGTCCCGTTGGCAGTAACCAGAACATAGGGGATCTGTTTATGATGATCGCGCACAAGGCGGAGCAGCATAACACCGTCCATCTCTGGCATAACCAGGTCGGACAGAATCAGATCGAACCGCCCCAGTCCAAGTTCCGTCAGTGCTTCGGCACCGCCGGCGACGCAGGTCACCAGGTATCCGGCATCATCCAGGTATCCCTTGATCATGAAGCGAAAACTTTGTTTGTCGTCAACCACGAGTATTCGTGCCGCAGGGGTCATGAGTGTTCTCCTTGACTTCGGTTCTGCTCAGCGGCTACATTTTCCTGAGCGGAGTCGAAGGGAACGTTGAAATTCAGATTATACAATTTCGCAAATTGTTCTGCTACCGACCGCATTATTTCAGACGATGCGGATGATGCGTTGTGCAGCAGCCAGACCGCAAGTTCGGTCGGTTCACGGTTTGCCAGGTGTCCGCACAAACCTTTCAGAGTGTGGGCAGCCCGGCCAATTTCGTCGCGGTCATCGCGCTCAATGGCGACCTGCAGGCAGTTCAGTTCATATTCAATATCCTTAAGCAGCATTTCCCGGTACTGCCGGGCTCGTTCCGGGTTGTTGCCAAGATCTCTGATGATCTGAACGTTCAGCAACAGCTCATCTCCGGGTAACGTCGACGAGGAACCGCTATAGTGGGAGAAAATGGCGGCGGCCAACTGTTCGGGTATAACGGGTTTTGACAGTACTTCGTTGATACCTGCGCCAAGACAGGCTTCTCGGGTTGCAGCATCGGCTTCTGCGGTAATGACGATGATCGGTATGGATACTGCGGAGTTCTCCTTTTCACGGAGCCTTATCCGGCGTGCAACCTCGATGCCGTCAATACCGGGCATTCGAACATCGAGGATGATCAGATCGAACCGCTGCTCCTCAATGAGTTGCAGGGCATGAAAGCTGTTTTCCGCCAACGTTACTTCACCTCCCCAGGAGGTCAGAAGATCCTCCAGCAGACAGCGATTAAAGTAATTGTCTTCCACCACCAGGAATGCACCTGCTGCCGGTTTCAGAGATAGTGCAATTTCATCCGTCTTCGCTTCGGTCTCCTGAAACGGCAGCTCAACCACAAAACAGCTCCCTTCACCTTCCTGGCTGTCAACAGTAATACTCCCGTTCATCATTATGACCAGGCTCTGAACTATGGCCAGCCCGAGGCCGGTGCCGCCGAACCTGCGGGAAACGCTCAAGTCAATCTGGTGGAATGGCTGAAAAAGTTGTGATTGTTTGTCTTCAGCAATACCGATACCGGTATCTTGTACCGCAAATCTGACAAGAGCGTGACCGGTGCCCATGACATGCCCGGACAGACAGACCGTGCAGGACACCTCACCGTTTTCGGTAAACTTGACCGCATTGGCAAGCAGGTTGACTAAGATCTGACGCAGTCGGACAGCGTCAGCCATAACCCATTCAGGCACATCGTCTGCCACATCAAGCCGGAACATCAATTTTTTCTGAAGTGCCAGAGAAGCATACTGTTCTTTGAAACTGCCGACAAACAGCCGCAGGTTGAGCGGCAAAATCTCCAGAGTCATCCGCCCGGCCTCGATCTTGCTCATATCCAGAATATCGTTAAGCAGAAGCATCAGCGAATCTGACGATTGTTCCAGGATGCCAAGGTACTGGTCAAGTTTGACCGGATCGGTTGTTTTACGCGCCAGACTGCTGAATCCGATCACGCTGTTCATCGGGGTGCGGATCTCGTGGCTCATGTTGGCCAAAAATTGACTCTTGGTACTGTTGGCCAATTCGGCAGCCGCTTTAGCTTCTCCCAGCGCTACCTCTGTCAGTTTACGCTCTGAAACTTCGATTATTAGCCGTGCATTGGCGGTTTCAAGTTCGCTGGTGCGTTTTGCAACCTGCTCCTCCAGCTGTTCAAAGTGCGTGACCAGTTGCTTGTCGCGCTCCTGTATCTGGGTCAGCATATTGTTGAAGCTATTTGAAAGTGTTCCTATCTCATCAGAGTTGAAGTGTTCAGCACGGATGCTGTAATCCTGGTCAAGCGATATTGCGTGTGCGACATCAACCAGGTTTTGCACCGGTCTGGTGATGTATTTCATCAATCGTGAAGCGATCATGTAGGTAAAGCACGACACCAGTGCCAGCACAAAAATAACCAGCAAGAGGAAGCGAACTTGCCTGGATGTAAGAGCTGAAAGATCGTAGCGGAGGTATATTTTGCCGATTTGCTCGGCATCAAGATAGATCGGACGGGATATGTGGATATGGTTGCCTGCGAATTTTTGCACGGCGCCCGAATTGACCGGAGCGGGGCGTCCGCCAGCTCCTTTTCGGAGATAATTGGCAATTTCCGTCCCATCTTTGCGGTAGAGCGACGCCATATCGATGCCCGGATGCGCTCTAAGCGACCTTAGTATTTCGCTCGCTCCCTGACTGTCATCAAAAGCAAGGGCTGCCGTACTGGTGTTTGCAAGAGTCTCCGCCAGGGCAATAGCCTCATTAAGCAGGTTATTACGTTCTGTCATATAGTCATTGATTACAAAGATGAAGCAGGCCAGCGCCAGCGATGCTATGCCGGTGAACATAAATGAGAGCAGCAGCTTCTGTTTGAGGGGCAGATTATGAATGTGGAGAGGGAGTGAGGTCATGGCAGATCCCTCACTATTCTTGCAAGATTGAGCAATTTAAAGCTGATTTCGAGACCATTTCGTTTGGCGGTTACGGGATTTATTTCGAAAGTCAGTTTTTTGCCTGAGGATATGAAGCCGATTATGCCGCCCTGACGGACGAAGCCGGGAGTGTCTCCAACGGTAAGAACCGGGCGTTTTACGACAGAGTTCAAAATCTTTTTTGTCACGGCGTCATCCGTAAATTCGCCAAAATAAACCAGGTGGCTTTTATCAGCGTCCGCAATGTTACGGTATCTGATTATCCGGAGTTGACGCCCCTTGCTCTTTTTAGCCAAGGTCTCAAGCGCTTCGGCAAGCTCATTGTCTTCAACGATGCAGACCCGTATCGGTTCTGAATCGTTTTCAAAAGCTGTAGGCGGCCATTTTACAAACTTGGTGAAGTTATAGATGAAAACAGCCCTGATCTCATGTTCTTCCGCTCTAGTACCTGTTCCGGACGCAGCAGAGGCCGGAACAGACGGATATAGCAACGCAGCAACCAAAAACAGGGCTGCTATCGCTTTTAGAAAGACCATGCCACCTTGCCGTACATACTACGCGCAACCGGTGCGGTCAGGTCGCCGTTCGTGTCGATGCCATACTCGCGATGCGTCGGTTCGAAGAGGTTCTGGCCAACCAACGACAGCTCCAGAGTGGGAAGCGGTTTCCAGGCGATCCTGGCATCCATGGTGACATAATCAGGGACACCGGGACCCGGCATCGGCAGCGAGTCGACATAGCGCAGCCATAATGTACATTTCACATGGCTCGAAAGGTCGGTTGTGGAATGAATGGAGAGCTGATGACGCGGAGCGGTGTCTGCATACATCAGGGATCTGCTTAAATCCAGGCCATTGGCAATCACCGGTGATGAAGATGTCACTGTAAGATCGAGATACGAGTAGGCCAGGACAAGGTTCATCCAGGTCAGTGGGCGCCAGTCAATCGCGAGTTCGCCCCCTTTTCCGGTTGCAGTTAAGGCCGGTGCTACATTGATGGGGAAAAACGTCGTCATGGTTCCCTTTTGTACGCCGATCAATGAGCTGTAATCGTTGTAGAAAAGTGCCAGGTCGAAGGAGAGTGTCTTCAAAGGATGATAACGGTATCCTGCTTCGTAGGCGATCAGCTTTTCCGATGGCACCGAGGGGGTCCCGACCAGTCGAACCTCGGGTGCATACGGCGGACTGGCAGGGCTGAGCTGTGACGAAATGGTGGTTTCCGATCGCGAAGGGGTGCGTACGGCACGGGATACAGCGCCCCAGAAGGTGTGCTGTTCGTTTGGCGTCACGGTCAACCGGGCCGTCGGCAGAACTTCCCACCCGGTAGTGTCATTATGTTCGATGCGGGACCCAAGAATCAGGTGAATGGTGTCGGGCACCAGCGTTATGTTGTCCTGGAGAAAGGCGCTGTAAAGAGATTGTGTCCTGCTGGTCGGGTTAAATGCGTAGAGCACACCAAGGTTGCTGTTTATGGAGTCATGAGCCACACGCACCCCGGATCCCCAGACGACCTTCTGCATATCGCCGAGAGCGAATGAATGCTGCAGTTCCAGATCCCCGGTATCCCACGCATCATGGTAATCGTTATAATCGCTATCGTTTGTCGTGCGGTTATAATAAAGCTGCAGTGAGAACTCCGAGGTATCGGAAAGCGTACTTTTCCAGCGCCCCAGCAGGTTTTCCCCCTGAAACCGGGTCGTCAAGGCAAAGTTATTAAAAACATCCCCCTGCAAGGTAAACGAATTACGTGATGTCTGATTCCAGTCGGCACGAAAACCACCGCGCTGGTCACGCCAAAATATGTCGGGATCGGGGTTCTTCACAAGTGGCTCACCCTGCCGGTAAAAATACTTGCCGTACAGCCGTAAGTAGCCATCATCGCCAATCTTCACGCCGTAACGTGATGCGGTAGCCCCCAGCTCCGAGGTGCCTCCGGACGCAGTTATCAAGCCTCCCTGCGTGTTCTTGGCGCTTTTTGTCGTGATGTTGATTACGCCGTTGACTGCATTGGTTCCCCACAATGTGGCTCCCGGACCACGGATAACCTCGATCTGCTCGATATCTTCCAGCATAATTTCGTTTTCGCTCCAGATAACCCCCGAATACAATGGATCATAGAGGGTGCGCCCATCCTGAAGAACCAGCAGTTTATTGGAATAGCGTCCGGCAAATCCCCTGATGCCGATTGCCCATTTGTTGACGTCAATTCGGGAAACCTGGACGCCTGGCGCCAATCTAAGTGCTTCCGGAAGTGAAGTAACTCCCGAATCATGGATATCCTTTGCGGAAATGACATAGATGGCAGCAGCAGTTGTAAAAACATGCTCCGGCTGTTTTGACGCTGAAAAAGCCTTTACCTGCATCAGGTCTTCAAGGGAATAATCTGCCAATTCGTCTATTGAAGCGGTGTTGTATGTTGCAGCTAGTGCTTCTTGCTGCAGCGCCTGAAGTAGAAGAAACGCGGTGACAACAGTTGCGATACATAAAAGTGGGGATAAATGTAACGGAAGAATTCTTGGGGAGAATTTACTGGTCACGGGTGCCCTCCCAACTAACGGATTTATTATTTGAGTAAGGTGTCTTTTCGATCAGTGACCTTACCACCCCGCTCAAGCTACCGTCAATGCAATTAAGAAAATTTTTACCTGCCGCAAGGTCCTCGGTGGTAGTCAGTAGGGGGAACGTTCTTGCGCACTCTGCATCCTGTAATTAAGCTGTGGCATTATCTCAACTCCTCCAGCTTCCAGCGCAGTTACATCTCCTCAACCTTGTCTCTGGCCCATGGCGTCCGCCGCAGAAATTTCAGACTGGACGGAATGCTCGGGTCATGGGTAAAACAGCGGATATCGATGTTCTTCCCCATCTCCTCCCAGCCATACCGCTCCACCAGTTCGGAGAGGATTGTTTTCAAGGTCACTCCGTGCAGAGGATCATTGATGTAATTTCCGGTCATTTAGTTTCTCCACTTTTGGACTCTACTCGTCACTGCCCATTACAGCGCAACAGTATCATAACGGGGGATGCTGATTAAAGTTGTTTCGCGTAGTGCTATTGCTTTTGACTCGTTCGTCGGTCTGACGTATAATCCGCCACTCGACCGGTTGCCACTGTCGCCTTCCGCTCTAACTCTCCCTTTACAAGGAACATAAGAATGCAATTTTATATCGATCCCTATTTCCCTGATACTATTAATGCTGTTGGCGATGCTGGTATGGCCGGTTTTGACGAAAAGCGCCCGCTCTATCTCTCCGGATGCAAAAATTTTCTGGCGAAGTATCGTGAAGAGATTCAACAGCTGCACAGCAACGGGGCAAGCGGTACCGAAGTAACTCATCTCCTTTGCGATATGATGGACGAACTGCACAATAAACTGTTCCTTTCCATCATCTATGATCTGAGCGGTGGGGACAGCATGCTTGAACATATCTCTTTGGTAGCGGTCGGGGGGTATGGCCGTGGCGAGCTGAATCCCTTTTCCGATATCGATATCATGTTTCTGCATAACGGAGTCCTGCCGGTTGCAGTCGTTGAGGATATTGCCCAGAAACTGCTCTATTTTCTCTGGGATATGAAGCTGGATGTCGGCTATTCGGTACGAAAAATTGCCGACTGTATAGAAATGGCGGCGGCTGACGGCACCGTCAAAACCGCGCTGATGGATGCACGGTATCTTTCCGGCAGCCGTCAGTTGTTTGCAGATCTGACCAAGGTTATTTTTAGCCAGATCCTCCCCAAGTCGAGTGACTCTTTCATAAAGGAAAAAGTGGCTGACATGAAGAGCCGCCGTGAAAAGTACGGCTCCACGGTCTATCTGCTGGAGCCGAACCTGAAAGAAGGGGAGGGAGGACTCCGCGACCTGCAAACCGCTATCTGGGTGACACGAGTAAAGTACAAGTTCACCGATCTGCGTGAGCTGATCATCAAGGGTATCGCCAATGATGAAGAGCTGGAAATTTATCACGCGGCTCTTGACTACCTCTGGCGCATCCGCAATGAGCTGCATTATTTCAACGGTCGCAAAAATGATCAGCTGACCTTTGATGCCCAGGTTCACCTGGCCGGTTTTCTGGGGTACAAAGACAGTGGCCGGGTGCTGGCGGTGGAAGATTTCATGAGGGATTACTACCGTCATGCCAACAAGGTTGAGCATTTCACCTCCAGCATGATATCGCGTTGCATCTGGCGCGATGAGGGGGCACTTAAGATATTGGGTTATTTTGTCCGGAGACCGGTAGGGGACGGCTGTTACGTGCTAAAGGGAGAATTGATCGTTCCGGATGAGTCGATTGTAGAGAAAAATCCGGGTATCATGATGAAGTTTTTCGAACTGGCCCAGAAACATGGTGTCACTCTCGGTGTTCGGGTCAAGGGGGTGATCAGGAAAAATCTCGCCCTTATCAATGACAAGTTTCGCCGCAACCGAGAGGTCAACCTGTCATTTATCAACATCCTGCGTTCAACCAAGGGTGTCGCCAATACGCTGCGCTTGATGCATCACCTGGAGTTTTTGAACCGCTTTATTCCCGAGCTGGAGCATATTTACTGCAAGGTTCAGCACGACATGTACCACATCTACACGGTTGACATTCACACCCTTTTTGCCGTCGAACAGACCGAAAAAATGCTGAATGGCGAGTTTAAGGAGAATATGCCGCTCCCCTGCATGATCGCCTCCGAGATCGGCAAGCCGGAACTGCTGATTCTGGCAGTGCTCTTTCATGACATTGGCAAGGGGTCGGGAGGTGGCCATGCCGAGAAGGGGGCGGCCATGATTCCGACGATTGCCCGCCGCATCGGGCTTTCCCGTGAAGACAGCGAACGGCTGGAATTTCTGGTCCGGCAGCATCTGTTGTTCGCCCATATTTCCCAGCGTCGCGATCTTAACGATGAAAAGATGATTGCCCAGTTTGCTCGTCAGATGGAAACCAGCGAGAATCTCAAGATGCTCTATCTGCTGACGGTTGCTGATGTGCGTGCGGTCGGGTCGGACGTCTGGACAACCTGGAAGGCGTCGCTGTTTCAGGAATTATTTGAGAAGGCCTTCGGCATTCTCGATCGGGGAGGATTCCAGCTGGAGGCCAGCAGTGAGCGGGTCAGTTCCGTCATCAAGAAGGTTACCGCTTTTCTGGATGGCGAATTCCAGGCTGAAAAGGTTCGGCACGAGCTAAAGGCGATGCCGGTGCGGCTCCTCCTTTCCAATTCCGCCCAGTTTGTTGCGGAACAGGTTCGCCTGTTGCTGGGGCTGGAACTGTCCGATATCCTGCTGCGCCTCACCCATCAGCCTGAGAGCGGCTATTCCGAATACACGATCTGCGCTCACGATATGCCGGGGTTATTGTCCCGGATTACCGGTGTCATGGCTGCCAACGGCATAAATATTCTCGGGGCTCAGATCAATACCAGCAAGAACGGCAAGGTTCTGGATGTCCTGCAGGTCAATTCGCCGCAGGGAAATCTGGTCACCGATGCGGCGCGCTGGGAGAAGATCGAGCAGGACATGCGCCAGGTTATACATGGCGAAGTTCAGGTATCGTCACTGGTTGCCAAGCGCAAACGTCCGACTTTGTTGACGGTTCGTCCGGCGCCGCGCTTTGCGACCAAGGTCGATATCGATAATGAGGTTTCCGAAGAGTATACCGTCATCGACATCCTGACGCACGACAAGGTCGGGCTGCTCTATCTGATAACCAGCACTTTGGCGGAAATGGGACTGTATATCGGCGTTTCCAAAATCTCCACCAAGGTTGATCAGGTGGCCGACGTATTCTATGTCCGGGATATTTTCGGCCACAAGATTACCGCTCCCGAGAAATTGAGCGAGATCTGCGGTAAGCTGATGACTGCGATTGATGAGTGGGTGTAAAGGAAAGATGAAAGTTGAGGGATGAGGGATGAGAATGTTTTTTTAACTCATCTCTCATCGGTTTTATCTCATCTCTCATCAGGCCTCACTCACTCATCTCTCATCAGAAGTTTAAAGGGGTCTGCGTGGAAGAGTTTATAAAGATAGTCCTACAGTCCGGGAAAACGGCGCTCGATCTGGGGCTCTACGTATTGCTGCCGGTGCTGGTAGTTATGATGGCGCTGATGAAGGTAGTCGAGGCCCGTGGCATCCTAGCGCTGGTTGCCCGTCTCGTACAGCCGGTTTTGCGGCTTTTCGGTGTTCCTGGCGCCGGGGCGTTTGCCATCATGCAGTTGCTGTTTGTCAGCTTTGCCGCGCCGTTGGCTACTCTTGCGATTATGGAGAAGGACGGCACCTCACGGCGGCGGATCGCTGCGACGCTGGCGATGGTTTTCACGATGTCTCAGGCCAATGTGGTCTTTCCGATGGTTGCGGTTGGGCTGAATCTTGGCGTTATCCTGTTGACCTCCCTTGCCGGAGGGCTGGCTGCCGCGGCCCTGACCTATTACCTGTTTGCCCGTTCGGCCGGTGACGACGGCTTACCTGCCGAGAATTTTGTCACTGTAACCGGCAAGGAACGTAAAAGCACGACCCTCAACCTGATGATCGTCGGTGGCCAGGAGGCGGTTCAGGTCATCCTCGGCGCTATTCCGATCCTGATTCTGGCCATCTTTCTGGTGAACATCCTCAAAACCACCGGCGCCATTGCTTTGGTTGAGACGGCGCTGTCACCTCTGTTCTCTCTGATCGGATTTCCGGCCGTAGCCGTGCTGCCGCTGGCCACCAAGTATCTTGCCGGTGGCACGGCCATGATGGGGGTCACCCTGAATCTGCTCAAGGAGGGGGCCATAACGACTCTGGAGCTTAACCGCATGGCCGGTTTTCTCACCAATCCCTGCGATCTGGTCGGAGTGGCGGTTTTGATTTCGGCCGGCGCCCGCTCGGCATCGGTTGTCAGGCCGGCAATAGCCGGTGCGGCGGTAGGTATCCTGATTCGCGGAGTGCTGCATCTGCTGATTTTTTGAACTAGTGTTAACATAAAAGCGGTATTTTTCGCTCATCTGCTTGCTTTGCTTTTCTGCGCCGTCAGTCGGCGCAGGTACAGAATAAGCTCCTGATTTTGAGTGTCCAATGAATTGAAATAACCGGAGGTCAGTTCCAATGATCAGAAAAATATCGCTACTATCCCGGTTGGTCGGCGGTTTCTCGCTACTGCTGCTGCTCACCGTCGGCATAGGCGTCTGGGGAATCTACGAAATCACTGTCTTGGCCGAGATTTCGCGCAAGATCAACTATCACCCCTTTACGGTATCCAATACGGTACGCGACATCAGTTCCGACTTGAAAACGATTCGGATCGAATATCTCATGCTGATGTTGTCTGATAAGCCTGAGGACATTGACAAGACCGCAGAACATCTCTCGGCCATGGACCTGGAGCTGCATAAAAAATTCCGGCTGGCTGGCGAGCGCTACCTTGGTCCGAAAGATGATTTTCAGCACTTGCACAAGGACTATGAGAGTTGGAAGACAAGCGTGCAGCACATGCTATCCCTGCTCAGGCAGGGTAAACTGGCGGATGCCAGGAAATTCAGGCTGGACACGGTCATACCGCAGGCCGAGGAGTTGACTCAGGCGGCTGACACGATAATCGCGTTTTCCACCAACAGGGCCACCCGCTTTATGGAAGAGGCCCAGGCGAGACATGACCGCGCCATCCGAGTTCTGGGACTGATGATCGGGCTGGCTTTTATTCTGTGTGTTGTGGTTTCCTACATCGTCATCCGCAGTATCAGCGGCCCGGTAGGGCGTCTGATCGAACTTTTAAGCAACATGGCCATGGGGCGCGAGTTAAAGGAACAGCCCGTAAAGTATAACGATGAGATCGGCCAGATGGAGCACTCCTTCAATGCTTTGATCGCCTCCAACAACCTGGTTGTGGGACAGGCCCGTTCCATCGACGCCGGAAACTATTCGCTGGAAGTCAAACTGCGATCCGAAGAAGACACCCTGGGGCTCTCGCTGGCCAGCATGACATGGACCCTGGCTGAGAGACAGCGGGAAAATCAGGCCGAAAACTGGCTTAAATCAGGGCAGAATCTGTTGAATGACAATATGAGCGGCAACCAGGAGTTGCAATATTTAGCAACGGCGGTGATAGGCTTCCTGGCGAAAAGATTGCACAGCCGGGCCGGTTGTCTCTACCTGTTGGATGAAAAGACGAACCTTCTCCGGTTCCAGGGAGGCTATGCCATCCAAGACGACGATGCATCGGTTGAGATTGCCATCGGCAAGGGACTTGTCGGACAGGTGGCAGCAGACCGTAGCATGCTTGTGATCAATGATATTCCCGATAATTATCTCCGCGTTGTCTCGGCCTTGGGTGACGCACCGCCACGCCACCTGATGTTGGTCCCCTTTCTGTTCGAGGAGCGCCTGTTGGGTGTGTTTGAGCTTGCTTCTCTGGAACCCTTCAACGAGCTTGAACAGGAATTCGTCTCACGTATCCAATCCACACTCGGCTCTGGCTTCAACATTGCCATGGCGCGTCGGAAGATGCAGGAACTGCTGCAGACCACCCTCAGTCAAGCTGGGGAATTGCAGCTGCAACAGGAAGAGTTGGCTGCCATCAACGAGGAACTGGAGGAGCAGACTCAATCTCTCAAAATCTCGGAACTGCTTCTAAAGGAGCAGCAGGAGGAACTCAGGGCCTCCAACGAAGAGTTGGAGGAGAAAACTCAGGGCCTGGAGTTGCAGCGGGAGCAAATTCTGCAGAAGAACCGTGAACTGGAGGCGATCCAGCTGGAATTGGAACTGAAGGCACACGAACTGGAGCAGGCCAGCCAGTACAAATCCGATTTTCTGGCAAACATGTCCCATGAACTGCGCACTCCCCTCAACAGCCTGCTGATCCTCTCCCGCGACCTGATGGATAACCGCGCCGGCAACCTGAGCTCACAGCAGGTGGAGTCAGCCGAGGTGATCGTAAAGAGCGGCATGGATCTGCTCAACCTGATCAACGACATCCTCGATCTAGCCAGGATCGAAGCCGGACGCATGGATCTGGTCCTGGAAGAGCTGTCTTTGAATGACCTGACAGACACCCTCAAGGCACGACTGATTCCACAGTTCCGTAAAAAGGGGATCGACCTGCACGTGCTTATCGACGATAGCGCACCGGAAAGCATCCTCAGCGATCAGCAACGGCTGGAGCAGATCCTGAATAATCTGCTCTCCAATGCACTCAAGTTTACCGAACAGGGGAGTGTGGAAGTCGTCTTCACAAGTCTTGACAGCAATAGCGTTCAGGAACCGGAACTGGTCATTTCGGTACGGGACACCGGCATCGGTATCCCGGCTGAAAAGCTGGAAGGGATTTTCGATTCGTTCAGGCAGGCCGATTGTGGCACCGCACGCCGCTACGGCGGCAGTGGACTCGGACTGGCTATCGCCCGTAATCTGGCCAAATTGCTGGGAGGCAGCATAAGTGTGGAAAGCAAACTTGGAGCCGGTACGACCTTCTCCCTGCACGTGCCTTTGCGCATGGTGCCGCAGTCGGTAACCGCGTCGCCGGCCTTACCGCCGGCACCGCAGAGCCTGCAACTGCGCGCTACTCCGCTCCATGAATCGGCCGCTGTCGCCGATGATCGCACCACTCTGTCCAAAGAAGATCGCTGTATCCTGATCATAGAGGATGACCCGGACTTTGCGGCCATCCTGAGGGACGTCAGTCGCGACTCGAATTTCAAGGTTATCTGTGCTCTCTCCGGTGAGGAGGGGTTGACCTTGGCCAGGGAACATATCCCCACTGCCGTCATACTCGATTTGCGACTACCCGGCATGAACGGCTGGCAGGTACTCAAGACCCTCAAAGCCGACACGAAGCTGCGTCATATCCCGGTGCACATCATCTCCTGCGAACCCGCTACTCACGAAGCCTGCACTTTGGGTGCTGTGGGTTTCCTCACCAAACCGGCCACCCGCGTGGAACTGGAGCAAAGTCTCAAAAATCTGGAGACGGTCATCGCGAGGAACATTAAGGAACTGCTTCTGGTGGAGGACGACGACAGTCTGCGTCTCAGTCTCCAACGCTTGATTACCCACGAGGACATTGTCATCACCCCTGCGGCCAGCGGGGCTGAAGCCCTTGCAGCACTAGGAGAAAAAACCTTCGACTGCATGGTGCTGGACCTGGGGCTGCCGGACATGAGCGGCTTCGAGCTCCTGAAGCGCCTGCGTAACGATGAACGTTGCGCCATGCTGCCGGTAATCGTATATACCGGCCGTGAACTTTCTCGCGAGGAGGAACGCGAACTCAGGCACATCTCCGAATCGATCATTGTCAAGGGGGCCAGATCCGAAGAACGCCTGGTGGATGAGACCGCCATCTTCCTGCATCGCGTGGTGAGCAACCTGAACAAAAGCCAACAGCAGTACATTATCAACCTGAATGACCGTAACTTCTACCTGCAGGACAAGATAGTGCTGCTGGTGGACGACGATATGCGCAACATGTTTGCCTTGTCCAGTGTCCTTGAAAAGCGGGGTTTGAAGGTGATCAAGGCGGAGGATGGCGCCAAAGCGCTCTCGATTCTGAAGGGAGGGGCACATGCGGACATCATCCTGATGGACATCATGATGCCGGGGCTGGACGGTTACCAAACCACGGCCGCCATCCGGGAAATCGGGATCAAAATCCCTATTATCGCCCTGACCGCCAAAGCGATGAAGGAGGACCGGGATAAGTGTCTGGCAGCCGGAGCCGACGACTATCTCTCCAAACCGGTGGATATGGATCGGCTGATATCGATGATGAGGGTCTGGCTGTATGCATAGCAGATTGGCCGACTGTCCTGCTGCTTTGCGCGGTTTTTGCCTGCCATATTGAAGTATTAATCCGTTTTTTGGGATGATTCATGCCTGATAAAGAACAGCATATGATGGAGGAAATGGAGATTGACCTGTTGCTGGAGACCATCCAGCGCTGCTACGGATATGACTTCCGCGACTATGCCCGTGCCTCGGTGCGGCGCAAGGTGCGTGACATCGCCAGTACCGTTGGTGTGACCCATATTAGCGAGCTGATACCCCGTCTGATCCATGACCAGCAACTGTTCAGTTCCATCGTAGGCATATTCTCAACGCCGGTCACGGAGATGTTCCGCGATCCCCCTTTCTTCAAGCTCGTCCGAGATTCTGTTGTCCCCTACCTGCGGACCTGGCCATTCGTTCGCATCTGGTTGGCCGGTTGTGCCAGCGGCGAGGAGGTTTACTCTTTGGCCATACTGTTGAAGGAGGAGGGGCTATACGACCACTGCACCCTGTTTGCCACCGATTTTGTTGATGCTTCGCTACACAAGGCAAAGGAGGGCATCTATCCACTGCGCAGCATGAAAACCAATATTGCGAATTACCAGAACTCCGGGGGACGGGCCCTGTTTTCGGACTACTACCACGCCGACTACGAGTCCGTGATTATGGATGCCGGGCTGCGGGAAAACATCACCTTTGCTAATCACAACCTTGTGACGGACGGGGTCTTCAGCGAAATGCACCTGATCCTGTGCCGCAATGTAATGATTTATTTCAACAGCAACCTGCAAAGCCGGGTGTTGAACCTGTTCCATGACAGTTTGCTGCATGGTGGCCTTCTTGCATTAGGAAGCAAGGAGTCGCTACACCACCATGAATTCAAGGACAGATTTATTGAACTGGAGCCAGCGTGGAAAATCTACCGCAAGATCGTCTGAACCGTCGCATTTTCGGCGAGCATATCCGTCGTTTTGCGGCGGTAGTGATAGGCGGTTCGGCTGGCGGGGTTGTAGCGCTTGGCACATTGGTGGCGGCCCTGCCGCCGGACTTCCCGTTGCCGATCATCGTCGTGCTGCACCAACATCCGGATTCCGGCCACCACTTGCACGAATACCTGAGTACACAGACCAGTCTGCCTGTGGTGGAGGCCGAAGACAAAATGCCGCTCACTGCCGGCACGATTCATTGCGCCCCGGCCAATTATCATCTGCTCATGGAGTCCGACACCATTCTGGCACTGTCTGTAGACGAAAAGGTCAATTATGCGCGACCAAGCATCGACATGCTCTTTTTCAGCGCCGCCGAAGTATTTGACTCCACGCTGATCGGTGTTATCCTTACCGGTGCTAACAATGACGGCGCCCATGGTCTGGCCAAGATCGCCGCCAATGGTGGCCTTGTCATCGTACAGTCCCCCCAAAGTTCGCAATGTCCTGTCATGCCCGTAGCGGCCCTGCAAGCAGCTCCGGGAGCGCTGGTGCTGGACCTTGAGGAAATGGCAACAAAGCTCGTCGAATTGATACTGAATAATTCGGAAGGAACATAACGTCATGATAATAAAAACAGCCATCCTGATCGTAGATGACCGCGAAGAAAACCTGCTGGCCCTTGAGCGCATACTTGCCCACACTGATGTCATGATCGTCAAGGCCCAAAACGGCAACGACGCCCTTAAAGCCTGTATCAACCACGATTTTGCATTAGCCCTGCTGGATGTGAACATGCCTGACATGAACGGCTATGAACTGGCTGGACTGATGCGCGGCGAAAAGAGCCATTCGGCTACCCCGATCATCTTCCTAACCGCCGCCTACACTCACGATGAGCAGATATTCAAAGGGTATTCTGCAGGAGCCGTGGACTACATGGTTAAGCCGATCAACAATGAAATACTGCTCAACAAGGTCAATGTTTTTCTCGACATCTACCGTCAGAAACAGGAGCTGATCCAGCTTAATAAACAGTATCTTTTGGCTAGACAGGAAGCTGAATCGGCTACACGAGTCAAAAGCGCATTTCTTGCCAACATGAGCCATGAAATACGCTCGCCGATGAACGGTATCCTGGGGATGACGCAACTACTGCTCTCAGACAACCTGACGTCAGAGCAGCAGAGGTATGCCGAGATCGTGCTTGAAAACGGCAACCATCTTCTGGCTCTGCTCAACGACATCCTAGACCTTTCAAAGATTGAAGCTGACATGATTGAACTAGAGGATATCGATTTCACACTTGAGGATACGCTAAGGTTTGCTACCGATATACTGGGCTTTAGTGCACGCGAGAAGGGACTGGAACTGATCACTCACATAGAACTCGGAGTTCCTTCCATCTTGCGTGGAGACCCGCTTCGCCTACGTCAGATAATCATTAACCTTATGGGTAATTCCGTCAAATATACGGAACAGGGAAGGGTCGTCATTCGGGTGAGTGTTCAATCGGAGGAAAGTAACTCCTTGTGCCTGCGTTTTGATATAAAAGATACGGGCATAGGAATTTCGGAGTGCTGCCTTACCGAAATATTTAAACCTTTCACACAAGCCGACTCATCAACCACCCGCAGGTATGGAGGCACCGGCCTCGGACTTTCCATTAGTAAAAGACTAGTGGAACTTTTGAATGGCGAAATAGGTGCAAAAAGCATTGTAGGCTCGGGATCAACCTTCTGGTTCAGCGCCGTTTTCAAAAAATCGCCTTTCCAGACCATCGATGCAGTTCCGGAAGAACATGTTGGTTGGGACTCCGCAATCGCGGCAGCACCATTGCAGCAGACACGCTGTAAATTTCTGATCGTCGAAGACGATTCCAACAGCCAGGAATTGATGGGACGACTTATTGAAATGCTAGGACATGACGTCGATACCGTAGATTGCGGCAGCAAGGCGATCGCGGCGCTTGAACAGACTAGCTATGACCTTGTGCTTATGGATTTTCACATGCCGGACATGGACGGATGCCAGACAACCAGGATCATCCGCTCCAACAAGGCTTGTATTATCAATCAGCAGGTCCCTATTTTAGCCGTTACCGGATGTTCGGCTCTGGATGAACAGGAGCGATTGTTTCGGGCAGGAATGAACGATTATATCTGCAAACCGGTTCAAATCAGTGTAGTGAAAGAAAAAATAGAAAAATGGCTGATGACTTCGTCAAAAGAGAGAAAAATTGATCAAGGATACAATGCTTGAGACCAATACTAAATTTCACCAATTATGGTGCTGATCTATTTGCAATTTTTTTAAAGGGAACAGCCATTGTGGCGTTGACGCCGCAAAATAGTTTTAGCAGTGCGGTCCCGCTTTCAGCCTGTCTGCGCGTTTCTTTTTTCTGCGGCGCCAGGCGGCGCGGGAGCCAAAGAAGATCCCGGCGGCTGTCAATACCCATATTGTGATGGTTACTGCTATTTCGCTCGTGGTAATCATGATTCGGCTCCTGGTTGGAATAAAATGGCACTGACCAAATCTTAGCAGGTAATCCCACTGAGCATCTTGATGCAGGTCAAACCGGGGGCGTTTTTTAGACAGGGAAAGTATGATATAGTTAAAGGCCATCTCTCAAGATGGCCTTTTTGCGTGTTCATGCGTTTTTAGAATGAGAACAGGTTGCAGGGCTACCGCAAACTTGCTTACGTGATTTCGTCGCTGTTTATATGAAGCTGACAGTGGAGGCATCTGCGCAGAATCAAAAGTGTCATTCCGTGCAGATGGAAATAGTTGCCGCATCTGGGGCATCTGCATATCGCGGTTAAAAAAGTTGTAATGATCAACATGACGACCCAGATGCCGAACATGGTTCCCATGGCTCTGTTGGTGGGTGAAATGTGATTGGTAATCAATAAGGCCGGGATATACATAATAACCGTGCCGAAAAAATATTTACGCCGCATTCTCGTTTTCTTTATGTCACTCGTTAACGCTTCCGGGGCGACCTGACTGTTATTCATATATTTCTCCACGAGTACTTTATTAAGTCATTTTACAAATAACTATTCCCTTTTTCTGAAAATGAAATACCAGATAGAAAAAATAGATTCTCCAAGAGCTATAAACAGTAAATAGGGTATAATTATTCCGATGCGGTCATCGGCCAGTAATCTATACATGCCTGGAAAAAACGAGGGTGCAAGACAGATAAAGACGATGCTCACACCGCAGACAAGCGTGGCTGCGGAACTTGCTATATGGCATTTTATATAAAAATATTCATTTGGTAGCCACATGACCGCACCTCCAACAAATATCCAATTAAAGACGCGGCGCGGATCTTTCTCGCCGACCGCGCCGCAAACTGCCGGTAGTTACCGTTCTACCGTTTTTGCTTCTGCTCCTGCTTTAGTTCTCGTTCCCTTGACCATCCCTATGATCAGCATGACGGCGGGGATTAACTGCCCGACTACTACCATCGCGAAGAAGCCCAAGAAGATCCAGATAAAAATCCCATCGTTCCCTGCAGCGGCACTTTCGGTCGCAAATGCGGTAGCGGGGGCTATTGTTCCTATCAGGGCGGCTAATGTTTTCATGACGTACTCCTTTCAGATATTTTCTTTGCTTGATATACAAAAAGCATCGAATATGCCAAAAGGTAGTCAGTATTACATATAATTTAAAAAATCAGCTAATTCAGTGGGTTATATGTTCATAAATCTCTGGTCGCATTTGATTTTGATCTGAATATCCAGGTGTAAGTATAATAAATTTATACGTAACCGGTTGTACGTTATCCGGAAACATGGATGGAAACCGGTTTTTCTTCTGTCAGTGCCGTTGGAACAGGCGTATATGGTTTGCATACAGGAAGTGCAAAAGGAATTATTGATATGAAAATACGCATTCCACTCATTGCAAAACTTACTTTTGCCACCTCGCTGATCCTGCTGGTTTTTATGGGGGTGCTGGATAATATCAATCTGAAAAACTTCAGAAAGGTAATGGTTGACTACGCGGTTTCAAATGCGGAAGAAGTGGCCGATGTAATCAGCCAGAGCGCATACGATGCGATGATGAAAAATGATAAAACCAGTCTGTATCATATGATCGGAAGAATTGCCGAAAGTAAGAATATTGAGCATATACGGTTGATTGGTCAAACAGGAAAGGTGGTTTTTTCAAGCAAAAGCGAAGAGATCGGTTCCGTTATCGGCAAGCACGCGGATGAATGTATTACGTGTCACAAATCCTTAAGTCCGATTGCGTCGGAAGCATCAATGAACCGCAGCCGCATCATCAGTACAAGGAGTGGCAAGGAAACGCTCGGCTTCACCAAGGCAATATATAATCAACCGGCCTGTTTTACCGCACCATGCCATTTTCATGACAAGGATAACAAGGTGCTGGGACTTCTTGATATTTCAATTTCCCTGGAAATGCTCAGGCAGAAATCACATGAATACCGCCTTGAATTCATTCTGTTAACATGTCTGCTCCTGGTGGTTATCGGCACTCTGGTAACTATTATGACAAACTATCTTGTTGATATACCTGTGCAAAGACTTGTTCGGCACAGCGCTCTGGTTGCTTCGGGAAATCTTGATTCGCGGGTTCCGGTCACCAGCAGGGATGAACTTGGAGAACTGTCGGAATCGGTCAATCTGATGACTGAAAGCCTTGGCAGGGCCGACAGAGAGTTGAAGGGGTGGGCCGACAGCCTTGAAAGCAAGGTGGAAGAGCGCAGCCTGGAGATCATGCATATGGAAAAACAGCTGCGGCGTTCTGATAAGCTGGCGTCCCTGGGTACTCTCGCAGCCGGCGTTGCCCATGAAATTAATAATCCGTTAACCGGCATTCTTCTGTATGCCTCAATCCTGAACAGTGACAAAAGACTGGATCCAGCTCTGCTGCCCGATGTTGAGAGAGTAATTTCAGAGACGGAGCGGTGTGCCGGCATCGTGAAAAATCTGCTTGAATTCAGCCGGGAATCTTTGCCGCTGAAAGAAGTTATTACTCTTGATACACTTCTTGATGAAGTTGTTGCCCTTTTTCATAACCAGCCTGACTTTGAAAATATCGATATCATAAAAAAATACGGCAGCGAACTGTCGCGGATATCGGTCGATCCGAATCAGATCCGTCAGGTACTCATGAACCTAGTCATTAATGCCGGTCATGCGATGCCTGAGGGGGGCTTTCTTGAAATATCCACTTATCGGTCGGCCGACGGGAAATATGTCTGCGCCGGTCTCAAAGATAGTGGTGAAGGCATTCCTGAAGAAAATCTGTCCAGGATTTTCGACCCGTTTTACACTACCAAATCCGAAGGGACAGGACTCGGCCTAGCTATTTCGTACGGGATTATCGAAAACCATGGCGGGAAGATTGAGGTAAAGAGTAATGTCGGGAAAGGAACGATATTTACTGTCATGCTTCCGGTCTCCGGCTGATTCCAATTCCAAATCAAAGCGCTATCTTCGTTAGCTGGTCTTCGGTACCTCAACGTACTGACCAGTACGCCTCGGCGCCTCAATCCTCGCCGCCTTGGTTTAATCTTTGATTTGAAATTGGTATGAGCTGTCAATGCGGGTCTTTCGCCGAAATGCCCAGTTTTTTCATCATGCTCTGAAAATTCGGCCTCAGAATGCCGGTCTCTTCAGCCGCTCTGGTCACATTCCAGTTGTTTCGTTCAAGGGCATTGCGGACAAATACGCTTTCTACCGTTTCCATGGCATGATCACGAATATGCCGCTTCATCTCTTTCAGCTCTTCAGCATTCAGCGGAATAAGTTCACTCCCTCCATGTGCGGAAGTATCGTCCCTGTCCCACAGTTCGAGATCCTCATTGCGAATTATATCCCCTTCCGCCAGCACCACTGCGCGCTCGATCATGTTTTCCAGTTCCCTCACATTTCCGGGATAGGAATAATTCTCAAGAAATGACATGACATCGGGTGCGACCCCCCTGATCTGTTTGCCTATTTCTACGGTATACTTTTTCAGGAAATGACGGATCAGGATCGGAATATCTTGTTTCCGGTTTCGAAGTGGAGGGAGCTCGATCGGGATTATATTGAGGCGAAAAAACAGGTCTTCTCGAAATAGCCCTTCATTTACCAGGAGCCTCAGCTCTTTGTTGGTTGCGGCAATAAGGTGGATATCTATCGGCACCAGTTGAGTGCCTCCGATTGGAGTTATTTTACGTTCCTGAAGGACACGCAGCAGTTTTGCCTGAGTAGACAGGCTGATGTTTGAAATTTCATCAAGAAAAAGGGTGCCGCCATCGGCAATTTTAAATAACCCTGTTTTTGTCAGAACCGCGCCGGTAAAAGAGCCTTTTACATGTCCGAATAATTCGCTCTCCAGCAATGTCTCCGCCAACGAAGAGCAGTCTACCGCCACGAAGGGTTTTTCTTTTCTGGGACTGTTTTCATGGATTGCACGAGCTGCCAGTTCCTTGCCTGTGCCGCTTTCACCGGTTATCAGTACCGTGCTGTTGGTGGCGGCCACGTGAATTATCCGGTGATAGACTTTTTGCATCTCCCTGCTTTCACCAATAAATTGATGAAAACCATTATGGCTGATAATTTCTTTCCTGAGGCAGATCTCGTCAATAGTAATAGTCCGCTGTTCAAGGACCCTCCTGACCTTGTCGAGAATCTGCTCGGGCGTGAACGGTTTGGCGATATAGTCGGCCGCGCCATGCTTCATCGCGTCCACGGCGGTATCAACCGTGGCGTACCCGGTAATCATGATGACCGGCACATTCGGCTGGAGCGCTTTGACAGCCTTGAGCACCTCGATACCGTCCATTCCCGGCATCTTCAGGTCCGTTATGATCAACCCGAACTCCTTCTGCTGAAGCAGTTCGATGGCCGCGTGGCCGCTTTTACAGGTATCCACCCTAAAGCTTTCGCGATTCAGGATCCGTTGTAATCCGTCCCTGATGACCGCTTCATCGTCGACAACGAGAATGTTGCACTCTTCCATGAGGCGACCTCCCAAAATCCGATACCGGCAGACTACAAAACAGCCTGCATTAATAGCGCATACAGTGCAATTGTAGCTTAAACGTAATATGTCATTTCTGCTCACTTAATAGTATAACAGGTCCCCTACAAATGCAGGGTTAAATTCCTCGCAGCTTGCTGTGTTGAGAACAGGCCATACAGGTTTATGCCAATTTTCAGTTAATTAAATATGCTAAATTGATAGGATCAATATGGGACGATAACTATCAATAAGGTGATCAGTATAACTCATCAGGGGGAGGCCTGCCTGTTCTGGTTATAAAGGTGAGAGCTTCTTTTTTACGGGAAATTCCTTCGGCGCAAAATGTCCAAATCCGATAGCTTTCAACGCCCAGAATAGTGATGCCGGCTCCGAATACTGCCCAATAATTATCGCCAAGTGCTTTACAAAAATAATAAAAAAAATAAAAACCGGTCAGGTAACCGACATGCGAAAAGCTGCTTCGATGCTCAATACCTGAAGCCATCCGGGCCAAACTCAGGATTATTGCCGAGAAGGTATACAGCAGAAGAACGATTCCGATTGCGCGGGAAGATGGAGGGTTGCCTAATAAGGCGGTTACTGCATCAGGCGATGGTAGGAAGGAGAGGTTGCCCCAAGATGCCATGCTGACGACCAGAAACAGCGCAACTGCTCTAATTCCACGGGTGGATAATCTGTTCAGATGCTCCAGTTCGCGCTCGTATTGACAGCGAAGAATAACGACGTAGGTATCGGAACCATCGTTACAAGATGATTTTTGATTGTCATATTCCACGGTCATATAATCACCTGTCCCGCACACATTTCTCATGAAATTCTATTACATTCGTTCTTTGTAGTCGTTGTTTTGTCTCTGGTTTCCATTTTTGCCTCGTAGTACCGTGCCGCGATCAGGTCAAGATCATGGGGCAGGTGAGGTGGCGGCTGCGGGATCTCTCTCCACTGTGCTAAAGACTCCACATAGGTACGCAGCCTCTGGATCGGGAGAAAAACATTTCTTCTCAATAAGGCGGTAACTCCTCCTATCGTGAGGATTAGACTCATCAAGGTAAAGATGATCATTTGGATTCGCAGCATGGCAAGAGATCTGGCGTGTTCAGCACGTGACAGTCCGATATCAAGAGTACCCAGAACTTTTTGACCGGGGAGATGGACATGGCACGCTGCGGTTGAACAGTCAGGCTCATTGTAGATAGGCGCAGTAATGGCGATAATATCCATACCCTCGGAGTTTTTAAAGGTACGGGCTTGTTGCATATTTCCCAGGTTAGTGACCGGCACAGCACCTTTATGGCAGACGATGCAGCCTTCTGATTTTTTGTCCACCTGGCGGTTTATCTCGTCAGGTTTTGCCGAAAAAGTCACCATACCTTTCTTGTTGAAAATTCTGACATGATTGACGCCCTCCTGTTGCCCTACGTTCAGGATGATAGTTCCCAATGTTTCCCGATCCGATTTGTGCATGGTATATCTGGTTGACTTGAGGATAGTGTCGGCAAGGTTGGTGGCATGCACGATCTCGCCATGAAGCAGATCTTCTCGGATAGCGGAATATAAAACGAGACAGCAAACCACCATGAAACCGGTAACGGCAAGGCCAACCGGAACGAGCGCTTTTCCTACAAGTGTGGCAAACATATTTCCCCCTACATTTTGTGACAATCGTCACATTTTTCTTTGACGCTGAAGGCCGTTTTGCCCTCATGACAACTGCCACATGATTTTCCGGCTTCCATCTCATTCATTGAGACTTTCTTGCTATTCCGGAACGTACTGAATTTTGAAATGTGGCAATCAACACAGGTGTAAAGGCCCAGATGGGATTTATGGCTGAACAGAACATTGCCGGTACTTTTTTCCTCGAACAGAACGTCTCGCGTCGGATGGCATTTCGCACACTCTTTTACTGAAAAAGCCTGTTTTGAGTCATGACAGGCGCCGCACGATTTTCCTTTTTCCATGTCTGCCATGGAGTAACGCTTGTTGGCTCCGGCGGTAAACAGGGATGGGTGGCATGTGCCGCAATCGGCTGTTTTGGTAAGATGGTATTTATGACTGAATTTGACAGGACCGGTTGCTTTGACTTTGTATAATACCTCTTTTGTTATGTGGCATCGGGCGCACTTATCAAGACCGAAAGCTTTGCTACCGTGACATGCTCCGCACGACTTCATTTTACCCATATCAGCCATCGAATAGTGCTTCTTCTTTTTAAGGTCAAATATCGTATCGTGACAGGCACGACAGTTTTTGCTCATTCCTTCCTTGGTTGTATGCTTCGCATGGCTGAACACGACCTTGCCAGCATTTTTGGTCGTATACACGACATCAGGTACGGTGATACCATAGGCATAACTCTGGAATAATAACAGCAAGGGAACGAGAGACAAGCTAACTCGATAATTCATACAATCCTTTCGTAAATTAGTTATTTTGAGTGAGTGATGTCACCCGTATTGTCAGGATTATCGTCTTCGATGACCTCTTCTTCCCAGCCATTCCACATCGGTTTAAAATGAGCCAGCGGAGTATGTCCGAGAGTAGCCAGATAGATATGCACAAACAGAAACGCGGTAAAACAGCAGGACAGCAGAAAATGTGCACTGACCAACATTTTAATGCCGCCCAACAGCAGGAATAGTTCGCGTAACGGTGCTATATACATAAGGAACGCTCCGCTTACGATAACCAGCGGCAACAGTACTAACATGATTATCAGATAGGCGGCTTTTTGCATCGGATTGAACTTGTTGTCAGGTTTTGTCCGGTGAGGATTGGGCCTGCCAAGAAAATAGGTCAAAAAATAGAAGTATGCCTGGCGAATAATTCCTGATTTAAGATCTTCAAGTGTAGGCACGTAGAGCTTTATCAGGCTTTTCGCAACCACCAGATAATAACCGAGCCAGAGCATATAAGAAATGGAAACAACTGCGCCGGCGGTATTATGTAAGCGAATGGCAGCTTTATAGGTACCAAAGATGGGCAGGTATTCGGGAAACCTGATTTGCAGCCCGGTAGCACAGAGTGTAACGATACCAAAAGCATTCAGCCAGTGCCAGATTCTCACTGGCATGGGGGTGACATACACCATCTCGTTATGCTTCATAATCATTTTCCTTTCTGTTCTTCCTCGTGAGAAATCTGAAGAAACCATGAACAACAGGAAAGGACAACCCCGCAGCAACGATCAAAGCGCCAATAACGTTGAGAGACGTGCTTCTGGTGGTGCCGAGCATGTAGAAATCGGGTGTCCCGTAAAGAATATCCAAGATGGCCCCCTTTTCAACGGCAAGTCTCGTATAGTCGCCATTTTTTCCTGGAAAAACGATAAAACTCTGTTGCATTGCTTTCGGGCCGGATGCGTGACAAAAAGAACAGTCCCAGCGGTTTCCTAGAATCTGGTAGCTGTGGGTGATTACCTCGGGTGTCATCATGCCCCACACGCGCATATTTTGTCCGCGCAGCTTATGATTGAATTCCCTCAGTTCCTGGAGAGAGACAAGATTGTCTCCGTTCCGGTCGATGATGCTGCTGATCTTTCCCACTTTCGCTAAAGTGGCAAGCTCTTCATAGGTGGCCATTTTGAAGCCATTCCCGGAGCCGGGCAGACGGCTTTCGATGGACATTGTTATGACATACTCCTGTGAACCGGTATGACAGGTTATGCAGAGGAGCGAATCGATATGCAGTTCCGCTTGTGGGAGCCATTTGGAATGACTTTGAATTGTTTTTCTAGAATCATGGCATTTAGCGCACTTGCTATTGATCTCGTCGCTGGACATGACCACCGGAAGCCGTACCTCGTGCGGGTTATGGCAGTCATTGCACCGGGCTTTTGAAGCGTGAATGCTTTTTTCGTATTCATCAGAAACCGGCTTGTGGCAATCTTTGCAGAGTGCTTTAGGTGGCCGGTAGCCATTGAACGGATGCTTTGATGTAACACGGTCATGACACGACGTGCACCCCACAATAGCATGCGTAGTCCCCGCAAATTTGCCTGGATCAATATACACACTCATTCCCGCCGAACTCTTGATCTCTTTTTGCTCATGACACTGCATGCATGTATCATTTTTCGACTGGCCAGAAGACGCTTCAGAAACTGATAATGTGAAGTATGTTAGAATGGCGGGTAAAATAAGGCACTTCATAGAGTACGTATACATGGATGCGCTCCTGATTGTTGTAACGGATTTCCATGAAAAGACAGATAAAGCAATATCTGTTCTGTAAATTCTATTCTCATATTTTGTTTTTGTGTTACGTGGTCAGGTTCAGTACATATATGTCAATGCATCGCAGATTTATTCTGCCTCTGGATACTGAAAGTGCGTGACATTACAATCCTTGTATCACCAATTATCAAACATGCAACTCACACTCATATTTAGATTTAGGGTCATGACTAGAACAGCACCATCAAAAGTGTGCTAACATATGGTCATGACAATGAAAAATAAGTATGCAAATCGTTCGACTTTGCGCTCAAAGCTCTCGCCGCACTCTTTCAGCTCTCTATCCGCTCAGCCAAAACTTTAGTTTATCCGGTTAACTGATTCCGTCAATTTGCCAAATTCATCTCTGCAGGCTAGAGAAACCCGTGGCTCATCCGTCTTTTCGATTTGGTATTTCATGTTCAGAAAATAAGAGTACGGCAACTTATTGGGGAGTGCATAATTGGAGAACAATCCAGCCGACCCTGTGATGAATGCGCGGGTAATGAAAATAGCCAGAATGCGTCGGAAATACCTCTTTGCTACGGTGCTGTTGTATATTCTTGCACAGGTGGTGCCCCACAACGTTTCCCAAATAAACAGTTCAATGGGGACTTTCTTTGGTATCTGGCTGGCTCTGTTAATAGCTGTCACTTTCCTGGTTGCGGTAAGCAGATGTCCAAGGCGCGGCTACTATTTCCACGTCAACGGCGTGACCCTTCTGGTCTTGCGCAATTGCCTTCACTGCCAGCTACATATCTATTTTGATGAAATCCCAAATTGAAAGGCCACCAAGAGGCGGCCTTTCAGGAGTTGCAACTTTTCATATTTCCCCCTTGTTATTTCTTTATAGGAGCCATTTCTTCATGAACTACAGAGGAAATACCTTTGGCCATTCCAAACATCAATAACAATGCCGGTACAACCTGAGCTACCACTATCAGAGCGCAAAAACCGAGAAATACCCACACGAAAATCCCGCTACTGTCTTCACGCATCCCAGTCGCCGCAAATGCAGTCGCTGGTACTAAAATTGTTATCACTGTCGCTAGCGTTTTCATACTATCTCCTTTCACTCGTTTATTAATACATCTGAATCAAGAGTTTCGGTTCTTTTTTAACAACGGCTTAATGATCACCTTTCTCCCGATAAGCGGTATAAGAAATTACATCCGCTGCGAGGGTAATCAGGGTTATGAAGCTGAGGAATTTCAAGAATATTGCCAAAAAACTTGCCTGAGGGATAATATCTGTGCCAAAAACAACACCCGGAACGACAATTCCGGTAACAATCAACAGCGTGGTTAATATAATATTGAGTTTCATTTGCGGCCTCCTTTTATTGACGAAATATTTGCACTTTCTGAGTATTGTTCTGCATAGTTGGTGCCAAATAATATTATGATTGTATAACTAGCTTAAAACTCTATGTATTGATCTTATATTGGGTGCTGTTAGTCCTAGATGGCTGAATATTGAATGAGCTAACTGTATTAATAATTTATACTATTGAACGCCAGTATTTATATTGATTTATAGTAATTACAGTTTGTTATTAGATTGTTGGCAATGGCTTGCGGTGTATAAAATATTCATGTGACTTTAAACAACCGGAGGGAGAGCAGTGCAGGCAATTTAAGATTAAGTTGCCTGACGGCACATCAATCCCATATATTTTATTTACAATAGCCACAAATTACTACAACGTTAAAATGGATAGTGTCGGAAAAAAACCGCCATCCTGAAAATATGGTTTTATACGTTTGGCTATCGGGGATTGCATGTCAGACATATGTGAAAATCAGCTGTCGGCTGATAACAGCGCGGACGGCGCTGCTTTACTTCGACAAAAACTAACCGATGAAATAAACCGTTTGCATCGCTTTTCCATTCGAGGGGTTCTGGCGCTTTCGCTGTTTCTTGTCGTCTGTATTCTTGCATGGTATGGATTTGATTTTCTTCCCGCTCCCGACAAAGTAATCGCAGTCTTAGGTAAACCGCCATCGGCCGGCATCATCAGTATCGCATTAATTCTATATACATTTTCCGCAATAGTATTAAGTCTTTCCCGGATGACCGCAGAGGTTGAACATGGCAGCAGCTTCAGCCATGTCGGATATCTGGCAGGCTTTTTCCTCTTTTATTATTTCAGTAAATCCCTTGAAGATAATTTTTGGGCGGTATTCGGGGCCGGGATTACAATACTGGGTGTTGAGAGTTATCGGATCTGGAACTTTTGTGCTGAACGTATTACCAAAAACAGGGAAGATATTGAGTTTGTAACTAGAACCGGCAGACCTCCACCGCAGTAATGAATCCTTTTTACAAGATAATATTTACAACGGAGAATTCAGACTGAACGATTACCTCGACCTCTTCATATCCTATCTTGCCGTGGAAAAAGGGCTCTCGCTCAATACCAGGAGCGCCTACAGCCTGGATCTTGTCCGCTATCTGGACTTTCTCGAAAAGTCGGGGCGGCAAAAACCGTCCGATGTCGGCCCAGCCGACATTGCCGCTTTCATGGCTGTCCTGCAAAAACAGAATATCGGTCCCCGCAGTCGTGCCCGCTGCCTGTCGGCCATCCGCATGTTCCACAAATTTTTGATGATTGAAAACTATGCCGACAGCAATCCGGCTACGATAATCGAAGCGCCGCGCATGCTTTACAAACTGCCGCAGTTTCTGGATGGCCGCGAAGTTGATGCCCTGTTTGCCGCATGCCTGGGAGAGCGGGGCGAGGACCTGCGCGACCACGCCATGCTGGAGCTGCTGTATGCAACCGGCCTGCGGGTGTCGGAACTGGTGAATCTCAAGCTGCGCGAAGTGAACCTCGATTCCGGCTACTTGATGACGGTTGGAAAAGGGAATAAGGAACGTCTGGTGCCGATCGGCGAATCGGCACGGCAGCGGGTAGCTGCCTATCTGGAAACGGTGCGGCTTAAACAGGATCCGTTGCGCCAAAATCCCTGTTTTTTTCTTTCTCGCTTGGGTGAAGCAATGAGCCGCCAGGCTTTCTGGAATATCATCAAGAAACGGGCGGCGTTGGCGGCTATCCGAAAAAATATCTCACCGCACACCCTGCGCCACTCTTTTGCCACCCATCTGCTGGAAAATGGCGCGGATCTGCGTAGCGTACAGATAATGCTGGGGCATGCAGACCTGGCCAGTACGCAAATCTATACCCACGTTACCAGAGAGCGGTTGAAACGCCTGCATCAGCAGATTCATCCCCGGGGATAAACATCTGCGCCGCATGCTGTTTTGGCGTTTTATTGGTCATGTTGTTTGAAATCCCCCGTCATACCCAGCTTCAAAATTCTTATCACGCAACCTCCCAACTACCTTAATTTGAGCTTCCAGTTCCGGTTGGATTGATTCCGGTATCGACTCTGATCCATTCAGATGAACCATAAGGCTTAGGCAGCTTTTTTGTATGTCTCAAGCACTGACAATGCTGCCGGGTCATGATCGAGTAACACCAGAGCAGTGCTAACCGCCCGGCTGGGCAACAAGTCGCCGCTTTCGTATTTCTGGAAAGCCCGAGGACCGCCGCCAATCAAAAAACCTGCTTGTTCCTGTGAAAGATGAAGTTTCTTTCGGATACGGCGAATTTCTTCCGGCTCCAGCACTCCTTCACACCTAGCCTTAAGGAGATTCAACTTCCGATCAGAAAGTTTCATATCCTCACCGGTATGGATGCTTTCCTCTGATTGGTCGCAGTACCAACCGGGCATATCGAAAGTAAGACTCGCGCCTTTATAGATAAGAGTCATAGGACGCACCCCACGATACATAGGTGCTCCTGTTTCCGGACAGACGGGATTAGTCATTGTCTTTCTCCTTGAACGACAACAGTAAGAACTCGGTTATGGTGTCGGCCGTGAACTTTACGTACAGCATGCACACCGGTGATGGGACATGATACACGTCCTGCCACAGTCTGGAATCTGCATAAGCTGTCATAGATTTATAGAAATGGCTTCGCTGCATTGTCTGAATTGTGCCTACAATCTCGGCGCGACCATATCCAAGCGAGGCTGCACTACGAATTGCTGACCCTGTGACGGCAAGCCTTTCGACAGTGGCAAAAGTTGCTTTAAACGCATCAAGATCGTATGTGGGTTTTCGCTTTTCGGCCATGAGGACTTTATACACCATAATGGTGTAATTGACAAGACGAATGTCCAACAAGGCTTACGACCTGCTCAAAACTGGCGGGTCAAAGCCATGCCCGTTAGTTGTGTACGAAGAGAGATACATGAATTAGATCACAAGAGGCCTCAGACCTACATTCGTTACAACTATGGTGGTTGATTGTTGACTTGGAGGTGCAAATCCTCTACGGACCCAGATGGTGGAAACCGCAGGTGGCCGGTAAGGGTGCGGCAAACGTCACGGGAATACAGGATAACTCTGCTTCGTAGGCGGCAAATCAAAGGGTCGCGGCTGAGTAATAAGTCTGATTTCCAAATAGAGTGTAACCTTTGTTTACAAGCCTCTGTGCAAAAAATGTATTGACATAATTAATAAAGGAATGAATATTCGTTCCATATTTTTTTTGTACCGTTTTCACAGCATTTTGCAGTGGATACGTTGATTTGGAGGTTACTGATGGCAAAATCCGACAAGCGTGACAAGGTCGTACGTGCCGCTCTCGAACTGATTGCCGAGCGCGGTTATCATGGGGCTCCCATGGCAATGATCGCCGAACAGGCAGGGGTTGGAGCCGGAACGATCTATCGCTATTTTGAAAACAAGGATGCCCTGATAATAGATCTCTATCGGGAGATCGATGAGAGAATCTACGCTGCCATTATGGCGGGGTACGCGCCGGAAAAGCCGATCAGGGAGCGATTTCATCACATCATCACGGTGCTGATGCGGTACTTCATCGAGCACCCTTCCGATTTCCGCTACCTGGGGCAGTTCCATAATTCCCCCTACGGCGCGGAGGTGCGCCGGAACATTATTCTGAGTAATAATGGGGACAACTATATTTATAGACAGCTGCTAGAGGAGGGCGTTTCCCAGCAGGTGATCAAGGATCTTCCTATGGTTGTCCTCTTTGCATTGGCTTTTGGCCCACTCAAGGCTGTGGTGCGGGATCACATTCTAGGTTTTATCACACTGGACGATGCCATGATCGAGCAAATCATGGAAGCCAGTTGGGACGGGATCAGGAGATAGGAATCATTTTTTTAACTATATGGGAATGAATGTCCATTCTTAAAATTAATATTGAGGTGTTACATGCAAATCAACGGTAGATTCAAGAACATATACATAGTGGGATTTATCGCGGTAATCCTGATGGTGACCGGTTGCGAGAAAAAACCTGGTGCAAGTCCACCGCCAAGTGGTCCTCCCGAAGTAGGAGTAATAGTGATTAAACCACAAAGCGTTTTGCTGACCACCGAACTGTCAGGGCGCACGTCGCCTCAACTGATTGCCGAGGTTCGGCCGCAGGTTAACGGGATCATTCAGAGGCGGGTATTTACCGAAGGGAGCGAGGTAAAGGCCGGTCAGTTGCTGTATCAAATTGATCCGGCAATGTATCAGGCCGCCTATGACAGCGCCAAGGCGGCCGAAGCGCGGGCCGAGGCTAATCTTATGGCGGTTCGGCTCAAGGCTGAACGCTACAAGGATCTGGTCGGCATCAAGGCGGTGAGCCAGCAGGACAACGATGATGCTCATGCCGGACTCAAACAGGCCGAAGCCGATGTTGCCGCCACCAAGGCGGCGGTGGAAGCAGCCCGTATCAACCTTGCCTATACCAAAGTGACTGCCCCCATCTCCGGACGGATCGGCCGTTCGACCGTGACCGACGGTGCTTTGGTAACCGCCAGCCAGCCGGCGGCGCTGGCTACCATTCAGCAGCTCGGCTCCATGTTTGTCGATGTGACCCAGTCAACCGCCGAGATGCTTAGATTGAAGCAGAATCTTGCAAACGGGATATTGAAAAAAAGTGGTTCAGCACAGGTGAAATTACTCATGGAAGACGGCTCTCCGTACCCGCAGACCGGAACGCTCAAATTTTCGGAAGTCACGGTTGATCAAACCACCGGTTCCGTCACCCTGCGCGCGATCTTTCCCAATCCCAAGCAAACGCTTCTCCCCGGCATGTTTGTGCGTGCCGTTTTGGAGGAGGGGGTAAACGAAAACGGCATCCTTGTGCCGCAACGTGGTGTTTCCCGTAATCCGAAAGGGGAAGCCATGGTTATGACGGTGGGAGCAGATGAGAAAGTGGAGCCGCGCCAGATCAAGGTAGTCCGTACGGTTGGCGACAACTGGCTGGTCAGCGAAGGCCTGAAAGCGGGGGATCGTGTTATCCTGGAGGGGGTGCAGAGGGCAAGGCCTGGAACGCAGGTCAAAACTTTTCCATTTGGCAGCGCCCCTGCAACGACTCCCGCCGGCGCCCCACAACAGCCACCAGCCAAAAAATAAAGGAGCCGATTCATGCCTAAATTTTTCATCAATCGCCCGATCTTTGCCTGGGTGATCACTATCATGGTCATGCTGGTCGGTCTACTGTCGATCAAGAAGCTGCCGGTCTCGCAGTATCCGGCAATCGCTCCGCCGAATATTGCCATCAACGCCACCTATCCGGGCGCTTCGGCCCAGACCGTGCAAGATACGGTAACACAGGTCATCGAGCAGAAGCTGAACGGCATCGACAACCTGATCTACATGGCCTCCACCAGCGACTCATCCGGCGCAGTATCTATTATCCTTACCTTCAAGGCCGGCACCGACCCCAATATCGCCCAGGTGCAGGTGCAGAACAAACTGCAGCTTGCCGTGCCGCTTCTGCCCCAGATAGTGCAGAAACAGGGGATCTCGGTGCTCAAATCCAGCAGGAACTATCTACTGATCGTCGGTCTGGTCTCGGAAGACGGCTCCATGGATCGCAACTCCCTGACCGACTATATGGTTTCCAATCTCCAGGACATTGTCAGCCGCCTGGATGGTGTGGGTGAACTGCTGCTGTTCGGCACCCAGAACGCCATGAGGATCTGGCTGAACCCGGCCAAGCTGAACAACTACCATATGACCACCAACGACGTAATCACGGCGTTGCAGGCCCAGAACGTCCAGGTCTCGGCCGGACAGTTCGGCGGCCTCCCCGCTACAAAAGGGCAACAGTTAAATGCCACTATCAACGCGCGGGCCCTGCTGCAGGACTCGGATCAGTTCGACGCCATCATCCTGCGCACCAACAGCGACGGATCAACGGTCAAACTCAAGGATGTGGCCGAGAGCAGGATCGGCACCGAGAACTATGAAATCCAGTCCTACTACAACGGCAAACCGCTGGGAGGCATGGCGGTCCGCCTGGCGGCCGGAGCCAACGCTCTGGAAACCGGCGACCGAGTCAAAGCCAAGATGGCGGAGCTGTCCAAATATTTTCCCCCCGGCGTAAAGGTTGTCTATCCCTACGACTCCACCCCCTTTGTCAAAATCTCCGTCAAAGAGGTAGTCCACACGCTGATTGAAGCGGTCTTCCTGGTCTTCATCATCATGTTTCTCTTCCTGCAGAATATCAGAGCCACCCTGATCCCGACCATAGCGGTGCCGGTGGTTCTGCTGGGAACCATGGGAGTGCTGGCAGCCTGCGGTTTCTCCATCAATACCCTGACCATGTTCGCTCTGGTCATCGTCATCGGCCTTTTGGTGGATGACGCCATTGTCGTAGTCGAGAACGTCGAACGCATCATGACCGAGGAGGGGCTTCCGCCCAAGGAAGCGACCATCAAGTCGATGGGACAGATCACCAGCGCCCTCTGGGGCATCGCCACCGTGTTGGCTGCGGTCTTCCTTCCCATGGCCTTTTTCGGCGGCTCCACCGGCGTCATCTACCGGCAGTTCTCCATTACAATCATCTCCGCGATGATCCTGTCGGTATTCGTGGCGATGATCCTGACGCCGGCGCTCTGCGCAACGATCCTTAAACCGGTCGAAAAGGGGCATCATGCCGGCGAGACCGGCTGGTTCTCAGGTTTTTTCCGCTACTTCAACAGGGCGTTCGAGTTCTGCCGCGACAAATACGAAGGAATAGTCGGCCGCTCCTTCGGTAAACCGATTCGCTACCTGATGGTCTACTCTGCAATTGTGGTTGCCATGGCCTATTTTTTCCTGCATCTCCCTACTTCGTTCCTGCCGGATGAGGACCAGGGTTTTCTCCTCTGCCAGGTTCAACTGCCGGCAGGTGCCACCCAGGAACGGACCATCCAGACTATTCGGCAGATGGAACAACATTTTCTAGAAAAGGAATCTAAAACGGTTGAGGGGATCATCACCGTGGCCGGGTTCAGTTTTGCCGGTCGTGGGCAAAACATGGGGCTGGCCTGGGTGAAGCTGAAGGATTGGGATGTGCGCAAAACCCCCGATTTGAAAGCACGCGCAATTGCCGGTCGGGCCATGAAAGCCTTCTCCGGAATTCGTGACGGCATAGCCTTTGCTTTTTCACCACCGGCGGTACTCGAACTGGGGGTGGCGAACGGTTTTGACTTCCAACTGCAGGATCGTGGCGGTCTGGGGCATGAAAAGCTGATGGAGGCGCGCAGCCAGCTACTGGGGTTGGCCATGAAAAACCCCAAGCTGACCTCAGTGCGCCCCAATGGCCAGGACGACTCACCCCAGTTCAAGCTTGACATTGACGATGTACGGGCCGGCTCTCTGGGCGTATCCCAGGCGGATATCAATAATGTGCTTTCCACGGCCTGGGGAAGCACCTACGTCAGCGACTTCATTCAGAACGGCCGGGTCAAAAAGGTCTATCTGATGTCCGATCCCAATTACCGCATGCTGCCGGAGGATATCAACGGCTGGTATGTCAGCAACAAGAGCGGCCAGATGGTTCCGTTCTCTGCCTTTGCAACGTCCCGCTGGCAGTATGGTTCGCCCCGTCTTGAACGATACAACGGCATTCCGTCCGTGGAGGTCCTGGGTCAGGCCGCGCCGGGAATAAGTACCGGCGAAGCCATGGCCGAGGTTGAAAAAATGGCAACTCAGCTGCCGCCCGGCATCGGTTACGAATGGACCGGTCTCTCCTATGAGGAAAGGAACGCGGGCGCCCAGGCGCCGGCGCTCTATGCAATATCGCTGCTGGTGGTGTTCCTCTCCGTGGCGGCGCTGTATGAGAGTTGGACCATTCCCTTCGTCAACCTGCTGATGCTGCCGCTCGGACTTGTCGGAGCGGTTGTCGCGGTAAAACTGAGGATGTTCCCCAACGACGTCTATCTCCAGATCGGTCTGCTCACCACCGTGGGACTCTCCACCAAGAATGCCATCCTGATCATCCAGTTCATCAAGGAACAGATGCACCAGGGGCATGAATTGGTTGAGGCCACCCTGACAGCGGTGAAGATTCGACTCCGTCCGGTCATCATGACCTCTCTGGCCTTCTTCTTCGGCACCCTGCCGTTGGCGCTGACCAAGGGGGCCGGGGCCGCAGCCCAGAACGCTATCGGCACCGCCGTTACCGGGGGGCTGCTCTCGGCCACCTTCATCGACCTGATATTTATTCCGTTTTTCTTTGTCATGGTGTCACGGTTGTTTGGCCGAAAGAAATACAAGCATCACGATGTTCCGGAACAACCGACCGATTCAATCAAAACTTTGGAGGGACATTGACATGATACGGATGAAACGCATGACGACAGCCCTCTGCATCCCTCTTGGAACGCTCTTTTGCCTGAGCGGCTGTTCAAGTATGGCTCCGAAATACGTGACGCCCGATGCGCCGGTAACGGCAGCCTGGCCCAGCGGCCCCGCATATACGGCTGAAGTCGCCAAACAGTCGCAAAAGCAGTTAGCCGACATTCCCTGGCAGGAGTTTTTTGTCGATCCGCAACTTCGGAAGGTGATCGTACTGGCACTGGAAAACAACCGCGACCTGCGTGTGGCGCTTCTCAACATAGAGAGATCACAGGCACAGTTTCAGATCCGCAGATCCGATCTCTTCCCCAAGATCAACGCCACTGCCGGCGCCAACTATCAGCGGATCCCTGCAGGTTTTTCCTCTACCGGCAAGCCCGTAACCGTCGATCAATACAGCGTAGGCCTCGGCGTCGCCTCTTATGAGCTGGACCTGTTCGGCCGAGTGCAGAGCCTCAAGGATCAGGCGCTGCAGCAATACCTTGCTACAGAACAGGCACGGCGCAGCGTGCAGATTAGCCTGGTTTCCCAGGTTGCCTCATCCTACCTGACCCTGATGGCCGACCGGGAGCGTTTACAGCTCGCCAAGGAAACCCTGACCAGCCAGCAGTCATCATACCAGCTCATCCGGCGTCGCTTCGAGGCGGGCGTATCCTCGACCCTCGATCTCAATCAAGCTCAGACCAGCGTGGATGCGGCACGGGTGGACATCGCCCGTTTCACGACCCTGGTTGCTCAGGATGAGAACTCCCTGAATTCAATCGTGGGCTCGTCGATACCGGCGGAACTGCTCCCGAAGAAGTTTACCGATACTCTCGCCGCCATGAAGGGGGTGCCCCCCGGACTGCCTTCCGACGTGCTGCTCCGTCGCCCTGACATCCTCCAGGCCGAAGGGCAGCTTAAGGGAGCTAATGCCAATATCGGCGCGGCGCGGGCGGCGTTCTTTCCCAAAATTACCTTGGTCTCGTCTGTCGGCTTCGGCAGCGAAGGGCTGTCCGGACTCTTTAATAAAGATTCTTTTGCTTGGCAATTTGCCCCGCAAATTTCCATCCCGATCTTCGACGCCGGCAGCAACAAGGCGAATCTGAAGGTGGCCGAAGTTGACCGTGACATCATGGTGGCTCAGTATGAGAAGGCTATCCAGATAGCTTTTCGGGAAGTGGCCGACGCGCTGGCCCAGCAAGGCACCATCAACGAAGAGGTTGCCGCGCAGCAATCGCTTGCCGATGCGACCAGTGAAAGTTACCGTCTCACCATGGCCCGTTACGACAAAGGGGTCGACAGTTATCTGAACGTCCTCTATTCGCAGCGTTCACTTTACAGCGCTCAGCAGGCTCTGATAAACGTGCAGCTTGCCCGGCTGACCAATGTGGTGACATTTTACAAAGTGCTTGGCGGAGGGGGTGAGTAATTCCATTTCTAATTCAAGTATGATATAAATGTCTCATTCTCTTTATCCGGAGGTGAGTCATGGCACGTAGAGCAGGTGGTCACCAGTTCCTTGAAAAGGCAAAAGAGCTTTTGGTCAGCGCCAAGACAGCTAAAGAA